>NZ_JBGBPR010000013.1:0-168259 GCF_041106275.1 Neobacillus sp. BF23-41
TTGCATGTATTAGGCACGCCGCCAGCGTTCGTCCTGAGCCAGGATCAAACTCTCCAAGAAAGTTGATTAGCTCATTTGTTACGTTGGCTTAGTTTCTTAATTGAAACTAAAATTTTTGTTTGTTTGCACGATTTTGTTTGTTTAGTTTTCAAAGAACAAATCTATTATTCTTGTTTGTCATCCAATCAAGTGATTAGCGACTTTTATTATTCTAGCATATCACTTTTTTAATGTCAACTTCATTCGAAATAATTTCTTACATCTCTTAAACTAGTTATTCCGTAGCAGCGACAATGAATATTGTACTACCCCATCACTAATTCGTCAACCATTTCTTTTCGATTTTTTATAAAAAGGCTGTGTTAGACTTGGCTGTTGATTTCCGCTTCAGGCGCTTCGCTTTCCGCGGGCGGTCCGGGGAGCCTCCTCGGCCCCGTCCTCCCGCAGGAGTCTTCGCGCCTTCCGCTCCAATCAACATGTGCCAAAATCAACAATGATCTTTAACATAGCCTATAAATTATATAGCACTTTGTAATGGGAAAATCAGAAAAGATTATTAAATAGGTTTAGATAAGAATTAATAGGAAAAAATACTTTTAGTATTCCGTTCTTATCATAAAGGAGATGACTATAAATTGAGTATAAAAAAAGACGATGAAAGTGGATTGGTTACTCCTGTGGAACAAGAGCAAAATCAATCGGTTTTGGATGAGAAATTGCCTGAATTTGATGTGATTGGAACTGCACTTAACGATGTTTAATTCGAAAACCCTTTGCAAAAAGAGAAATCCTCTTTTAATGCAAAGGGTTTTTTCACCATTTAATCGCCCTTAATATGACGGCTTCCCCGACGAAAGAGATAATTTGATTATCTTTTATGATAATTTTAAATTTCTCTTTTACTTTCGGGGATGCACTCAGAATGAATTGAGTTAATTTATCCTTTTCATCTTCAGGTAAGTTCATGCGATTACACCATGGTTCGTAATGAAAGGTTTTTTCAAAGCGGTGCCATTCAAAAATTTCAAAACCGGAAATTTCAAGCATCCGGAGCCATTCACTCTTCTTCCAGGCCCGGAAATGACTGTAATCCCGCCATTTTTCGATGGTATTATAAAATAGATCATAGTCCTCTTCTTCTGGAACGACATTATCATCAAGTAAAAACTGACCTGATGGCTTGAGAACGCGGTGGACTTCATCCACAAACTTATTTACATTTGGAAAATGATGTGGAGCAATCCGGCAAGTTACAATATCAAATACTCCCTCAGAAAAGGGAAGAACTTCTGCATCCCCTATTATAAACTCGACATTTTGATGTCCATTACCTATGATATATTTTTGAGCTGCGGCTAACATTTCTGGTGTCAAATCTACTGCCGTTACTTTTTTTACACCAGATGCAAAAGCATTGGCAGTATGACCACCGCCTGTGGCAACATCCAATAATTCTTCTTCACCGGTCGTCATCGCCATTTCTAAAAGCTTTTGTAAGTCATTGCCATCTTTGTGGATAGCACTACTAACATAGGAATCTGCACTTTTTCCAAACTGTTGTTGTACATCCTTTTTGATATCCATGTCATTTCTCCCCTCCGTGACTTCTATTTAATAACAATAAAGCAGTTACTTCATAAAGAAAATGACAGGTATTTTATGTTTTACAATAAGAAGAACTAATTGAATTTATCAATCCATTTCAAGAATTACCGGGCAGTGGTCACTCCCCATCACATTGCAATGAATATCCACATTCTTGAGGCGTTCCCGCAATCTTTCGGAAACAATAAAGTAATCAATCCGCCAGCCAATATTTTTTTCCCTGACTTTCGCCATGTAGGACCACCAGGTATAAGCACCTTCCTGCTCCGGATTAAAATGACGGTAGCTGTCAACAAAGCCTTCAGCAAGTAGAGAGGTCATTTTCCCCCGTTCTTCTTCCGTAAACCCGGAATTCCCATTATTGGATTTTGGATTTCGCAGGTCAATTTCCTGATGGGCGACATTCAAATCCCCGCATAAGACGACGGGTTTCAGTTCATCTAATTCTTTCAAGTGCTGAAGAATACGATCCTCCCAGTCCAAACGGTAGTTGATTCTCGCTAAATCTCTTTGTGAATTAGGGGTATAGACATTAACTAAGAAAAAATCGTCAAACTCTAATGTAAGAATTCTTCCTTCCCCTTCAGTCTCATCAGCTCCTACCCCATATCGAACAGAAAGCGGTTTGTTCTTAGTAAACACTGCTGTACCGGAGTAGCCTTTCTTAATTGCATAATTCCAATATTGGTGATACCCAGCCAATTCAAGACTAATTTGCCCTTCTTGCAGCTTTGTTTCCTGCACACAAAAAATGTCTGCATCCACTTCATTAAAATAATCCAAAAAACCTTTTTTAACGCATGCCCTAAGGCCATTGACATTCCAAGATACTAGTTTCATGTGAACGATTCCTTCTCCCTTGCTAACTGGTTATTTATTAGTGTTTGATAGGAGACATTTTATCAGTTAAGGAGGATTTGGGAAAGAAATTTGAAAAACCCCTCATAAGATGGATTATTAGTCCGACTTATGCGAGGTCACTTCACTCAGTTGCCTTTTTTATATGGTATAAAATACTTTTCAGGTAATTTGCCGGAAAACAGCTTGGAAACAGAGACTATTTTTATTTTTCGTTTATTAAATTCGTCCATCGACTGAAAGACACCAATCGAACATACTTTTCCGGTTATACCTACATGCCCAATAGCAATACCTGTACCTTTTATTTCAGTAACCTTCGCTAGTCTAATCATTTGTTTTCGAACATGCGCTGAGGAGGATATGTCGTCTAGAAATACATCTCTTTTAAGGATGGGTACACCAAGCTCTTTGGCTATTTCGGGAAATTTCGTATTTGGACTAGTGGCACTATCGATAATAAATAATCTTCTTTCCTTAGCAACCTCAACAATTGCACGAACTATTTCTTTATTTTCAACCGCAAGTGAGCCCATATGGTTATTGATGCCTACAGCATATGGAACATCTTTTATCGCATCCTCTACAATTTGTCTTACTTCGGCTGGTGAAAGGTCATTCGTAATTGGCCTTGGCCCAAGCCAAGATCTTTTTCCTCTTTTCGGTTCCATGGATAAATGAATCATTACTTCGATGCCATATTTATGGGCCCATTCCGCATGTTCTGTCGAGTTTTCCGTAAACGGCATGACTGCAGCAGTAATCGGAATTTCTCCTTCAAGGAAGTCACGCACTCCACCTGTTCCACCGCCGAAATCATCAATGATAATCGCAGCCTTTAGTTCTTTGGGTTCATTTTTTTCGGCCGATGTCGATTGTTGAAATGAAAATACCATGAATGGAATAAGCATATAAATAAACTTTTTCATAAATGACCCCCAACTTTGATCTTAGAGGTTAATTTGCCCTAAGTGATTATAAATTAGACAAAAAAAAGAGAGCTGCAAGAGCCCTCCTGAGTTATCTATTCTTGATCATATACCTTTACTTCTACCATTTTATCACCATTGCGCATGGATTTTGCAGTTTCAAGCCCAGAAGTCACTTGTCCAAACACGGTATGAACACCGTTTAGATGCGGCTGTGATTCGTGAACGATAAAGAATTGGCTTCCTCCAGTGTTTTTGCCTGCATGTGCCATGGATAATGCACCAGGTACATGTTTGTGAGGATTCCCTTCTGTTTCACATTTAATTGTGTAACCAGGTCCACCAGTTCCACGTCCTTCAGGACAGCCTCCTTGACTTACAAATCCAGGAATAACTCGGTGGAATGTTAATCCATTGTAAAACCCTTTGTTTACTAATGATTCAAAATTCTCAACTGTCCCTGGTGCTGCTTCCGGATATAAATCAAATTCAATTTTTTCTCCGTTTTCCATCAAAAAATGACCTTTTTTCGCCATTGAAAACACTCCTTTATGTAAAAATCATTTTTATCATACACTTTTCAAAAAAGAAATGAAAGTTTGAAACACCAAATTTCTTCCTTTCAGTAATATTTCTCCTATGGTTGTGGTAATATAATAGTACCCCTTCCGAACATTCGCTTGTTGCGGGACACTTAACCACTGTACGGACGGAAGGGGCAAGGTGTAACAATCTGTTACATCACGAAAGCCGAGACGAAAGTCTCGGCTTTTTGTATGTTAGCCTTTTCGTATAGCCATCCAAGTGTAGAAAGAATAAATAATCGTTAAAAATAACAGGTAACCAAAGAACGTGTAGAGATGTGACCAGTTCTCAGTGTGATCAAACCAGCCGAACACTTCCGTTAATTTTTCAAGAATGGGCATCAAAAGACTAATAAAGACGATCAGGCCTAGTTTTCCCCATTTATTCACTTGGTCCATAACCCGAAGAAAGGCGAAAACCAACACCGGGAGCACAACGAGTGTAAATACAATATTAATGGAGAAAATAGTTGGCATCGGCCTCAAGGGGAACCGATATATGTGTTTCCCAACGAAAAAAAGATCTAAATACGTAGCGAGCAAGGAAGCCAAAAATACGGCTGCAAGAGATGGGTTAGTCCAAAATCGATATGGCTTTTTTGGCGATGGCAGCGAGCTCGAGTCGTTCAAGTGTTTTACAGTATTCATTTTTAATCTCCCCGTCAATTTTTTCATTGTCATCCATTAAATAATCCACAACACGTTCATCTTCAAACCAGTCCCCTTCTTCAGCCTCCGTTTGACTTACATTCTTCCAAGCGTATTCAAGGGCTGGACTATAAATTTTCCTTGCTCGCGGCCGGAGCTGACAGGCCTTTAAGCGGGTTTGATAGGCAAAGCCAGGTATTCCCTCGTTGATGCTATTAAAAATATGCGGCCAGTAATCCTTTCTGGAGCCTGAATGAGGATGGGTTTTAGCCCATTCCAAGACTAGTTTTAAACGCTCCTTTTTTTTAAAAAGGACATCATATAATCTTTTTCCAAGTAAAATTCGTTCATTCAATGACTCAAACTGATGAAGTGTTTGCCCAGCAAGGTTTCTTTTTCCATAGGGAAAGAGGATATGGTTAAAAGAAAGCAAGTCCTGGAGAATAAATTCAAATTTATTTAACACTCCTTTTTGAAAAAGTGGATTCTGAACCACTCTTTTTTCCAAATAACTCTGTTCATTTATGATCAACGCAATGGCAAGAATATAGGTTTCTTGATGAAGCCAAAAGTGATTCCAAATCGTTTCCATAAAGGTAGAAATATTTAGATAAGAACTTAAATGAAATAACGGTTTATGTTGCTTTAAGCTTTCCCTATACAACAAAAATTGCGGATAGACGTCTTGGAAAATGAGCCAATTCCCACGCTCTAAAAAAGCAAAAAAAGTTTCTCTTTCTTTTTTCGAGAGTAAACGGGTGAGAAATTCTCCTTTCAGGTCGGTCATATTCCAGCCCCCGTTCCGGGAGACCATATGCCCGAGAAAGGCCCAATGGATTTCAGGGAAGTGAAGGTAAAAGTCAAGGTATGCCTTCGTTCTAGTGACATTATTTAAGTTATGCTCCATTGTCTCAGTCTTTATTTGTTCTAAAAGGCTCGCTTCCCCACTCGTTATTTTTGGCGGCAAACTTGATTGTTTTCCCTTCATTTTTAATTCTTCCCTTATATATTCAAGTGGTGACTTCTCGCGATTTCTCTTAAAAAATATGGCACATTACCTCCTTTGCGTATTCTCCTTCCACCTATGGAATATGTATGAATGAGAATAATTTTCTGGGAGAGGAATGAGTACTTACTTATGAGCAATACAAAAAAAGGCATCGATTGGATTATTAAGAAGCTTCGGAAAGACCAATCTCCCGATGGATCTTGGAATTACCCCTTTGAAACAGGACAGTCAACAGATGCCTATATGATCATTTTATTGCGGACATTGGAATTAAATGATGAAGAATTAATTCAAGGCTTGGTTTCGAGGATCTTTAGTAAACAGGGTGAAAATGGAGTATGGAAGCTTTATTATGATGAAGACGAAGGGAACCTCAGCGCGACCGTGGAAGCTTATTACGCCTTGTTATATTCGGGGTATGTTAAGAAGGATGACAAACGATTGCGGGCTGCGAAAAGATTTATTTTCTCCAAAGGCGGCTTAGAGGAAGTTAGTATCTTTACAAAAGTGATGCTTTCTTTAACCGGTCAATATATATGGCCAGATTTTTCTCCTCTTCGGGTTGAATTCTTACTCTTGCCACACTACTTTCCGATTAATTTCTATTCCTTTTCTGTCTTTGGCAGAGCCAATCTTACTCCGATTATTCTTCTCGCCGACAAAAAGTTTTTTATTAAGACAAAGAAAAGCCCTAATCTTTCAGAACTACATCTACACCGTAATCAGGAAAAACCTTGGTTTCGATCTGCTGAATATCGTTCATTGATGTCATTTATCGAGGAGGGAGTTAAAAGATTAATGGGTCTACCCGAGCAGCTCCATCATCTAGCGATAGAACGGGCCAAAAAATATATGTTGGACCACCTTGAACCAGATGGCACCTTTTACAGTTACTACAGTAGTACCTTTTTAATGATTTTTGCCCTACTCTCCCTAGGATATAAGAAAACGGATCCGGTGATATCAAAGGCCGTGAAAGGTTTGATTGCAATGAAATGCGATATCAACGGGAGCCCCCATATGCAGTACACGACAGCGAATGTCTGGAATACTTCATTGATTGGTTATGCCCTCCAGTCAGCTGGTGTTTTAGCAGACGATCCAATGGTCACGAAGGCCAATCGTTACCTGTTAGACCATCAGCATCATAAATTCGGGGATTGGGTAATTCATAATCCAAAGACAATGCCCGGCGGCTGGGGGTTTTCCGATGTAAATACGATGAATCCGGATGTCGATGATACAACTGCCTCGCTCCGAGCTATTTCAAGAAATGTTCTGCATGAAAGACATGCTTGGGACCGAGGTCTGGATTGGCTTTTATCCATGCAAAATGACGATGGAGGCTGGGCAGCGTTTGAAAAGAACATCGATACAAAATTATTCGAATTCCTCCCACTTGAAAAGGGCGAATTTTTACTAACAGATCCTTCTTGTGCAGACATCACAGGGCGAACCTTAGAATTTTTGGGGAATTACACGAATTTATCAAGAGACCACAATGCGATCAATAAAGGGGTCAACTGGCTTTTGAAAAATCAACTGAAGGATGGTTCTTGGTATGGAAGATGGGGGATTTGTTATTTATACGGAACTTGGGGAGCAATAACTGGTTTATTAGCCGCAGGGGTCCCTACTAGTCATACAGCAATCCAAAAGGCAGTGATTTGGATACAAGGGATTCAAAATGAGGATGGCGGCTGGGGAGAGTCATGCCATAGTGATAGCGAAAAAGCATATGTGCCATTACGAGCAAGTACCTTAACGCACACAGCTTGGGCACTCGATACCCTGCTAACCACTTCAGAAAAACCAACCACACAGATTCGAAAGGGGATTTCCTATTTATTAACGTCACTTGAAAAACAAGATTGGACCACTAATTATCCAAAAGGTCAAGGGATGGCCGGTGGTTTTTACATTCACTATCATAGCTATCGCTACATTTTCCCTCTCATGGCTATGTCACATTATCATAAAAAATTCGAGTCGTAAAAAGAACAAAACATCGACGGCATTAGTTTAATTTCCGTCGATGTTTTATTGTGTTAGGAACGGGACAAGCCCTTTATAGATATCAACAATTTCCTCCATTTTCATTCGAACCAGACCACTTGAAGAAGGAGCAACGAAATCAACCACTCCAGGTACAAATCCGTTGGGCTGCTTCCCCCACTGAATCACTTTTAAACCACTGTATTGCTGGTAAACTCCCTTTCCAACAAAGCAAACTACCTGCGGCATTAACTGTTCGACCTTTTTCTTTAAGATTTCTCTTCCGTCCACGTACTCCTCTTTCGTAATTTCATCCGCTGCCTTTGTCGGCCTTTGAACGATATTTGTAAACCCATATCCTAAATCTAAAAGTTTCGCATCTTCAGTTGCTTCATATTTCCTCGGCGTTATCCCCGCTTCATACAAGATCCTCCAAAAACGATTGTTGGGATTAGCATAATGATGCCCCAGTTCACTTGAGCGAATGCTTGGATTAAAGCCAACAAATAAAACCTTTAAATTTCCCTTGAGATGATCACTGATGGGTTTCATAATAAATCTCCTTATTTACCTATACTTCTTAGATTTACCAATTGTTCCAACATTATGTAATATTTACTTTATTTAGTTCCGCTCAATGGAAATAGTGGTAATCAGACTTGCTAGTAGTCCAACAATCGCTACGATAATCAGCGAATAAAAAAGTTTCACATCCTGAAGGAGAAAGAGGCCGGTAATAATGATAACGGCATCCATCGCAAACATAATGACGCCAACATTCACTTTTGACCATTTGGCAATGATCAGTGCTAGCAGGTCCATACCCCCTGGACTAATATGATTTCTTAGCATTACCCCAACCCCACTCCCAATAATCACTGCTCCTACAATAACACTACTAAGGATGGGTAGATGAAATATTCCATTTAAAGGCATGAATAATTCAATCATAAGACCGGTACAAAGCGCTCCTATTACACCATTGATAAAATAAATGGGGTCAGATTTAAAGGCGAACATATAAACGGGGATATTAAGAAAGATAAACGTGATTCCGGTTTTAAAACCCCAAATATATTTTAACAACAGGCTAATACCTAAAAATCCTCCATTAATTAAATGCAAAGGAAGGATAAACCCGTTAACGCCAATCCCAATCATGGTGCTTCCAAATCCGATTATAGCCAATTTTTTCAGCATGTGATCATCCCTTGTCCAAGTTCTTTACTACCACTAATATGAAAGATAGTGGTACTTCATTCAAAGGGATTCTCTTTTAACCTCAAAAACCGAAAATACGGAGACGCAAAAGACTCCGTTTTTTAAGCAATCGCTGTTCGATTTGGTTTGGATTTTCGGGCTTGTTTTACTAAGGAAACTAATATCGTTAAAATGGGTAAAATCCATAAAAATAGCGCAAATGGCAGATAATCCATGATCGGTATACCAACGATCGTGCTGCACATGATGGCGAGAACACTCCACGGGACCATCCCCGGAAACAGCATCGTCGAATCCCCCATCACTCTAGCTAGCTCTTCTTTTCCATAGTTACTAGACCAATGAGGAAGGAAGGATCTCCCTGTTAGAATAATGGGCAGGGTTTGATTTGCTGCTATTAAAGTGATCAAAAATGTCGCCAAAAGAGTTTTAAGCGTGTCACCAGTCAGAGATCGAGATGATTGTAACCATTTATCTAAATAAGGCTGAATGACATTCATTTCTTCTAAAAGGCCATTATATGCCCCTGCCAAGGCTAAAAATAGGAGCAATTCATACATATGAAGGAATCCTCCCCCAAGCCCATCAATGCCACCCCACAAAGAAAAAAAGAGTTTTGTATATGAAATTCCACCGAATAATGCAATCACCGAAGCTAATAGAATACTAGTTAAGAAAGCATAAATGATACTAAACTGTAAAAGGACAAATACGATTAAGATGATTGGCGGGATTAATTTAATCAATGAAATTTCATGCAAACTTAGTGGTTGGGAATTTGAAGCAGTTGTTTCAGAGATCAGATAGTCAGCCATTCCATAAAAGCAAAAGCATAAAATAATAGCCAAAAGCGTGGTAACAAGCATCGCATTCCATTGTCTTTTCACCGGCAATTCAACCGTATGTGACAAAAGTTGATGTGCACTTGAAAACGGCGAGGTCCGATCGCCTACAAACGCTCCTGAAACCAATGCGCCAGCTACCATTTCAACAGGAAGGTGAAGAACGATTGCCGTCCCAATAATAGGTATACCAATCGCACTCAATGTCCCAACAGTCGTTCCAAGTAGCATCGAAAATACCATTGTGCAAAGAAACGATAAGACAAAAAAATGATTTGGTATGATAAAATGCAAGGCGATTTTCACCATTTGCTGAATGGTACCTGATAAGTACCAAGATGGCAGCAAGAAACTAACCAAGAAAAGAATTAAGATGACAATTCTCGTTTTATTCACACCCAAAATACTAATATGTAGTATTTGTTTTATCGATATATCTTTTTTCTTTGCTAACCAAACAAGAATGAGGTAGCCTGGAAAAAAACCTGCCACAAGTGGGTGATGAAAGATAACTGACCAAACCACCCCTGTCAAAGTAACGATTAGAAGGAGCAACACTTGCTTTAAAGAAAAATTAATATCCATACGAACCCACCCTTTAATTAAGAAACATCTCTTATTATAAGGAAAAATGCCCCTTCCGAAAAGCAATAGCTTGCCACCAAAATAAAAAGAAGCCGCAAATAGACGGCTCCATTGTTACGCAAAGGTATTATAAACACTTTCACACTCTTCTGCAGTCGGTTGATAAAAACAATGCAGTTTAAACCTAGCTACAAAAGGTTGATTATACCAAGTTTGCGGGCAATCTCCCGGTGGCTTAAAATACCAAAGGCTGAATTTTGCCGGCCAATACCTTTCACCGTTAATGACTTTTTGTGCCAAACGTCTTTCTGAAGTCCTAGCTCGTTGATAAAAATATCCTTTTGTCGTCGCTTCAAATGCATGTGGTTGATAAACCATTTGTGGTATTGTTCGAATACCTTTAAAATCAGAACAGTTTGCACGAAGTCTGTTTATTCCTACGTTTCCAACAAGGAGCATTCCTTGAGTGCCTTCCCCTTCAGCTTCGGCTCTAAGTAATCGCGCCAAAAGATTAATATCCGATGAACTTGCCTTCACAACTGCCATCACGTCACCCCCAATTTTGTTGCTTTATATCATATTCCTAAAAGTGGGTTGGTGATTTAGATTATACGAATAACAAGAATTAGCGGAAACCGCAGGGTTGTTTTATTACTTGGTCAAACAACCTGACAATCATTCCGCCAACTTGTACTTTATCTCGCCAACCCGCTTAATGAAGGTACTTTTTACGTGAACCGAGCCTTTTTCGGTAGACAAACTTTCTAAAATCATCCTCCTTTAGATTTCCATCATAGATTAAAAAAAGTAACGATTGATATTCTGAATATCGCTCCATGACGAAAAGGGCAAACTCCTTCCGTTCGCCCTTTTGTTTCAATTTAAACTCTTCCTGGTTAATAATATCTTCAATCTTCTTTTGGTAATATGCTTTCGTATCTTCCCACTTTTCCTTGCGATTCTCCAACACATCTCTGGCATATTCAGGTAATTTCTCAATCACAAGATCAATATAGCCTTCAGACCACATAATCATTTTATCCTTTTCAGGGAGTTCAAAGACCATATTCATCAACTCAAGATCATCCACTGTATCGTTTGCTGCATATTTCCCGACCCGATTCATCTTGCTATTCACCTCTTGATCGTAGGGTTAAACTTCTTCTAATGTATTTTCAATATCATAGCTCTTCTTCTTGTTCTCTAGCCAGGTTGTGTACTCAGAATCGATTTTCTGATCCACTAAAGTTTCTTTAATTTCTTCCTTACTGTCATTATAATTTGCTTCTTTTGCCTTCTTTTTAGCCTCCACTTTAATAATATGATACCCATATTCAGTCTTTACTGGCTTACTTACTTGGTCCACTGCCAGTCCAAAAGCCACATCTTCAAATTCAGTGACCATTGTCCCTTTGGCAAAATATCCAAGGTCACCGCCTGAATCCTTCGTGCTATCATCAGTGGAATAATTTTTGGCTAACTCCGCAAAATCCCCGCCATCGTTGAGCTTTTGTTTGACCTCATTAGCCTTTTTTTCATCGGCAACCAGAATATGACTTGCTTTAATTTGCTCTGCTTCGGCAAACGAATCCTTATTTTCATCAAAAAAGGTTTTCATTTCCTCTTCGGTAATTTCTATTTGAGGCTCCAGTAATTGTTTGATGGTCAAATAATTTTTTAGATCTTGTTTAAGAAAAGCCAAAGTAGTATTGTTGCTTTCAAGCGCCTGTTTAAATGCTTCCTCGCCGCCATAAGAGGCTTTCAGTTTTTCAACCTCTTTATTCAGGATACTGTTAGTAATATTTACTTTTTGTTTTTTAGCCTCAGCAGAAACAATTTTATCGCCAATTATTTTATCAACTGTAGCAGCACCATACTGTTCGACCATTTCACTATAAAGATCGTCTTTGCTAATTGCTTCACCATTAAACTTTGCGACCGTCTCATCCTTCTTTAGGGCGAAACTTAGCGAGATACCCATCGTAATTAATATCACTAGTATGATCAGAACGGTCTTTTTATTTTGCATTAATAAGGACATTTTTCTAGCTACTCCCTCCCCTTATTCCGACAGTTTTACAATTATCGTCATTTGTTTTCCGTCGCGGTAAACACCAAATTTTATTTCAGCGCCTTTGCTAACTTTTGTATATAAATATTTTCTTAAATCTGAAGAACTGGTAATCTCCGTTCCATTCATAGATACAATAATATCCTTTACTTGAAGCCCAGCTTTTGCAGCTGCTGAATTAGGCTCAATGTTTGTCAGCATAACACCTTTTGTTGTGTTATTCGGCATGTTTTGCCAGTACATTTGTGGCACTTGATCAAGATCTGCAAGTCCTACCCCAAGATATGGACGGTCAATTTTACCGCTTTTAATTAATTGATTCACAATTGGAATGAGGTCATTACTAGGAATCGCAAAGCCTAATCCTTCGACACCACTCTCAGAAATTTTCAAACTATTGATCCCAATCACTTGCCCTTGTGGGTTAATTAACGCACCACCACTGTTCCCTGGATTGATCGCTGCATCTGTTTGAATGACATTGGTGTCCCAATTTCCTGCTGATGTTGTGATAGCAATGCTTCTGTTCGTTGCACTGACTATACCTTGCGTGACTGTCCTTGAGAGATCGAGTCCGAGCGGGTTTCCAATCGCATAAACCTGGTCGCCAGGGCGGAGTGTGGATGAATTACCAAAATCAGCAGTTGCCGTCACGTATTTAGCGTCAATTTTCAAGACCGCAAGATCCGTTAAGGCATCTGTGCCAACAACTTCTGCGGTCGCCTTTTCACCGTCAAACAAAGATACTTCAAGTTTCGAGGCCCCTTCTACTACGTGGTTATTGGTGACAATAAACGCCGTGTCATTATTTTTTTGAAAAATAACTCCCGAGCCAGATCCGCTTTCCACACTTTGTGATGAGTTAGGGTTTCCATATAAATTATTCTCTTGTTGTTGATAATTAACGATCCCTACTATGGCTTTTGATACATTTTCAACCGTATCCGCAATCGAATTAGAAGATGCGGCTGTTGGCTGAGCCACCACTGCTTTGACAGATGTTCCTTGTTGTGAACTTATTGCCCCTTGATTCTCCACCTTCGGAAAATGATTTTTTATGTAGTCTGTATGTGGCAGAATCGCTAATGTCAATACAGACCCAATTACCCCAGCGGCAAGTGTGGAGGCAAATCCTCCTACATTCCGTTTTTTCTTATACTTTTGATCCACTTGGCTAGTCGTACGCGTTTGATCCATTTCTAGAGGTAACGTCGCTTCTGTGGTAGGCTCGAATTCGGTTGGTTCTTCTTGTTCCCCATGATTGACAAAATCCTTCGTCTCCACTGTTACAGTCGCATCGACAGCATGCGAATTTTCTTCGGTATGGCTGAAATTGATTGTATCCGCTGCTTGTTCCTCAGCTTTATTTTCAGTCATCTCAGATGAATTAGGTTGATTTTTTTCGAATTCATTTTCATTTTTTAATTCCATCTCACTCAATCTCCTTTAAGGATTTTCTAACTTGTCTTTACTTTAACTGACAAATCTTAAGAAATTATTAACAAACTATAACGGCTTTTGGAAATATCCAAGAAATATAATCGCAACTGCGCAAAAAAGCTCCAGGCATAGGCCCGCAGCTTCTTAATACTCCCTCTTATTTTTGAAGTCGAATCACAAATTTTGTTCCTTGTCCTTCTTCACTGAAAACATTAATTTCTCCATTATGCAGTAGAACCAATTGCTTTACGATTGAAAGACCTAACCCAAATTCACCATAGGGGTTACTGGTTCTGGAAATATCAGCTTTATAGAAACGACGCCAGATGTTTTCGATATCATTCGGTTCAATACCAATTCCCGTGTCTTCCACTTCGATAATGGTTGAGTTCTCCTCTGTTCTTCCACGCAGCCAAATGGTCCCGTTCGTGGTAAATTGAATGCTATTTTTGGTAATATTAATTAATATTTGGATCAGACGGTCATAATCTGCATTAACCATGACTTCCGGTGCCGCGTCAATAACTATCCGATTATTTTTATCCTCTGCTTGAGGCAATAATTGTTCCTGAATAATTTCTAGTAACTCTACGAGCTGAATGTCTTCCCTAAATAACTGAATCTGGTTGGAGCGAATTTTGTCATAATCCAAGTTTTCATTGACCAGGCGAATGAGTCTTTTCGCTTCTTGGCTAACTAAGTTGATTCCACGCTCTTTATCTTCTTCCGGAATCATGTCATTTTTCAAACCTTCGATTACACCACTAATTGTCGTAAGAGGCGTCCGCATTTCATGGGAAACATCTGACAAAAATTGCCTTCGTCTATTTTCCAGACTTTCAATTTCCTCCATCGATGTATTAATTTTATCGACCATATGATTAAAATCGTTTGCTAATTCACCAATTTCATCAAAATTGGACGAAGAAACGTGTACTTGATAATTCCCAGCAGAGACAAGGGAGGTTGCTTCACGTAGACGCTTAATCCGGTTAACATGAATCCTCGATAAAAACCAACTCATTAGAAAGGACACTATAAGAGCAATAAGAATGGTATACAAAATAAACTGATTGACACGTTGAATCATCGCACTTGAGCCGCTAATTGGAGAGGTTAATAAAATGCCGCCAATAAAGTTCCCGTTATCAAGATATGGTAATACAACAAAGGTAACACCTTCTTGACCGAACCTTTTAAAATCGCTATTAACCACAAGGGTACGCCCTTTAGAAATCTTATCCCAATCCTTGTCAGATAACCCTCCAATAGCTGGACCCTGTTTTCCAACGGCGTATAATTTTCCATATTGATCGAACATACTAAAGCTCATTTTTCTGGTCGCTAATACGGAGCTATATCGATTAATGATGGACTCCGTCGCTTGTGGCCTTTGTTCAATCTCTGACATGATAGACTTTCCGTAAGAAATGAGCTCGTTTGCTTTATTCTCATAAACCAGATTTTCAACATAATGGGCAAATAAAAGACTTAACACCAAAAAAGCAACAATAATGATACTGATATGACTAAAAAACTGTTGGTAAATATATCTAAACTTCATCCGCTTTGATTGACTCATCAAACTTATACCCTACCCCCCATACCGTATGGAAGAATGGCTGCAAGCTTGTTTCGACTTTTTTCCTCAGCCGTTTAATATGGACATCAACTGTACGTTCATCACCGTAGTACTGATAGCCCCAAACCCGTTCAAGTAACTGCTCTCTTGAAAACACTTGACGGGGGTGTTCAACCATATAGTAAAGTAAATCAAACTCCTTCGGTGTTAAGTTTGTCACCGGTGTTCCGTCCACAATCACTTCTCTCGTATTTTTACTTACCTTAAAGTGTTCAGTTTGTAGGAAATCGTCACTTTCTTTTGGCACCTGTGTTTGGAAGCGGCGTGTAACTGCCTTAATTCTCGCCATCAATGTCAGCGGACTGAATGGCTTGGTTACATAATCATCAGCTCCCATCTCAAGTCCGAGCACTTGGTCTGACTCACTATCCTTTGCTGTTAACATAATGATTGGAACAGTAAAATTTTCTTGCCGGATTTTACGGCAGATCGTTACTCCATCCATTCCCGGAAGCATCCAATCAATAATGAGAGCATCCCATGTCCCTTCCTTAATGCGGTTATATCCCTCAAGGCCATCATTGACAAACTCTCCATCAATGCCTTCTTTGGCAAAAAACATTTCGATCATTGAGCAAACACTTTTATTATCTTCAATCACTAATATTCTCAAAATTAGATCAGCTCCTCATGCAACCTATATTGTTCTATTTATTTAGTTTATCTCAAATTTTAAGCATATCAACCATAAAAACAATTGTTCTCTACTAATTAATAGTTTGTTCATATTTTATTAATATCTCCACAGAAAAAGAGGCTTGAATCACTTCAAGACCTCTTTCATACATTTATTTAACATTAAGGCACTAAAATTAATTTCCCTTGTGTTTTTCGCGATTGCAGCAGAGTATGGACCTTTGCTGCATCCTCTAATGGGAATACCCCGCCAATGGTCAGCTTTAATTTTCCTGCACCGAGGTATGTAAGTAACTCTACTAAGCTTGGCTGCAGTAATTCTGGTTTCCTCATAATCTGCGGTAAGAAAAAGCCGATAACTGATTGATTTCTAGCCATCAGTGATGACGGATAGAGGCGGCTTTGCTCACCGCTTGCAGCGCCAAACACAACAAGGCGGCCAAATGTGGCGAGACATTTGACGGTTTTATTAAAAACATCCCCGCCCACCATTTCAAGCGCAACATTTACCCCTTTGCCGCCAGTGGCTTCAAGAACCTGCTGTTCCCAGTCTGGCTCTGTATAGTTAATTAGTACGTCTGCGCCCATTTCTTGTGCTAACGCCAATTTTTCAGCTGAACTTGCTGTAGCAATGACCTTTCCTGCCCCAAACAATTTCGCTAGCTGAACTGCAATTGTTCCTACCCCGCCTGCAGCTGCATGCACAAGGACGCTTTCTCCCTTTTCTAAACGACCCATTGTTTTTAAAATATGATAAGCACTTAAGCCTTGCAATGGAAGGGCAACGGCATTTTGGAAATCTAATTGTTCAGGAATCGGAATCAGTGAACGCTCATCTGCTAGCGCATATTCAGCGTAGCCCCCTGATTCGATTAGGGTGACAATTCTTGTACCAGGCTTAACTTTTGTGACTTGATCTCCAACTGCAGCGACCACTCCCGCAATTTCAGCACCAGGAATGAAAGGCAGCGGCGTTTTTACGACATATTGTCCTTCCCTCCGTGCAGTATCCGCGTAGTTAACACCAATCGCTTTTATTTCAATTAGAACTTCATGACCGGTTGGAACCGGTTTTTCAATATCCACTAGATTCAATACTTCTGGTCCACCATATTCTGTTAATCGAACTGCTTTCATCACTTTCATCTCCTATTTCCCTTTAAATGCTGGTTTTCTTTTTTCCTTAAAAGCGGTAATTCCTTCTTTGTGGTCAGCTGTTTGCACCATTAACGTCTGTAACAACCGCTCCTGCTCGAGGATTTCCTCAAGTGTGGATGTAAACGATTGATCAATTAATTTCTTTTGTTTTCCAAACGCTTTGCCAGGACCATGCGCCAATTCTAAGGCAAATTTCGTAGTTTCTTCTTGAAGCTTTTCTAATGGAACTAAATAATTAATCACCCCTAGTTGATAAAGACGCTCTGCAGGGATTGGTTCTGCTGTGAAGAAGAATTGTTTCGCTAAATGCGGACCAATTAATCTCGGAAGTAAATAGGAGCCGCCCCCGTCAGATATTAAACCCACCTGTGAAAAGCTTAGGGCAAATTTACTGTCCTCCGCTGCTACTATAAGATCACAGGCCAGAGCCAAATTAAACCCTGCCCCAGCGGCAAAACCGTGGACAGTGGCGATAATCGGCTTTTCTGTTTCTTTCATCAATAAAATAAGCTCATTGAGCTTGCCGATATGCTCGTACACTTGATTAGAGTCTGCCTGCCCCATTGTTTTGACGTCGCCGCCTGCACTAAAGGAACGACCGGCTCCAGATATAACAATCACCTGTATATCTTCATCCATTTGGGCGTTAGTAAGCGCATCCTTTAGTCCGAAAATCATCTCGGGGCTAAACGCATTTAGGCTTTCTGGACGGTTTAATGTCAAAGACAACACCGGACCTAGTTTTTCAATTAATAAATGTCCTTGGCTCATATTCATCTTCCTTTCAGTTTAGGTTCGTAATCTATTGAAAACCAAAAAGCTTTCGCCCTGCAAATTCCGCTTCCTGCCCCGTTATTAATGCACTTGTTTGTGAAAACCTCATCGATCTCTGAATCCCTTTATATAGAGTAGATTGTTTCGACTACGACTTTTCCATCTTTTAATATAGGTACAATCGATGTTATCCCTTTTGATGAAGCCACCCTTAAGTCAGAATGTTGATTATATTTATCTAGAAGTTTTCCAACATAAGAATCTAGCAGAATCTCGTAGTCGTCCTTTTGACCCCGGTAGAAATATAAGGCCGTTTTCGCTGCATCTGTTAATTCATATTCACTATTTTTCAATAAACAATCTATTAAGTGGCCGGCACCATAAAAATCTTCTAAACTCATTTCCCCGGAATTTCCGGAACAAATAATTAGAATGGTTTGATCCTCACTTACTTTCTGAAGAGAACTAGCAACAGCAGGATTATTGAGCATAGATGCAATGTATACTTTATTCGCCGAAGATGATTTTCTTAACGCCACAGTGCCATTTGTGGTGGATAAAATTAACGTTTTTCCATTAATGGATTCCCTGATTAACGTTGGACTAGGATAAACAAACCCGTCAAGCGGTTTGGCATCTAGTTCTCCAGCCAGAATACATTCATCCTGTTGGTACTGATTTGCAAGTTCGATTGCTTCCTTGCTATGCAAAACTGGAATGACTTCCTTTGCGCCATCCTTTAAGGCTGAAACAATTGTGGTTGTTGCCAGTAGTATATCTAAGACGACCGCGATTTTATTTCCATCTGCAATTTTCTCTTCTCGAATGTCTTCTTTCTTCATCAGAAGATGAATCTTAGTCATTGGCACCCAGCTCCCTTTTAAACCCTTTCATCCGCAACATTCGCTGCATGGAGAATTAAATTTTTTACAAAATAATTAAAATTGGCAAATCGTGTATCAGTGGTTTGCCCTTTTTTATAGCGGTAGTAAATTTGTTGACCAATGACAGCAAGTTTAAAATAAGCAAACGTTAAATAAAAGTTAAAGTTAGAAACATCCCGGCCGCTTTTTTTCGAATAAAGATCGATACATTCATTCCTTGTTAAAAATCCATCATGGACAGCCGTGATCGGCGCCTTACCTAACCCCTTAATCAAAAGTTCAGAGTCATCGCGTTGATTCCAATAACCCATGGCCACCCCAAGATCTGCCAGCGGGTCACCTAATGTGGTCATCTCCCAATCAAACAGGCCAACCATATCGGTTAGATCCTCAGTAAACATGGCATTATTGAATTTATAATCATAATGTATGATCGTCGCTTCGTGTTTTTTGGGTGTCTGTTCTACCAGCCATCGTTTTAATTGTTCAACGACAGCTATTTCCTCCGTTTTCGCCCGTTCATATCGTCCAATCCAGCCATGTACCTGCCTTTCCATAAACCCGTCCGGCTTGCTGATTTCAGCAAGACCCGTCTGTCTGTAGTCGATTGCATGCAATTCTACAAGTTTATTGACCATTACCTCCGAAAGGTGCCGACAGTGATCTTCAGTTACTGTAACTCCATCAGGGAAAAACGTGTCAATTACAAGACCATTCTTTCTTTCCATTAGGAAAAAGGGACTGCCAACGATCGACTCATTATTAGAAAAAAGGATTGGCTTTGGAGCAACTGAAAATAATGGATGCAACTCTGAAAGAATTTTAAATTCCCTTTCCATATCGTGAGCCTTCGGTGCTACAGGTCCTAGAGGTGGGCGTCTTAATACAGCTTCCCAACTGCCCTTTTTTATTTGATAGGTTAAATTAGAATGCCCTGCAGAAAATTGTAAGATTTCAAGCGGACCACCTGGCAATTTTTCGATGTTTTCTTGTAAAAACTTTTCAAGGACAGGAAGGTTCAATTCCTCCCCTTTTCGGACAGGGATTGTATCTTTACTCATTTGGTGTGGCATCAGATTCCACCTTTCAATTCAGAAAATTCAAACAATACTGACCAGTTGGTATTCACTTTGAAAAAAGAGAGGGTAATTTCATAAAAACCCTCTTCCCAATTCTTTCTTCAATTGACTTGGATTCCCTTTAAAATCATTTCGACAAAAATCTCTGCAACTTCCCTGTCAGAGACCCTTCCGTTTGGGTTAAACCATTGGTAGCTCCAATTGGTTATGCCAAGAATTCCCATGGTAATAATCTGCACATCTAACTCAGGCCGGAACTCACCTTTTTCTACTCCTGTCCGAATCAGGACTTCTATATTGAGACGGAATTGATCTCTTTTTTGAACAATTAATTCAATATGCTCTGAACTTAAATTATTAATTTCTCTAAAGAAAATTTTTGCAGCCGCTCCTTGGCTGGAAATATTTGTGATAAGCATATTAACAATCTCAAATAATTTTTCCTTACAAGACTTCGAAGCATCTTTTAATATCTGCTCCTGGTAAAAAAGTAATCCATCTATATATCCGAGGTGGATATCCATCAGCAATTCTTCCTTACTCGAAAAGTAATAGTAGAATGTACCCTTTGTCACACCAAGAGAATCCACAACGTCTTGAATTGACGTCTCGGTGAATCCTTTTTTTTCAAAAAGCCGGATGCTTTGAGCTGTAATTTTTTCCTTCACATTATGTCCTCGCATTCTGTAAAAATGTCTATTGAGAATTATATCATAATCTATAAGACCCCTATAAGCACAAACGAGGATTTCTACTATCTATACTATTTTCGGAAACATCTTCAACTATCTATAAGCTTTTATTTATTTTTCACTTCGTACCTTAAGGCACGACGGAGAATTTTTCCAACATTTGTTTTTGGAAGTTGATCGCGGAATTCGACATTGCGCGGTACTTTATAGGCTGCCAAGTTTTGCTTACAATATTGGATTATTTCTTCTTCTGTTACGGTTTTGCCAGCCTTTTGTACAATGACGGCTTTCACATCTTCTCCTCGATACGGATCGGGAACTCCAATACAGACCGCCTCTTGTACAGCTGGATGTTCGTAAAGGACTTCTTCAATATCACGCGGATAGACATTGAATCCACTGGCAATGATTAAATCTTTTTTGCGATCAATGATGTATAGATAACCATCCTCGTCTACCTTGGCAATATCACCCGTGTATAACCAGCCGTCACGGAGGGTATTTGCTGTTTCTTCCGGCATATTCCAATACCCCTTCATAATCTGTGGTCCCTTAATGATGACTTCCCCTAGTTCACCAACAGGCACTGCTTCAGTCCCTGTTGCTAAATCCACTATTTTGTATTCAGTGGATGGGACGCCAATCCCAACGCTTCCAGGTTTGCGTACTGAAAATGGCGGGTTGCAATGGGTGGTCGGTGAGGCTTCTGATAACCCATAACCTTCTAAGATTTTAGAACTTGTTTTCTTTTCAAAGCTGCGGAGCAGTTCAAGCGGCATTGGCGCGCTTCCGCTGTTACACGTTTTAATACTGTTAATCCCGTATTCTTCGGCACGAGGATGACTTGTAATCGCTACATACATGGTTGGGACACCTGGAAAAACAGTAGGCTGTTCATTTTTGATCGTGTTTAATACTTCCTCTAATTCAAACCGAGGAAGCATGATCGATTCAGAAGCTGTAAAAATCGAAAAATTCATACAAGAACTCATCCCGAAAACATGGAAGAGTGGAATGACCGTTAGAAAACGCTCGTTTCCGATTTCCATTTCTTCTTTAAAGAACTCGTAACACTGAATCACGTTTGCAAGAACATTTCGGTGCGTCAGCATCGCACCTTTCGATCTTCCTGTTGTGCCACCAGTATATTGTAGGACGGCTACATCATGCAGAGGGTCCATTTCAATCGGGAGGACGCTTCCGTTACTTTCCGATAAGAAGCTTTCAAAGCTTCTGTCCGGGGCAAATTCATGTCCTGAAGGCTGGATGCTGACAACAATGATATTCTTTAGGTTGGTAAGTTCTTGAACACTTTTCAGCCTTGGGTAGAGGGCATCGAGGACTACAATGGTTTCCGCTCCGGAGTCCTTCAGTATATACTCAAGCTCTCGTTCGACTGACATTGGATTCACTTGGGTAACAATCGCCCCAGCCGTAAGAATTCCGTAGTAGGAAATAACATATTGAGGACAGTTCGGGAGCATAATCGCAACTCGGTCGCCTTTTTGAACCTGATTTTGCTGCAAAGCAGATGTAAAGTTATGAACTAGCGAGTTTAATTGCTGATAAGAAAATTTCCTTCCATAAAAGGATAGAGCATTATTATTAGGATATTTTTCCGTGGTCTCCTGAAGAATTTGTCCTAAAGTCTTATTTGGAATCGTCACATTTGTTTCGATACTTTCAGGATAATGGGCTAACCAGGCTTTCTTACCACTCATCGATTTTCCTCCCAAAATGCGTTATAAACTCACTAATGATTTTTTACCATTTACTATAGAGCATCTAAAATGCTAAGCCGCCCCCGTCAACAGACAGGGTTGTACCTGTAATAAAAGACGCTTCATCTGAAGCTAAAAATAACACCGCATTTGCAACCTCATCTGGAGTCCCAATTCTTCTTAGTGCATTTGCTAGTGAAATAATTGGCCATTTTCGCTCATCCTGTTTCCAATGATCAATAATTGGCGTGTCAATTACACCTGGTGCAATCGCATTGACCCTGATATTGTATTTCCCATATTCAAGGGATGCATTTTGTGTCAACATGACAACCCCAGCTTTAGATGCATTGTATGCAGACACATATTTCTGTCCTTTTAAGCCGAGCAAACTAGATGTGTTAATAATTGCTCCGCCTCCCGCTTTAATAAATTCAGGTACTGCGTATTTTATTCCAAGGAAAACACCTTTTAAATTAATGTCAATTACCCGATCCCATTCTTCTTCAGATAAATCAACACTACGTACTTCGGAATTACCGACACCAGCATTGTTGAACAAGATATGTAAAGCGCCAAATGTGCTGGTGGTGGTGTTAATTAATGCCTTTATTTGTTTAGAATCGGTTACATCTGTTTTGACAAATATTGCTTCACCGCCCTCTTCTTTTATTAAACGAACTGTTTCTTCCCCAATTGCGGAATCGATATCTGCTACGGCAACCCTTGCTCCTTCTTTTGCAAAGCGGAGCGCGGTGGAGCGGCCAATACCGCCCCCTCCGCCCGTAATTATTGCTGTTTTCCCTAGTAATCTCATAGTTCTCAGCCTCTTCAAGTTTAAATTCTATTGATATTTTCTCAATTCTAGCTTGGCAACCTGTGCACGATGGACTTCATCAGGTCCATCTGCTAATCTTAATGTTCTTGCGTTTGCCCATTGGGCAGCAAGTGTAAAATCGTTTGAAACTCCTGCAGCACCCAGTGCTTGAATGGCGCGGTCAAGCACACGTAATGCCATTGATGGTGCGACCACTTTAATCATTGCAATCTCTGCTTTTGCTTCTTTATTGCCAACCGTATCCATCATAAATGCAGCTTTTAAGGTAAGCAGTCTTGCCTGTTCAATTTCGATCCTAGAATCTGCAATCCATTCACCAATTACCCCTTGCTGTGCTAATAGTTTTCCAAAAGCAGTCCTTTCCTGAACACGCTTACATAATTCCTCAAGCGCTCGTTCAGCTGCGCCAATTAATCTCATACAATGATGTATTCTTCCAGGCCCTAATCTCCCTTGCGCAATTGCGAACCCTTTCCCTTCTCCCCAAAGGATATTTTCGACCGGTACGCGCACATTTTCATAGGTAATTTCTCCGTGTCCATGCGGGGCATGATCATAGCCGAATACAGGGAGCATCCGTTCAATTTTCACACCTGGGGAATCAAGTGGAACGAGAATCATCGACTGTTGTTCATGACGGTTGGCCGACGGATCTGTTTTCCCCATAACAATCGCAATCTTGCAACGAGGATCACCTGCACCAGATGACCACCATTTCCGACCATTAATAACGTACTCATCGCCATCTCTTTCGATCCTGGCTTCGATGTTAGTCGCATCTGATGAAGCAACCGCAGGTTCTGTCATCGAAAAACACGAACGAATTTCACCTGCTAACAACGGCCTTAACCATTGTTCTTTATGCTTCTCTGTCCCATAGCGTACGATAACTTCCATGTTTCCCGTGTCAGGCGCACTACAGTTAAATACCTCTGGACCTATAAGAGACCTTCCCATAATTTCACATAAAGGAGCATATTCCTGATTAGTTAATCCGGCACCCATTTCACTTTCTGGTAAAAATAAGTTCCAGAGCCCTTCCGCCTTTGCTTTTTCCTTCAGTTCCTCCATAATCGGCGGCACCGCACCCCAACGGCTTTCTTGTTCATTTAGTTGCTGCTCGTAAATACGCTCATTGGGATAAACATTTGCTTCCATAAAGGCTGTTAATTTTTCCTGCAACTCTTTCACTCTTTGAGAATATGAAAAATCCAATATTTCCACTCCCTTCCCCATACTAACCAGTTGGTATGTTGTACCTTTAATTATACCTGTAAATATTAAATATTCAAATTAATTTCTAAATATTCTATAACATTTAGTATAGTGGGGAGTCTAATAGAACAAATTTTAAAAAATTATCTGATCCTGTTAAGAAAAAGAGTGGGTCAAGAAAAGTCAAACCAATACCGTCATCCTGCAACAGACATTTCCTGACCTTGGTTTATTAAAACCTTTTAGTAAATGATCTTTTCTGTTTATTCATTACTTCATGCGATTTTTCGATAATATCTGTTAGTACATCTCCTTTATAAATTCTACCCAGCTTCAATCCTTGCTGATAATACTCAACAATTTCGTCCAACAGCAAGGAAGTTTCCTTCGTAATTCTTACGTTTAATTGAATTCTTTCGTTTTCAGCCAAGATAAACACTCCTATTTGTCCACTAACAATCTGCTAGCACTTTTCTATTCTATTGTTATCATCTATAAATATACTATATTTCTACATTCTTTTCAGTAAAAATAAAAAATTTGGATAACTGTTTCTTTGTTGTTACATGATTTTGCATAGTTCGACTAATATTATTATAAGGGGGGTTGCTGGTTATGTTTAAGACTTTGATATTGGGACTTTTCCTGATGGTCCAACAGGGAAATTCACCCGATAGTTTACCTATTACTAAGGATGGTCAAACCGTGGCCACTATGAATCGAGATGATTTTGCTCTAACTCAAACTGGTTTGCCATTATTAAATTCTCAAAAATTCAATCAGTTTTTAGACCAACTGGATAAACAATTTTCTGTTGCACCTGAAAACGCCAGCCTAGATCAGTTTGGGGTTATTATACCCGAACGACCAGGTACTCGAATCCATCGCCAGGCCTTTACTGAACAATTCTATGCCTATTTTTTTGGTTCTAGAAAGAAAAATTTGGAATTACCTATTCTTACGGTTTATCCAAAGGTGGATAGTGAATTACTTGGTGAAATTCGCAGCATGCGAATTGGGCGCTATGTCACTTCTTTTAATTCTCGCAACAAAAAAAGGTCTAACAATATTCAGTTAGCAACAAAGGCCATAAATAATCATGTTGTTTTTCCTGGTGAAAGGTTTTCTTTTAATAAAGTGGTAGGTAAACGGACAGCTGCCAAAGGTTACCAGCGGGCTCCTGTTATTGTGAAGGGAGAGTTCTCAGAAGACATTGGCGGAGGTATATGCCAGGTCTCCTCCACTCTCTATAATGCGATTGACAATGCTGGGATCAAGATTCTGGAGCGTTTTTCTCATACCAGAAAAGTTCCCTATATTCCTCCAGGACGAGACGCAACAGTAAGTTGGTATGGTCCCGATTTTGAATTTAAGAATAACTATAACCAACCAATATTAATCAGAGCACGGACACTAGGAAATTTGTTAATCATAACAGTTTATTCTTCCGAGAATATTAGCTACTCACCAAGGAAAATTCCTAATCCCCCATATTAAAAAAAGTCCGCAATATGCGGACTTTTTTTAACGTTTATTATCTTTATTTAATGCACTCATCAATAGTTCTTCCGAAAATTCAGTTATCGCATGATTATCCATTAAATTAAGATTTGTTTTTGGCGTAAAGTTTTTTACCATATTTTGAAAAGGAAGTGCAAGGTCCTTACGTTTTCCCTTTGTCACTCCAAAAACAGCAGCACTTATACCAATGCCTAATAGAGATGCCCACATAGCTCCTCTACTTTTTCGTTTTCTTCCAAACATATTGAAAAACGGCTGAACTTTTATATTTTTCATCCATAGCACTCCTTCATGTTGAAATGGAAAGGAATCTCCCCCTTCCATTTCATTAATTTGCGCGTAATCGCTTAAAATATTAGAAGGAAACTAAACATAATTTGTTATTTGCTGGTAAGTTTTTGAGTGATAAATGTTTTAATGGTCAATTATTTGTTTACATAATATTTCTATTGTTACTTGTTTTTTCGGATCACTATTTAGAAAGAACCACTCTCCAATAGTTATCATAAAATGCTAAAAGATCATTGAGGTGGTGTCTTTATTTATGGGAGGTTTAACCTATATTGACTTCTTGGCCAAATTTGGCGTGGGTGGGGCCCATCCAGGTGGTATCCCATTAACAAAAAACATACTGTCTGGTGAAAACATTACAAACAAATCCCGCATTTTAGATGCAGGCTGCGGCACTGGACAAACAGCAGCATATTTATATCAGCAATATAAGGCAATGGTAGTAGGACTTGAAATCAATCCAATTATGATAGATAAGGCAAGAAGGCGCTTTCAATCATTAAATTTACCCATTCAGTTAATCCCAGGGTCTGTTGAGAAACTTCCCTTTAAAGACAATAGCTTTGACTTTATTTTATCTGAATCCGTTTTAGCTTTTGTTAATAAACCGACCGCACTAAGAGAATTTTATCGAGTCTTAAAAAAAGGGGGACGTTTTATTGCAAACGAAATGACGATAAACACAAAGCTAAGTCAGGATGAAGAAGCTGAAATCATGAAATTTTATGCTTTAGATTCATTATTAATGGAGGATGATTGGAGAAAGTTATTAGAGAAAACAGGATTCCAAGATATTGTTCTAAAAATCGAAAACACCGCTATCAGTCTTGGGAACAATACAGCAGAGTTCAATTTCTCCAAAAATTTTGAACCTGAACTTTTCCAAATATTAAATGAACATGGAAATATTGTCTTAAAATACCAGGATATTTTAAGCTATCGAATCATCACATGTTCGAAATCTTAATTGTTTATTACAAGCCTCACTCTTAAGTGTGTTTATCAGAGGCTTTTTTACTGGCCTCCTATTTCCTAACTTTCGCATGTATATTAAAGAAATCTCGTTGAAAAATATGTGATGAAAGGATAGGTGAAAACCTTGGATAAAACTTTGGGCTACTTAAGAGAAACTTTGTCAAATTACACTGATGACCATTCCGAAGGCAGGCATATTTACCGCAAACTATCGGAAGGTCATTATGCCTCCGAAGGATCCTTTGTTCGAGATTTGAACCAAAAAGAAATTGCATTTTTAAATAGAATGCTGCCGAAAGAAATTAACTATGCAAAAGAAGAGCAAGATGAAAAAAGGGCTCACGAGCTAAATGAAGTGTTTGAGCTTTTATTCTGAGAGATTTACTTTATAAAAAAAATGGCAGGAAAGGTAAAGCTCCTGCCATTTTTTTTGGAAATAATTCATTTTTTGCAAAATTATTTCCGAGGTAAGCGCAAGGTACGACAAAAGTACCATTCGTCAACTCAGGAATTTCAGCATTAACCGACATGAAAATACAAGAAACACACCAAACTAATCGTGATTTTCCCCCGTTTTAGCCCCATAACGACAAATTGCCAATTTACGTCCAATTTCTACTATAAAGACAAAGTTCCGCAAAAAAGAAGCCGAGGTTTCCCAGCTTCTAATGGATGTCTTTTTTCTTAAATCTGCCTCCACGTACCTCAGCGATATCCGCAACAGCTAGAAAGGCACTGTCATCATTTTCAGTAACAATTTCCTTCAATTTTGCTTCTTCAAGACGATTGATAACGCAAAAGATGACTTTTTTATCATCACCTGAATATGCGCCCTCACCATTGATATATGTGACACCTCGACCCAGACGATTCATGATAGCATCACCAATTTGCTTAGCATTGTCACTAATGATCCAAACAGATTTAGATTCATCAAGGCCAGTAATGGTAATATCAATCGTTTTGTAAGCAACAAAATAGGCAATAAGCGAATACATTGCACGGTCCCAGGTAAACACAAAACCGGCACACCCGAGGATAAAAAGATTAAAGAACATAATAATTTCTCCGACGGAAAAAGGAAGCTTATTATTAAAAAGAATCGCTAAAATTTCGGTACCGTCCAATGACCCACCGTAGCGAATCACTATGCCTACCCCTATACCTAGCACAATTCCTCCAAAAACTGTCGCAAGGAGAATATCCTGTGTAAAAGCTGGGACTGGATGGAGTAGAGTAGTTCCAATAGAAAGGATGAGAATCCCATAAAGGGTTGATAATGCGAAGGTTTTCCCTATTTGTTTATACCCAATAAAGAAAAAAGGTATATTAAGAATAAAGAGGAATATCCCTAATTTCCAACCTGTAACATACGAAAGCATAATGGAAATCCCAGTGATTCCACCGTCAATTACATTGTTGGGGACGAGGAATATTTCTAAGCCCACAGCCATCAGTGTGGCACCTAGCGTGATTAATAAAATGCGTTGCAGGATCTTTCTCTTTGTTAATCTCCGATGTTGAATTTTCGCCATAATCGCTTCCTGCTGTTGAATTAAATTTAATTCCTGTGTTCCCGACATTATCTTGCCCCTTTCAAAAATAATTTACTACCTTTATTATAACGAATGATCAGTACTATTTATAATAAAATGCTTCTTTATTTCTATACTCCCAGAATGAAAAAGAAGCTACTTCAACTAATGAAGTAACTCCTTAATTTTATTAACACCTTAGGGGACCCAACCATGACATCAGCTGATAGATAATTAAATGAATTCCCTTTTAGCGATCTTATCAATCTAAATGGAAACCTTTACCTATCCCCGATGAGTGTTTGTTCCGTTGAAGGAATTAATTCACATGGAATTAATGGAATTCAAATTCCTAAAAGAAACAAATTCTCGGTTTGACACAGACTGAGACTCATTATTCCATCATTTGGGTTTCTAGGCTTCTTGGCAATTCATCCTTTTTGGAAAAGATTCAATATTATTTCATATCGATAAATCTTTAACTTTTTCCTTTGATAAGGTTGCAATGGAATACATAGATACCTATTATGAAAGGATTTAGTTTTAGGATTTAGCCTTTCCATAGAGGTGTGACAATCGCTCCACCTTCCAAATGCTTGTAAAGGAATAACCTTATACCTTACTACTCGTTCACGAACGGAACGAACACGTATGGTTGAGCCTCCTAAGATGTTAACTTTTATTCTATCCCTTACAACTAAATTATAACACGGAATTTTTTGAATTTACGGACTACTTGTGTCAAAAATGTGAATTATTGGGTATTTAGGTCAATGAGATACAGGGGATATTATAGAAAATTGAGTCCTAATGGAAAGGAATGCTCTAACCTATGATTAAAGCTATTAATACCTACGCAAAACCTTTTGAAACAATTGATGATCTTGACCCATTAATAGCCGCTATTGGTGATAAAAGTTTCGTCCTACTGGGTGAATCTTCTCACGGCACATCAGAGTTTTATACACTTCGAGCAGAGTTAACAAAAAGACTAATCAAGGAAAAAGGGTTTTCTTTTATTGCCGTTGAAGGCGATTGGCCTTCCTGCCAAAGCATCAATCGATACATTAAAGGATTTAACCAATCATCACAAGACATTAGAGAGGTGCTCGAGGATTTTAATAGATGGCCAACCTGGATGTGGGCTAACCAAGAAATCATTGGGCTCATTGAATGGTTAAAAGACTATAATCACCATAATAAAAGAGCCCAAAAAGTCGGTTTTTATGGTTTGGATGTGTATAGTCTTTGGGAAAGTATGGATGAAATTGTTCATTATTTAGAAAGGACCAATTCACCCAGCCTTAAGGAGGCCAAAAAAGCATTTTCTTGCTTTGAGCCCTTTAATCGCAATCATGAATCGTATGCTGTTTCAGCCGGATACCTCTCTGAGAATTGTACGAAGGAAGCACTTGAACTTCTCGCATCCATCCGGAAAAACAAATGGAAATTCGATGACGATCAGGAAAACAGCTTGAATATGGAGGTAAATGCCATCGTTACTGCAAATGCAGAGGAATATTATCGGACAATGGTCATTAGTGATTCTAAGTCATGGAATGTTCGAGACAGGCATATGGTTGAAGCACTCAACTCAGTACGAAGATTTTATGGTGATGACGCAAAGGTAATCATATGGGAGCATAATACACATGTAGGTGATGCCCGGGCAACTGACATGAAGGATGAAGGAATGGTGAATGTCGGACAACTAATAAGAGAAGAAAACGGTGCCAAAAATGTTTTTATTGTAGGGTTTGGTACATATAGCGGTACGGTAATTGCCTCCACCGAATGGGGAGTTGACTTTCAAAAAACGGAGGTACCTCCCGCCCAACTCGGAAGCTGGGAATCACTTATGCATAAGACAGGGGCTGTAAATAAATATTTGATATTTACTGATCAGAACCGTAATGAATTTACAACAACGATTGGGCATAGAGCAATTGGTGTGGTTTACCGGCCGGAATACGAACAATATGGTAATTACGTCCCATCGAAAATGGGGCTGCGATATGATGGATTTATTTTTATTGATAAAACAAACGCGTTGCATCCGCTAGTTCTAGAAAATATTCTTGTCTAATGTGATTTTCCAGATAAAGTTTCAGGGAAATTTAGAATTAAGTAAAAAAAACATTAAATACATATCCACCCGAATAATCCACATACTATTTTTGTAATTTCATTTTATATCAGGAAAGAAGGATTATGTAATGACAGTTGGAACTCAGGTAAAACAAGCATTAGCTGGACTAAAAAGTGCACAGGCAAGTTTTGAAGGATTCGCATTAGCAACTGATAACCAAAATGCAAAGCAGCTTTATCAACAAGCAGCCCAACAAACTCAGTCGGTTCTTGATAGCTTAGAACCACGTCTTCAAGAAATCTTGAACGAAGAACCACAATACAATCAATAAAAGCAGTTTTAGGTTGGCGATTCTGCCAACCCCTTTTTGATTTTCTTATGAAAGGAAGTTAAATTTGTGACAATCGCTTCTAATGTCAAGCAATGTCTCTCTACTATTAAGGGAATCGAAGCACAATTGTCTTCCTTCGCCTTAAATTCACTCGATAAAGACGCTCAAGCTATTTTCCATGAAGCTACACTAACGATTGAAGAGGTAAAGAAGGATCTACAATACCGTGTTTTGGAACTTGAACGACATGAACCCCAATATATGGGTTCATAAAATTTTGAGGTGAGAAACTAATGCCAGATTGGATTTTTATCATAACTCGTTCATTAATTTTTTTGGGACTTTTATTTATTACAACAAAAATACTTGGAAAGAAACAAATCTCTGAGCTCTCTTTCTTTGAATATGTTGCAGGAATTACCATTGGAAGTATTGCCGGTGAAGTAGTTACTGGACTAGAAGCAAATGTATGGCATGGAATGTTAGCCGTCCTCATTTTCTTCTTGGTAACTTTCCTCGTTGACTTTGTCTCTCTAAAGAGTAAAGGTTTTCGTGATTTTGCTGAAGGTAAAGGAACCGTCGTCATTAAAGATGGTAAGGTCCTAGAAAATAATCTGAAAAAAGAAAAATATTCGATAGACGAACTTTCTGCGTTACTTCGACAAAAGGATATTTTTAGGATTGCAGACGTAGAATTTGCTGTGTTGGAACCGCGTGGAAATTTAAGCACACTTTTAAAAACAGAAAATCGTCCTTTGACACCTAAAGATTTACAAATGAAAATGGCGAAAGAAAAAGAACCACAAACAGTCATTATGGACGGGAATATCATTGATGAATCATTAAGATGTTCCGGAAAAGGCAGAGGCTGGCTTTATACAGAGTTAGAAAAACTAGATGTGACTCTTGATAATGTCTTCATAGGGCAAGTCGATTCCTATGGAGAGCTAACGGTCGATCTATATGATGATAAAATTGAAGTGCCAGCACCCGCTCAACGTCCATTACTCCTGGCTACACTAAAAAAAGTTCAGGCTGATTTAGAGATCTTTTCTCTTGAGACAGATTGTGATAAATCAAAAGCAATGTACAAGAGAAATTCAGTAAAGGTACAAGAAACAATTGACAAGCTTAGTCCCTATTTAAACGGTTAAAAAAGGTCAGGAACTACGAAAAAAATCCTTATCAATCTAAATTGATAAGGATCAAACATTTCTAGGCACAGTTTTTTCAGGACTTTCACTGCGATGATTTTTTGGATTACTTTTATGCGAAAAAAAGCTGTGCAGGATCATTCCGACCATAACCAATACCATACCAAACCAGGATAATTCAGTTGGGAAAACAGTATTCAAAATTAACAATTCTCCTATTACTGCAAATAAGACCTCTATTGATTGCGTGGCCTCTACGGCAGCAAGCTTTTGCATATTTCCTCTAACAAGATCCGTTGCTTTAAAAAATAGAATGGTTGCAATCACTCCTGAGGTTACCGCAACAAGGCCTGATTGGACTATTTGTCCTTTGCTTGGTGGACCAACAGTAAATAAACCATAAACAGATAAAACAACCCACAATGGCAGACTCGCTAATGTCATCCCTAATACCCGTTGAAAGACATCAAGACGCCCTCCGCAAATATCCATCATTTTTCTGTTTCCAAGCGGATAGGCAAATGAAGCGATTAGCACCGGAAGGACGCCTAAGGCTATTGCAGCATTCGATATGTGATTTGCCTGTTCCAATTGCATCAGAATAATTCCTAGGAGGATGATCAATGACATCCCTAAACCTTTAAAAGGAATTCTCCCCTTTTTCTGGATTGGTCCTTTATCAGTCATAACCATTTCGTAAAAAAGTGGGGCCAGCAAGGAACCTGAGATGATTGTGACCTGCCATGTGGCTGCAATGAGCCAGCCTGGGGCATAGGCAGCCGAAAAACAAATCGGACCATAAAATAAGCCGAAGCCCACCGTGCTCCATATAAACCAGCCGACAGGTCGATTTTTCATTTCCACAAATAATGGTCTAAGATTTTTTCTTCCCATCACAATTGTGAAAAGAAATGGAACCATAAAGAAATACCTTAATGATGCACTCCAAATCCAACTACCCCCAGCCTGATCCATCGATCGGTTGAGGATAAATGTAAATGCAAAAAAGAAAGCCGCAAGGATGCCTAAAATTATGGGCCGCATTATTCCTCTATCCTTTCTGTATCTATTTTTAATATGTACATAGTGTATTTTCCATGAAAAGAGGGAAACCATCAAGTAGTTTCCCTCTTTTCATTACTTGTTGTTAATTTGTTTTTAGTAATCAGGTGCATACTACCATTTTTTAAAGCATAAAGTTTTTGGGATAAGGATGAAACTTTATTGTCCCCCATTCGTAAAAATGGATGGAATGATTTTTAAAAAGTGAGGTTGATACCAATGTTTGGAAAAGTAGCCGCGGATATTTTGGGATTAAGTGATGTTGGTTCTGTCATTAAGCCGGAAAATTACGATAAGGTGGACGCAGATGATTATGTCATGCATGAAGACAATGAGAAAATTTATTTTCTCATCAAATCAAAGTCTGATGAATACTGTTTTACAAACAACGCCCTTATCCATTTAGATGGAACAAGTGCAACCAGCAAAAAGCGAATGCTCCACCGCTATAGTTATGCAACAAATAGAATCTCAGAGGTAAAACTCGAAACGGCCGGAACCGTTGACCTTGATGTAGAAATAAAATTTAAAATTGGCTCAGTTCCTTTCTCCATCGACGTTCATAAGAAACATATTGAAGAAGTTAAGGATTTATATAAAGCCTTAATCAAAATTTCAGAAATCTCACATGAAAATGAAATTTCTCTTCAGTTTGCTAAACAAAGCCTTGATGTCGCCTCCACTACTCTCGGTCGTGTGACAAGTGCAGACAGCAACTTGGTTGTTCAATTCAAAATGCTTAATCAAGCAGCCTTTCAGTGGTTAGAAGATAGCAAAAAACAATATATAGTAAAAGATTTCGGCTATGTGTTTGAAAAGTATATTAATAACTAAAAAATTAAGTAGGCGCATGAAAAATTATCATGCGCCTACTTTTTTATCTATAATCTATTAATACATCCTCCAATGGTAAACGTGTTGTATTGAAAGCAGCTGCTGCCGCCTTCCCTAGTGAAATCAACACAATTGGGAAAAGTCGATCGGAGACATTGAACATTTTCACGAATTTATCTTTATCAAAGCCACCCATTGAAACGGTGTCATACCCTCTGTCTTTTGCAATTAGCATCAACTGCATCGATACTAAACCAGCATCAAATGAGGCAATATTTTTCAAGACTTCTTCTGGAGCAAGTGGGTATGTTTTATTTGTACCTTCTATTAATCGATTCATATTAGCTTCGTCCATCAAACCAGCCTCGTATGCACTTCGATAGACTTTTTCCACACTTTTATACATTTCCTTATCGCCTAATACTGCAATAACTGCAGACGCTGTTTCTACTTGCTCTTGATTATTGGCGATTGCTCTTAGTTCCTTTTTCGCCTCCGGATCTTGAATAACATTAAAACGCCATGGTTGAAGATTACTGGAGGATGGTGCTAGTGTCGCTTCTTTTAGCATATCTTTAATTTCTTCTTGTGAAATATTGTATGTTGAATCATATTTTCTGACAGAGTGACGTTCTTTTATCACTTCAGATAAACTTTTTATTAATGTGGTTTGCATGAGAGATTTCCCCCTGTGAATTTTTAACCCAGGAATTTCTAATCGTCTCTTAACCGAACGCTTACGTGATTTAGAAAATGAGGGATTGATTGTCAAAAACGTCATTACTACCTCTCCAAAAAAAGTGGAATATGAACTGACTCCAACTGGTAAAGAACTTGATGAGGTTATTCATGTGCTAATGAAATGGGTAAAAAAACGCAGGAAATCCCTATGATGCTGGGTAACTATCTCACACAAAAAAGGCTTGCTCTATTGTATAGAAGCAAACCTTTTTTGTTTTTATGGACTTGGCCGATGAAACAGCCCCATGACTTCAATTGTTTCGGTAATATTGACAAATGCTGATGGATCAACTTCTGTAATTAAGTTTTTAACTTCATTAAGTTCGTATCTGGAAATTACCGTTATCATCACGTTCCGTTGGTGATTTGAGTAGCCGCCAACCCCATCCATAATTGTCAAGCCACGATACAAATTTGTCAGTAAATGAGCTCTCATTTCTTCGCCCTTATCTGTAATGATCATTAAAGTTAATTTAGCATGATCTGTATAAATTGCATCCACCACTTTACCTGTAACAAAAATGGAAACCAAGGTATAAAGAGCAGAATCCCAATCAAATAAAAATCCACTGATCAAGATGACGACTGCATTCATGCCTGAAAGTAAAACACCAATCGGAAAATCTCTTTTTCTCGCCACAATCATGCCAATAATATCAAATCCCCCGGTCGATCCAGAACAGCGAAAAACTATTCCGACACCTAACCCGGTTAAAGCACCACCGAAAATTGAGGAGAGAATTCTATCATCGGCAATGGCATGAACGGGAATTAAATAAAGGCCAATTGATATAATTATTACAGCAAAGATGGAATTCACGATAAATCTTTTCCCTAACATTTTATAACCAATAATCAATAACGGAAAATTCAGCAGGAAATTTGCCACCCCTGTATTAACAGGCGAGATCATTCCTAAAATCATAGAAATTCCGCTCAATCCACTGCTTAACACTTCATGAGGGATTAAGAAAAGGTTAAAGGCAACCACAACAATTAGAGATCCCGAAATCATTCCAACAATCTGCATGGTAAAAATCCTCCTATGAAAAACAGGCAATTAATTCTATTTAAAAATAATACCGATTCTCTCTGATAAAGTAAATTAAATAATTTATTAAAAAGAAACTCAATTATCTGTTTATTCTAATTGATTGAATAAAGACTTCTCATTTTTGGAATAATATATTATTGACAATTCTATAATAATATTTATACTTTAGTAATATATTAACTTTATATGATAAATCCTCATCAAAACCGATGAGGTAGAGGTCGCGGTTTTTATCAGTAAAGCGGACGAGATGAGAGAGACATCCTTGACTCCGTTTGAAAGGAAAAGCTGCCGAAGTGTGCTTTCATCTCTGAAAAAGCATGCTGGGGCTGTCTCCAAATAGGAACAGAACTGTCACGCTTAAACCTACCAGCTAAGCGTGTTGAGCTATCTTTCGGAAGGTATGATGCGGGGTATTTACAATGCCATCGATACTTCTTCGATGGCATTTTTTTATTCCAAACTCCTTCTCGAAAAAATTAGAAAAAGAGGAGTCAAGACAATGCAAACAGCAAGAGTATCAAAAGAGAGTGAATATACTAGTGACTTAACACTACAACAGGATCCAACCGAATTAAAACGAAGTTTAAAATCACGTCACCTCACAATGATTTCCCTTGGCGGGACGATTGGCACTGGACTTTTTCTAGCTAGCGGTGGCGCTATCCATAGTGCGGGACCCGGCGGGGCAATCATTTCCTACCTTGTTATTGGTATTATGGTTTACTTTTTGATGCAGGGCTTAGCAGAAATGGGTGCCTATATGCCAGTTGCCGGAAGCTTTAGTACGTATGCAACCAAATTTGTCGATCCTTCCCTTGGTTTTGCCCTAGGCTGGAACTATTGGTATAACTGGGCAATTACGATTGCTGCCGAATTAGCTGCTGTAACAATGATTATGAAATTCTGGTTTCCACATACGCCTTCATTCATTTGGAGCGGTATCTTTTTAGTAATTATGTTTCTATTAAACTATCTTTCTGTTAAAGGATTCGGAGAAGCAGAATATTGGTTTTCCTTAATTAAAGTTGTTACAGTTATTATTTTTATCGTTACTGGTACTTTAATGATCTTCGGCATCATGGGTAATGAAGCAATCGGCTTCAAAAACTTCACTGTTGGTGATGCTCCATTCCACGGTGGCTTTATGTCCATGATGGGAATCTTTATGGCTGCAGGCTTCTCCTTCCAAGGAACAGAGCTTTTAGGTGTTGCTGCTGGTGAAACGGAGGATCCAAAGAAAGCTATTCCTCGTGCAGTGAAACAAGTATTCTGGCGTATTTTATTATTCTATGTATTGGCTATACTAGTAATCGGACTGCTTATTCCATATACAAACGGGAATTTAGCAAATGGGGATATAACCGTTAGTCCATTTACGCTGGTTTTTCAAAAGGCAGGCATCGCTTTCGCCGCTTCAATCATGAATGCTGTTATTCTTACAGCTGTATTATCGGCAGGAAATTCAGGAATGTATGCATCCACTCGGATGCTTTGGGATTTAGCCCGTCAAGGCAAAGCACCGAAATTCCTTGGTAAATTAAACAAAAAAGGTGTTCCAGTCAATGCCTTAATTGCAACAACCTTAGTGGGAACACTCGCATTTCTTGCTTCCTTCTTTGGGGATGGAACGGTTTATGTATGGTTGTTAAACGCTTCTGGTATGTCCGGCTTTATCGCATGGCTCGGTATTGCAGTATGTCATTATCGATTCCGTAAAGCATTTGTCGCCCAAGGTAAGGACCTTAGCTTGTTACCATATAAATCAAAATTCTTCCCTTTTGGTCCGCTCTTCGCGTTTGCCGTTTGCGGGTTTGTTGTTTTAGGACAAAATTATTCCGCATTCACGGGTGACCAAATCGATTGGAATGGTGTTTTAGTTTCATATATCGGACTGCCATTATTCCTTATTGTATGGCTAGGGTATAAATTTACAAAGAAAACTAAGTTTATCCCTTTAGAAAAGTGTGATTTAAGAAATTAGTTTGTTTAAAAATAGCACGCGAAAATTTTCGCGTGCTATTTTCTTAATCCAATAAAAAAACAGACTCAATTGAAGAGCCTGTTTTTAATTATTACGCTTTCTTTTCCTCAGATGACCAAATGTATAAGTCTTCAATAGAGCAATTTAATTCTCTTGAAATTGTCATCGCAGTATTTAAGTTCATCACTTTTTTGGACAAGTAGTCGTTGAGCTGAGTTTGAGGAATACTTGTATTCCGTTCCAAGCTTTCCAGGTCCATGCCGTTTTTTGATAATAAATCTTTGAGGTTACTTTTTTTTGCTTTATAATTTGTCAAAATGACACCTCACTTTTTTAAAAGCATAACACATTAAGTTCTTAATTGAAAGGAAGAAGGGTTTCCCCCCTTTCCATCTTGGCTTATGATATACTTAATTAGGAATAGGTAAAGGAGTGTGAAACATGAAAAGCTCAAACAATCTGTACAAAAATGGACAGTCAGTTAACATTAAAGAAACTGGCGAGGTCGTCACAATTTTAAAATCACAATATGTTAAAAACATGAAAAGATATTCTTATATCGTTAAGGAACATCCCGAAACATTCTTTTTTGAAGAGGAATTAAAGGTTCTTTAATAAATAAAAAGGAGAAGGCCGATTCTGTGAATCAGCTTTCTCCTTTTTAAATTTGTTTTAAAACTCGGCATTTCCTGTTGTTCTCGGGAATGGAATGACATCTCTAATATTAGTCATTCCAGTTAAGTACATAATTAAACGCTCAAAACCAATACCATAACCAGAATGTTTCGTACCACCATATTTTCTTAATTCAAGGTACCACCAATAATCTTCTTCATTCATACCAAGCTCATTAATTTTACCAGCCAAAATTTCTTCGCGTTCTTCACGCTGGCTGCCTCCAATCAATTCACCAATTCCTGGCACAAGTAAATCAGTTGCCGCTACTGTTTTGTTGTCTTCATTTAATCTCATATAGAAAGCTTTAATTTCTTTTGGATAGTCTGTTACAAATACTGGGCGTTTGAATACTGTTTCACTTAAATAACGTTCATGCTCGGTTTGAAGGTCAAGCCCCCACTCTACCGGATAGGCAAAAGTTTCTCCGGACTCCCTTAATATATCAATGGCTTCGGTATATGTCACACGGCCAAAGTCTGCTGTGTAGGCATTATTTAGACGATCCAATAAACCCTTTTCGATAAAGCTGTTAAAGAAATTCATTTCTTCAGGGGCTTGTTCAAGTACATAGCCTATCACAAATTTTACCATTTCTTCAGCCAAGTCCATGATATCTGGAAGCTCAGCAAAGGCAAGTTCCGGTTCTACCATCCAAAATTCCGCTGCATGTCGTGCAGTGTTAGAGTTCTCTGCTCTAAAAGTTGGGCCGAAGGTATAGACATTCCGGAAAGCCAAGGCAAACGCCTCAGCCGAAAGCTGTCCGCTAACAGTCAAATTAGTTTCCTTGTTAAAGAAATCCTTGGTTAAATCTGTTTTGCCTTCTTCATTTTTTGGAGGATTGTCCATATCTAGTGTTGTCACTCGGAACATTTCTCCTGCACCTTCTGTATCACTGCCGGTAATAATTGGTGAGTGAACATAGACAAAACCTTTATCTTGGAAGAATTTATGCAATGCAAAGGAAGCAAGTGATCTCACACGAAAAACAGCTGAAAACGTATTGGTTCTTGGTCTTAAATGGGAAATAGTTCTTAAATATTCAAACGAATGCTTTTTCTTTTGTAAGGGATAATCTACATTTGACGAACCTTCAATCACGATATTAGTTGCTTTAATTTCAAAGGGCTGCTTCGCTTGAGGAGTATAAATAAAGTCTCCTTCAATCCTAATGGATGAACTAATTGGTAACTTTGCAATATCCTTAAAGTTCTCTAATTGCTCATCAAATACAATCTGTACTCCTTTAAAAAAGCTGCCATCATTTAATTCAATGAACCCAAAAGTTTTAGAGTCGCGAATCGTACGAATCCATCCAGTTAACTGGACTTTTTGTTCAATATAACTTTCCGTATTTCTGTACAAATCCTTGATTAAGGCCTGTTTCATTGGTTTTCCTCCTAAATCTTATGTAAAAAAGTAAAAAACCTTCCATCCCTTTTGGGACGAAAGGTAAAATTCCACCGTACTATCATCGTATTTCTTTTATCCCTTCAATATTATATAAAATACCATATCAAATAAGCAATTTTCAACAAAATTTCCGGTATGAAAGAGATTTATTTTAGTTTTTTGTAGATTCTTTTGAAAACGTGTCATTTTGAGAACAAAAATGGGCAGAGAGCCATTCTTGGCGGTCAAGTAAGGCTTCTTTGCAATTCGTAAATAGATGATCGGTATCATACCAGTTGATTCTTTTGGGAGAACTTGCAGCAGAATAAAAAGTCGCAGCATGGCCTCGTTCAATAAATTCGTCATTTTTGGCGAATTGGAAGAGTATTGATGCCGGCGCAGCATTTTTTACATAGTGGATGGCATCTAATTTTCTAAGACTTGAAATAAAATATTCAAATCTTTCAGGCGGTAAAAAGCTGCGAATGATGGCTGCAATTGGATGTTCACTAGTCAGTTGCCACTCTGAAGCCTCCCCATACCCTGATATTAAGACAAAAGTTTTAATGAGCGAATCAATTCCTGAAATTACCCCGCCCCAGGACGCTCCAAAACCATGGCCAACAAAAGCCATCCGAGTTTCATCTACAATCGTTAGCTTACTAAGCAGTGTAACTCCCATTCTAATATCCATAACAGTATGAATGTATTTTTGAATATCCGCTAAGGCTTCAATTGTTTTTGTGAATTTTTTCCTATCAGGGCCATCTGTTTGACCATACCCTCCGAAAATCGGCGCTTCAATTAAGAGTGAAATATAACCTTTTGTGGCAAGCAATTGCGCTTCATGAAAAAAAGTTTTTCTGTTTCCTTGACTAGGGTGCATAAAAATGACTGCAGGAAATGATCCTCCTTTGTCAGGAATAAATAGAAAGGCAGGCACCTGCCCGTTGAAAGGGCTTTCATAATTAATATCATAAATAGAATAACCTTTTTTTGAAATAGATGAAATCACCTCAAATCCTGCTTGTGTTTCTTCTACGTAATCAAACATTCTTTACCGCCCCCGCCAAGATTCTTTTTAATAATTTATTTGAATTTTCAGATTAATAGAACGAATAAATCCATAAATCTCTTATCCGTACAATTTTCCTTAAGTTTTTTAAAATTTTCAGAATAATAGCAGGAAAAACGTTGCTTATCGTCGAAATAGTAAAAAAATGTTTATACTTGATTTAAGAGGAGTGTTTGATGTGGACAAGATCACATGTATTGCCTACCTTTTATACAAGTCATCTACGAATCAAGGCATTAGAGAAAAAGCTATCCAATTATTGAATGGAGATGTGTCCATTCGTGATTTAAAAAGAAATATATCTATTCAAGCCAATCTGGTCATCGCTGAATCGTTATTGAAAAAAAATAAGATCGATAAAGATCAAGTTCAACTTTTTGCTGAGCAATTTATGTATCAAGAAATATAATGAACTCTAGCTTGGGGTTTTTATCCAATTTGTTTTTCATAACATAAAATACCAGTTCCATTTTGTGAGGTTGCTGTATTATAATAGATAAATCCTATCGATTCCCAAAAGCGTTGTGCCTTTGTATTTTCTTTTAACACACCAATTCTAACACATTTCATACCTCGTTTAAGCATCTCATTTTCGTACACTGCAAATGCCTGTGCACCGAAACCATATCCTTGATAATCAACATGCAGTAAAAGGAGACCAAGCCATGGGTACTGGTCCTTCGGATTTTCTATTAAGTAATCAATTACGCCTATATAGGTGTCATCAAGCTTTATAAATGCACTGTTACTATTAGGATTTAAGAATTCTTCTTCCATGTCAGCAAGTGTTCTTGCCTCTTTGCCATTTTCAAAAATATTATATTCTGGATTCGAGTTTATCATTTCGAGTGCAATAAATAATGTTTCTTTTGTTACCTCTTCAAAATGCATTGAATTTATTTACCTCCCTATTGTTTTTATAAAACAATTATATCAAAACTGAAATTTTTAGTAACATTTGTCGAAAAAATATCGTCATAATTATTTAAATAACTTAATACACTGAATCGTTGTGTAATTTATGACTACACTTTTTACTAATAATTTAAACATAGAAATGGAGATTCAATTATGGTACAAGTAGAAGTAACAGTAACTTTCGAAGGAAAAAGCTATTTAACGAATGTCATTGCTAATCGGGAAACATCCGATGATGAAATATTCCAACTTGCTTTAGAACAAGTTCAAAAACAATGGAAAAAATAATATAGCAAAGACCAGCAGCTGGAATGGATTCGGCTGTTTTTTAATTTTTTCTAGTTAAGTTATGAATTTGGCGCAAATGCATAGTACTTTTAACATAGCCTAAACTTAAAGAAGCTGTGTGCTCAGGTCATCGAGACATACAGCTTCTTTTTCATTAGCATTTACTTGGTTTTACAAGTGTGTAGGTATCTTTAGGAGCAACTTCCATTAGCGGACTAATCCCAGATGTTGCGATCATGTGAAGTTCATGCATGGCCCTTGTGCAGACGGTATAAAATAATTTGCGTTCACTTTCTTTTTTATATTGAGAACAATCGTACAAAATAACGGCATCAAATTCAATTCCTTTCGCAAGATAGGAAGGAATAACGAGAATTCCTTTCTCATACGAAACCGTTCCTTTTTCAATTAGATGGAGCGATACCTCGTTCTTGAGCGCTTCAAAGGCCCTTTTGCTCTCATCGGCTGTCCTGCAGATTACAGCAATGGTTCGATGGCCATCATCTTGAAAATCTTTAATTGTTTTGATTATTGATCGCGTAATTTCATCGGGTTCTATTTCAGTAACTAACGGTTTCCTGCCCGTGCGGTTAAAGGGTTCAATATTTTTTCCACCCTCAATCAACGCACTGGTAAAGTTAACAATCTCTTTTGTCGATCGATAGGTTTTTGTAAGGACAAACGATTCGATTGTCTCTCCCGAGATATTTAGGTCAGATAAAACCGTTTCCGCACCAGTGGCACCAGAAAATATCGCTTGATTAAAATCACCGAGTAAAGTCATTTTGCTAAAAGGAAATAGCTTTTGTATAAAAGCAAACTGGAAGGGTGAGTAATCCTGAGCTTCATCAATAAAAATATGACGAATAGTAGATTTGGACTTACGACCTTCAATTAAATCCTGGAGATAAACATATGGTGTGGCATCTTCATAAGGAATTTCCATATCTTTTAATTTCTTCACTGTCTTCCTGCAAATTTGGTCCCAATCAACAGGTAAGCGTTCATCCATATTTTCAGCTTGCTTAAAAAGCTGGTGATAAATCTTAGGTGAATCAATAAACCGCAAACTTTTTACTCTAGCAAATAATGGCCTGAACTTTTCTTTTATGACCATTTCAGCAAGGAGTTTTTGCTCCTGCTCAAAATCATCAAATGTATTTTCCGAAAATTGATTTTTTTCCTGAAGTTTTTTGAAGGCCTCCATAAAGGCTTCTTTATCGAGAAATTGTACTTCTTCCTCCACCCAGCTTCTCGAACGCTCTTGTCTAACCTTCCGCTTTAAATCTCTTAAAAGCCATTCCTTTACAAGCTGCATGCGGTTGGGTATGCTAAGGCTTTCTTCTAGTGAATAAAAATAATCATGGATCTCCTTTTTAGAAATCAATACATCTCCTCTAAATATTAAATCCCTAAAAATTAGACCCCTTTTCGTTAATCCATGCGCATATCGATCAATTATATTTTTATATTCAAGACTTGCTTTAAAACGAATTCCTTCAACTCTAAGTTTATATTCCTTTTCATCATCATTCTCACTTAACAAATATTCCATTTGCGTAAAGGCGTCTTCCACATTAAATTCTTTACCTAATCGAGAATGTAAATATTCCTGAAAGGTGGATTGCTGCATATTTTCTTCACCTAACTCTGGTAAAACCGTTGCTACATAGCTATTAAACAAAGGGTTAGGTGAAAAAAGCATAATATTTTCTGAATTCAATGTCCCTCGATAACGGTAGAGCAAGTAAGCAACCCGTTGCAGGGCAGCAGAAGTTTTTCCACTTCCTGCTACACCTTGGACGATCATAATTTTCGCCCGCTCATTGCGAATAATTTCATTTTGCTCTCGTTGAATAGTAGCAACAATGCTTTTCATTTGCGTACTCGCGTTGTTTCCAAGAACCTCCTGAAGCATTTCATCTCCGATGGTTACCCCTGTATCAAACATCCCTTTAATTTCTGAAGCCCTAATAATAAATTGACGTTTTAAGTTCATTTCCCCTTCAATCATTCCTTCAGGGGTTCTATATCTGGCAGGACCAGGTGAATAGTCATAATAAAGGCTAGATATAGGGGCACGCCAGTCATAAATCAAAAAATTTTCATCCTGTTCATCCATTAACGATGCAATTCCTAGGTATACCCGATCCTCTGCTTCTTCCCCGTTTTCTAAAAAATCAATCCGTCCAAAGTATGGGGAATACTTTAATCTTGATAGTGTATTGAGATGTTTATCCAAATGTCTATGGGTCCGCTCACGTTCTGAGAGCAGTTCGGCCTGTTGTTTGATACTCGCTGCTGTTTCTATCATATCATCAGGTTCATCCATATTGACGGTTACATCTTCCCAAAATTCTTTACGGATCTCGAGAACATCAGAACTTACCTTTCCAGCATTTAGCTTTAATTTATTTATCTTTTTATCGATTTCATTTATAACCGTGGTCACTCTTCTTTGTTCCATTTTCAAACCTTTGCTCTGTAAATCGCTCATCAAACCACTCCCCAGATAAATGTATTGGTCATTTGTTGACAATCGAATAAAATTGTGTTAATGTTATAATAGGTAGTTTTTAAGTAACTACATCATTAAATATTTATGCCAAATATCATCTTATCATGTCCCTCCTACATTTTCAAGGAGATTTTTCTATGCCATTAACAAACGCCTTCAGGGGCGTTTTTTTTTATTGTCCTATCTTATTTTATGTAATCCTCAATTTTCTTCCTATCCATCTTCCAGTGATCCGCAAACTTAAATACATTCTCTTTGAATTATTTAATTCGTCCAATCCTAAATACTTATATAGATAGTATTGGAAAAAATTCAAAAAAAATTTATAAAATCTAATTGACAATATGTTTGCTCACAACATATAATTTATCTTGAATTAAGTTATTTTGATTTCGAGATAAATAAATTAAACAAACATAATGGAGGAGAAATAAAATGACAAAAACTAAATGGGCTCTTGATGCATCACACAGCAGTGTAGATTTTTCTGTTCGTCACATGATGATCGCAAACGTGAAAGGAACTTTCAACAAGTTTGACGCAACGATTGATGCAGATCCAACCGATTTAACAACTGCAAGCATTGAATTTTCAGTTGATACTGCAAGTGTAGACACTCGAAATCAAGACCGTGATGGACACTTGGTTTCTGCAGATTTCTTTGATGTAGCTAATCACCCAACAATGACGTTCCGCTCTACTAAAATTGAAAAAACAGATGACGGCGAATACAATGTTACTGGTGATTTAACACTACGTGGTGTATCAAAACCTGAAACATTTGCAGTTACTTTCGAAGGTCAAGGAAAAGATCCATGGGGAAATGAAAAGGTTGGATTTAGTGCAGAAGGTACAATCAATCGTTCTGAGTATGGCCTAGTTTGGAATGCGGCACTTGAAACTGGCGGCGTCCTTGTTGCTGACAAAGTAAAAATCAACCTACAAATTCAAGCAGCTAAAGCTGAGTAATTAAGATAAATCAAACAAATTAAGTTATTTTAGGCGTGAATTCACATCGAATTCACGCCTTATTTTTTTAATAGAATACACCCATTGTAAATTAAAAGATTAGTCTAGTCGGCTATTTTCATATATGATATAAACTTTTTCAAAAAAATTAAAATCGCTGTCGAAAAAATAATTCAAAAGAACTATAACTTATCTGAATTAACAGAAAATTAAGGAAATAATCCTATTGTTTTATTTCAATTTTCGAAATATTATTTACTAGCAAGCCAAAAAAATTAGGGGGAGTTTTATGAAGAAACTATTAAAAACAGGTCTATCCACCGCAATAATGGCTGGTACATTGTTTGCCGGTTTTCCGGGCAACTATGCTAGTACATCGGGTGGAGTTCTAGCAAAAAGTCCAACAACAGTTTCAAATTCTTATGGGTCACTAGACCTATCGGTTGTAAATGAAGATAAATTACTAGATGCACTTATTAAACGTGGTGTTATCTCAAAAGGAGCATCTACTGCTGAAAAGCAAAAAGCATTACATAAGTACTTAGAATTGAAGGGTAAAGAGGATAAAGTAAAGACATCTGACCCTTTAGCTGCAAAAGTAAAAGCTGGGGATGCAGAAAAACAAAGGAAATTTAAAGACTTCAATAACGGTCTTTTAAAAGGAAATGGTAACAAAAATGGACAGTTAAAAGGAAATCTAGATCCAGTTAAAGAAGGAACTTCACCTGGAATTAAGAAGCAAGGCAAATTACTAACCTTAACAGTAGAGTACTCTGACATTGCACATAACAATTTAAGTAAGGATGAGACTGATAACTATTACTCTGACTATACTCTTCAACACTATGAAGATATGATCTTCGGTGAAAACGGAGTTAAAGGCCCTAATGGTGAAACATTTGTATCCCAAAAGCAATATTATGAACAGCAATCTGGTGGAACTTATACCATTAATGGTAAAGCTTATGGATGGTTAAAGGTTCCAGGAACTGCTGCATTTTATGGGGCTGATAGTGCCAGTGGACATGACAATGTAACCCCAGGTGGATCAAAACAATTAGTTGTCGATACTTATAAAGCAGCATTAGCTGCAGGAATCCCTCTGGAAGATTATGACCTAGAAGATCCACATGATTTTGATGGTGACGGTAATTTCTGGGAGCCGGATGGATTAGTTGACCATCTTCAAATTATTCATGCTGGTATGGGTCAAGAAGCCGGTGGTGGTTCACTAGGAGATTATGCAATTTGGTCACATCGTTCTGCAAAGTTTGTTGATTTAGACGGATATGATCTTTCAATCCAGCATCCAATTGGAAAACCAGGGTTCTATGATTACACAATGATGCCTGAAGACGGAGCTACTGGTGTATTTGCCCACGAATATGGACATGATTTAGGTCTTCCAGATGAATATGATACCATTTATTCTGGCCAAGGTGAGGCGGTCGAATATTGGTCGATTATGTCAGCTGGATCATGGGCAGGAAAAATCCCAGGTTCAGAACCAACAGGCTTCTCTCCTTGGGCAAAGCAATACTTCCAATCTACACTAGGTGGAAAATGGACTGCCCCTACTGCTGTAAACTGGGGCGAAGTCTCCACAAAAGGTACACAGTTCTTACTTGACCAAGCAAATTCACCACTTGGGCAAAATAATCAGGCGATTCGAGTAAACCTACCGAAAAAGAAAACCCCTGTTAACACTCCTGCTTCTGGAAGCTTTGAATTCTGGGGCGGGCAAAAAGATGAGATGGATACAAATATGGTAACAGATGTAGATTTAACTGGGAAAAATTCTGCTACATTAACATTTGATGCCTGGTATGATATTGAAGAGCAATGGGATTTTGCTTTTGTTCAGGTTTCTAATGACGATGGTGTTACTTGGAAATCCTTAGGAAATTCTAATACTCGTTCGGATGTAGTAGCTGAAGGTTACCCTACTATCTTGAATTCAATGCCTGGTTTCTCAGGTAATTCTAATGGGTGGAAGGCACAATCTTTTGATCTATCAGATTACAAAGGTCAAAAGATTAAACTTCGCCTTCGCTATGCAACTGACTGGGGTACATCAAATATTGGTTTCTTCGCAGATAATTTAAAGGTTGTTGCTGATGGAGTAACAGTAGTAGAAGATGGTGCTGAAAGCCCGACCTCTAAATTTTCATTAAATGGATTCACGAAAATGGATGGAAATAAACTCACTGATCATTACTACCTTCTGGAATGGCGTAACCATCAAGGTGTTGACTCAGGCCTTGCCAATATTAAACGTGGTAACTCATTAATGAGCTATGATGGCGGTTTAGTTGTTTGGTATGTGGATGACAGCTATACAGAAAACTGGACTGGTATTCATCCAGGGGATGGTTTCTTAGGTGTTGTAGATGCGCACGTTGGGAAGAGTATGAAATTAAGCACTGGTGTTGAAGCGATTTCCCGTTTCCAAGTCGCAGATGCTGCATTCGGGCTAAATCCTACTTCTGGATTAGATATTGCTTACCCTACTTACACGATAAACTTCCCAAGCCAACCAGCTGTATCACTATTTGATGACAATAACTCGTTCTTAAATACTTTTATGCCAGATGCTGGTCGTAATATCGGAAACTTTGGACTTAAGGTTCGTGTAAACGGACAAGCCAAAGATAAATCAGTAGGATCAATCGTAATCTATAAATAATTAAATGAGTCCCACCTTCTTACTCCTGAAGGTGGGACTCTTTATTTCTTATCGATACTTCGAATGAGCTTCCTATGGAGAAATATAAACTAATTACTACTTTATAGAATATAAAAGGTTGGTATTAAAATTAAGCATTAAACACATTAGGACAGGTTTTACATTTTCACACTGATTTCTGTCTTCATGAATGTCACATCAAGATAGATTTTTGTATTTTCCCCGTACTCCACATTAGAAAAAGGCTGATTCGAAAATCGGCCTTTTTTGCCCCTAAGGTCGAATAGTAACACGAGTTCCATTCGGAACCATTTCGGCTAGCTGAAGCACATCCCGATTATACATTCTTACACAACCATGGGAGACCGCTTTTCCTATAGAACTTGGGTCGTTTGTGCCGTGAATCCCGTACCCTAGTTTGGAAAGTGAAAGCCACAACACTCCAAATGGTCCCCCTGGATTATACTGCCGATTTACAATCACAAAATCACCTGTTGGAGTATTCGTCAACATCTTCCCTACCGCGATTGGAAAAATTTTTACTAGCCTTCCATTGTTATATAATGTAAGTCTTCGTTTTCCGACAGAGATTTGAATGGAAAATGGTATAGTAGTGGGTTCTGGCAGACCTGGAATTTGGATTTTTTGGCCTACATGTAATTGCCCGACCCCAGGATTTGCTGCGTGAAGTCTACGGAGACTTACGCGATAATTAGCAGAGATAATCCCCAGCGTTTCTCCAGGCTTAACTGTATGAATCATACGATCCCACCTTTCTTCTGATAGCATATGCCCATACAAGTTTGTGGTTGCCTTATTTAGAATAGGTACTGATTTCTTACCTTCTAGCTGGATCAGCATTATTCAAACCGAAATAGTGGAGCCATATCCTCTCTTACGTGGTTCACAAAAAAGTAATCATTGCTTGACTTATCATATCGATAATCATTTTTCCATTCGTTTATGTTAAAAGTAATTTCTCTAATGGCATTTACGAACAATAGAATTTCTTCGTTAGTCATAATCGGATGTAATGAGAACCGCACCCACCCTGGTTTCTCCGACAGATCTCCCTGATTAATCTGTTCAGAAATATGCTTAGAGGATTGTTTATCAATGTGAAGAAGATAATGCCCGTAGGTCCCAGCACAGGAGCATCCACCTCTTACTTGAATCCCAAACCGGTCATTAAGCAGGCGGACGATTAAATTATAGTGGATATTCTCAATATAAAACGAAACAATACCCAGACGATCTTTTTTATGACCATCTAATAAATGAAGGCCAGGAATCTCTACTAATCTAGGTAATAAAATATTTAACTGTTCCTTCTCTCTTGTTAATATATTGTCCACACCCATTTGATTCTTCAAATTCAAACATAGGGCGGTCCGAATGGCTTGTAATATTCCTGGTGTCCCACCATCTTCACGCAGCTCGATACTGGTATGATATTGGTGCTCGCCCCATGGATTCGTCCAGGTCACAGTCCCGCCCCCGGGATGGTCTGGAACATGATTAGCATATAATCTAGTATTAAAGACCAAAACACCACTAGTTCCCGGTCCCCCTAAAAACTTATGAGGAGAGAATAAGACGGCATCAAGTTTTTCCAAAGGGTCCTTTGGATGCATATTAATGGTCACATACGGAGCCGCAGCCGCAAAATCCACTATACAAATGCCACCATGTTGATGCATAATTTTTGCTAATTGATGGTATGGGGTTTGAACCCCTGTGACATTGGAGCATGCTGTAAACGAACCAATCTTCATTTTCCTATTCCTATATTGATGCAGCAGGTGAACAAGTCGTTTTTTGTCCACGCCTCCAACCTCGTCTGGACTTAATACAACCACATCCCCCAGTGTCTCCAGCCAGGATGTCTGGTTTGAGTGATGTTCCATATGCGTAATAAAAATTACTGGTCGCTCATTTTCGGAAATCTGCAGCCGCCCTTTCCACTGTTCATGAACTCTAATTCCTAATAATCTCTGAAACTTATTCATCACAGAGGTCATTCCAAATCCATCCAGGATTAGGGCATCATGCTCGTCGGCGTTAACATGTTCCTTAATAATTTTTCTGGATTGATTATATATCCCTGTCATCATTAAACTAGTTATATTCGATTCTGTATGTGTATTTGCCATAAAGGGTCCGAATACCTCAGAAATTTTCTGTTCGATGGGTCGATAAAGTCGTCCGCTTGCAGTCCAGTCCGCATAGATGATTTTCTTTTTCCCATAGGGGGAATCAAACACTTGGTTCGTCCCAATCACTTGTGAGCGAAACGGTTGAAAATATTCTTCAAGGTTATCCGGGATCCGATAGGTTTTACTTCCAATATTAGCGGTGATCATTTGTTTCACACCTCACAATATAAATCTGTTATTAATATATGCAGGAATCTATAGCACGGTTTCTTTATCGAAATCTAAAAAGAGCAGCCTCCTATAAGGGCTGCTCTTTTGGTATTTCTCCAACATAATTAAATTGTTTAATGTTTACATCATCAGACATAAATCTTACATAATTCTTACGAATATGCTTTTTTTCAAATAAAAAAGCATCCTCATCAATTGATAAGGCTGCTTTTGAGTTATAGGGGGATGAAATTACTTACTAATATGTAGTAATTTTCGCAGATTCTTTCCTTGTTACTTCTTCAATTTTTTGAATAAACATTTGAAAAACTCGTCTTTTTTCCTCTAGGTCTTTTATGTATTCTTTCAGTTGGTTATAGCTTTCTTCAAATGGTTTATGGTACATGTCACGAATTTTATCAATAATTTCCTCATTTACTGTCGATTGAATTACTTGCTTGGTAATCCCATATTTGTAAGAATAAACCTTTAATTCCTGTGCCACTTCATCATATTCATTTGCAATTTCAGTTAAGACTAGTGAAATATCATCTTTCCATTCATCTAGTGATTTTTGTAAGTAGGATTTTACCATTGTCTCTTCCATATAAACACCCGCCCTAATACAGTCTCGATTATGTTTACACTATTATAACGTTGTTTGATTACATAGAGATTTCGCCCAGTTTACATTGTCTTTTCAATAGCTATTTTTTTGAGTCTTTCTCCTCAATCACCCGAGTAATTTGGTCCACACACTAATTGTTGTTGTCATCTATTAGTCCCCCCTACATAGAGAATATTCATATCGAACAACTATATGTGTAACATTATGGTTAATACTTCTTTGCACTACTTAATTTTAGTCATAAAAAAACGATTACCTCAGTAAGTAATCGTTTTTTATATTAATCTACCTTCACTGCTTTTTCGAAATCATCGAGTGTAGTTGAATATTTTATATACATTCGAGGTAAATAGTAAAGCTCGTTTTTAAAGCCTGTCATTGAAAATGGGCCTGGCGTTGTAGTCAGTCCATACCGATAATACTTTTTCGCTTCCGCCACCACATGTTCATTCGTATTCCCATAGGGGTACGCTAGAGCAATAACAGCTTTACCTGTTATCTGCTGAATTTTTTCTTTCGATTCTTTTAGTTCATATTTTAAGTTTTCCTCTTTGATTAAATCTGGATGTGTAGCTGTATGTGACTGAATAGATATTAATCCTGAATCTGCTAACATTTTTAAATCTGCTTTAGATAAGCGGTTTGCCCTTCCTACGAAATCAGAAATCACAAAAAAGGTACCGGCTGGATGAAAACTTTTTGTTGTGAGTTTTTGAAAAATCGAATAGGCATTAAGATTATTTTTGTAACCATCATCAAAGGTGATAAAGATTGGCCTTTGAACAGTTTTAATATCCTTCCAACGCTCGAAAGTTAATAAGGTATAACCATGGTCTCTTAAATATGCCATTTGTTTCTCAAAATTTTCTGGAGTTACATATAACTCCTTGGATCCAATACCGTTAAATTGATCAATGGAATGATAAATTAATATAGGAATCTTTTGCTTAGCATAGACGCTTTTGGGAAGACCTAAAATGAGAAGAGATAAGAATAGTAATAAAATCTTTTTCATAAAATCCCTCACTTTTTGCGTTTTATATTCATCTCCCCTATTATTCCTCCAAAATAATATTTCATTAAAAAAGCTGCGGACGGCACCGTTTTCCGTTTCTTGAAAATCCAATCGAATTTCAATAACGCCATGAAACTAATTATCCCCTAAAGGAATTACTGTCGCTATTAATTGATTAAACGATTCTATTTAATGTGACTTCCTTTAACTAAAAGTGGTAGACTAAAAACAACATTCTACAAAGAAGGAGCTACATTCATGACCAATTATAAAGTTTTATTTTTGGATATCGATGGAACATTACTGAGACCAGATGGTACGATTGAAGATTCAACAAAAAAGGCCATTTCAAAGGTTCAGGCTCAGGGCTTGGAAGTTTTCTTAGCTACAGGAAGGCCACTACATGAATTAGATGAACTCGCAAAAGAGTTAAATATTCACTCATTCATTGGTTATAACGGTGCATATGCCATTTATAAAGGTGAAGATATATTCCAAGAGCCTATGAAGAGCTCTACAGTTATGAATTTCTTAGAGATTGCTAAGGATAACCAGCATGAAGTGGTCCTGTATACGAATAATAAGAACGTTTTTACCAATGTGGATTCTGGGATCACAACGGAGTTTATGCACAAATTCCACTTACATAAAAATGAACCTTATTCTCCTTCAGTCAATAGTTCGATCTTAGGGATGACACTAGTCAATCTAAAAAAAGATGACCCTGTCCTTTACAATAATGAAGAGGGAATCCATTTATCCCAAGTCAATGTCGAGGGAATGCGTCATTGCTATGATGTAATCAGGGACAGAGTGAACAAAGGCTATGGAGTTCAAGCAGTTTTGAAGCGGCTAGGCATCAATAAGGAAAGTTCGATTGCATTTGGAGATGGAATGAATGATAAGGAAATGCTTCAAAACGTGGGCGAAAGCTTTGCCATGGGTAACGGCTATCCAGACCTTTTTAAATACGCAAAGCATAGAACCACCAAGGTTACTGATTCTGGAATTTATAATGGGGTGAAAATGCTTGGGTTGGTGAATTGAGATAGGTGATAAATCATGGTGCCAAATAAAAAGTGCAGAGCATTTCAATTTAACTTGAAACACTCTGCACTTTTTTGCGCTTTATATCTTTGTGAAAATTATCCCAAGTAGAGCAGTGCATACACCGATCACTTGATATCTTTTTAATTTTTCTTTAAATAGTAAAAACCCAGCTAGAACCACTACTAGACAATTTAAACTTACAATTGGAAACACGATACTTGCCATTCCAGAATTAAGGGCATAGAAATAACTGCTATATCCTAAAATGCTAATTAGTCCAACAATGGATCCCACATTGGCTTCTGACCTCTGCCACTTTTCTTTTTTCAAGATACTGCAAATAGCTAAATAGACACTCCCTCCGCCATACATGGCAATGAGGATATCTAATGAATTTATTTGCAGATAGGATGTAGTTTTCATTAAAACCCCTAGTAAACCAAAAGAAAATATCGCAAGTCCAACGCGAATCATCCAAGGGAAATAATTTATTTCTCTATTATTACCAGATGAATACTGTATGGCCATGGCTGAGCCAAGCATAATTATGATTCCTACCCATTGAATCACTGTGATATGTTCATGAAAAAGAACGCCAGCACATACGATTGGAAATATTGTATTTGTTCCTACTAATGGCGATGTCAAACTAGCAGGGCCCTTTTCAAAGGCCTTTGACATTTGGATATTACCGTTTGCATTTAATATTCCAATAAAAGCTCCAAGTAAAATGGTGATAAGATTCAAGTGGACTCTCCCGTTTACAAAAGCAAATCCCAAAGTTAATAGGAATGCTACAAAATAGAAGAAGAACTGAATATGTACTTTCGACACTTTCTTCTCCGTGCTCCACTTGAAAATAGTATTATTAGTCCCAAAACAAACCATAGTAACAAAGGCCGCTGCAATCCACATGTTGAGATCCTTCTTTCTACATCAATTCCACTCCATATATTAAACCTCATTTCTACTCTGCTCAATCATTTTTTTGTAATAGATGCTCAATTTGCAAAATATTGTTGTTATTTCATTCTTTCCGTCTTGTTTTGATAGCTTTTGTCATCTAGCAGGAAAATGTGCTACCGAATGGTGAATTACTAACACAAAGATGAATTATTTCCGAGATAAATAGAAAGGAATGATTTTTATATGAAGACCTATACCTTAAAAGAAGTAGCCAAAAAAATAAATACAACACCAGGCACCATACGTCATTGGGAAAAGGATTTAGTTGATTTACTAGAAATTCCTCGTTCAAAGCAAGGGGCAAGAATATGTACAGATAGGGAGATTGACCAGCTAATTGAAATTAAAAAACTATATGAAAAAAAGTTAAGTAAGGAAACAATCAGGGAATGGATGCAAAAAAAACTTCACCCTGAAAGTGTAGATGTACCCCAATCCTCCGAAGTTTCACAAGCGTTCATTGAAAATCAGGATGTCTCAGAATCATTCGCAGTTTCACAAGCGTTCATTGAAAATCAGAATGTCTCAGAATCTTTCGCAGTTTCACAAGAGGTCATTGAAAATCAGGATGTCTCAGAATCACTCGCTGTTTCACTCAAGGCCATTGAAAATCTGGATATGAAAGAATCACCTATGGTCTCATTAGAGGTCATTTCTGACACAGCCAAACCGATAACCATACAAGACGCTATAGATGCACATCAGTTTTTCGAGGCAATGGATACGTACAAGCAAAATTTCTTAAGTGACGTAAAAGATGAAATCCGGACGGTTGTTCGAAGAGAAGTACTAGATGAAGTAAAAAAGGAAATAAGGAATGGAACCTATACCACAGTTAAATCATTATCTAACTCGATATATAAATCATCTGCTAACACAAGAGCTGAGATTCAGGAGTTATCAGAGACTCTTGAAAAAGCCTCTGAATTATCAGCTGACTCATTACAGTACCTCTCCAACAACATTGCTAACGTTTCTATAGAGACTTCTCAAGAAATTTATACACTTTCCAAGCAGTTGTCGGAAACTTCCGAAGAACTATCCCACTATGTGGATGTTACTAATAACGAAATCTCAAGTCTAACAGAGGCAATGTCAAAAGAACGTGAATTTTTCCTTGAAGAGCGTAATCAGTACCGACATGAAATTTCGCAAAGAGAATTAGCCTTTCAACAAATGCTTAACAGTTATAGACATGTGGCAGCAACAAAAGAAAAGAAATGGTGGAAATTCTGGACTTAATACGAAAGTTTTCTTCGATTAGAACGACTCCCTTTTAAAGACAAAAAAAAATAATTTCGTCACTCGTGGATTGCGGTTTATTTTATCAATGGAGGGATTCGAAATGAATACAAGTGAAGTAGCAAAATTATTAGGAGTATCTACAAGTACTATTCAGCGCTGGGTAAAACAGCTTGAACTTCCGATGGAAAGAAATGAGCGTGGTCATTACCATTTTAGCAGCGAGGATATAGAACTATTAAAAAAAATACACGAACAGCTCCAAAACGGGACACTAATCCAAGAAATAGTCCCATTAAAAGAGAAAAAAAATCCTCGAAAAGGTGCTGTTAAAGCGGTAAATGACAATCAAGCACTAGAAAAGTTATATTCAAAAGTCAGTGAATTGGAAAGTAATATAAATTCAAAAGCAGATTCGGTTGCTTCCTATCAACTCCTTCAGCATCGCCGTGAACTAGAGGATTTGCAACATCTTGTAAAAGATTTATCGCAGCAGGTAGAACAACTTCAAAAACAAATGAACGAACTAAAAATAACCTCGCAAATGGAAGAACCACTTGTATTTGATCACAGTAAAGTAAAAAGAAAAAAGAAAAATATTGTCAGCTCATTATTTGGGTTTTAGGTCAATACAATTTTTTCTAATTTAAATACACAAAAAAAAGCCGAACTGGTCCATACTAGTTCGGCTTTCATTAACCACTCCCTGTATTCATTTAAACTTTAAATTCGACAAGCGGTTGAGTATATTTTTTAATTAAATAACTTCCTAGAACGATACAGATCATAAAGGAAAGAACGCAAAGTAAAAGATAATTTCCTGAAATGGAGATGATACTTTTATTTGGAAGAATCTCCTGGAGCGATTTAATAATAAATCCATGAAGCAAATAGACATATAAAGTTCTTTCACCAATTTTCGTTACTTTAAATTGATTGGAAGGTATTAATGCTAAAAACCCAAATACAACTATTAATGTCAGCCCATATTGAAGTCCTCGCAACAGCCCATCGGCCAACTCTTTTTCCCCCATATTTGCATATGATGTATCGCCCAGAAGCCATGGCACAGCATCTTGAGGGAAACTGAACCCAAAGAAAATATAAGTCCCGATAATAATTATTATTCCAACTGGAAGTGAATATCTGGCCCGAATTACTTTCTTTAACTGATCACCATTTAGTAAAAACCCCAAGAGGAAATAGGGGAAAAATACAAATGTTCTTGATAGGCTTAAAAAACTACCCGCGTGATCAACAAAACCAATCGCAATTCCCAAGACAATGGCAATAAAAAAGCCACTCCATCTTAACCTTGCAAAGAGATATAGAAGTAAATTCCAAAAAAACAAACTCATCAAAAACCAAAGCGACCAATGAGGATGTAAAAAATCAAATTCTATATTTTTTTCCTGCCCATTTAAATAATAATAAATGGAATAGATCATCTGAAAAATAAAATAAGGAAGTAATATCTTCTTAATAGACTTTATAAAGTAGCCTTTCTTTTTATAACCTTTCGCGAAGTATCCAGAGATTAGGATAAAAGCGGGCATATGGAATAGAAAAATAACTGTATATAAAGTGAAAAGGATCCCATCATGTTCCTTTAATGGACTTATCAGATGCCCAAAAACGACGAGAAAAATCAAAATAAATTTTGCATTATCAAAATATTTACTCCTTTTTGAAGTTGAAGCCATCATATCACCCCATAGGTTAATTCAATCAAAAAGGTATATTAATATTTATTCAAACCCTTACCATGTAATTCCCACGACCAATTCTCTTTGTCGTTAAACAATCATAACAAAAGAACATTACAGGAATATATAAATAAATTGACTTTTTGTTGCATGGTTATTACGATTTTGAAATAATAATCTCATATACCTACGATTAAATTACCACTTCAATCTTAATCACCCCTTAAATCGGAAGGTTATGAAAAAAACACAAAAGCCAATCCTTTTTTCGTTAAGGAATGGCTTTTACTAATTCATAAAGTAATATCTACAAGATGGTTCCTGATGATTTCCTGATAATTCCCTCTTAATTCATCTTGTGAGATCCGAAGAGCTTTTGAAACGTGATAAAGATATTCATGGTCGCTTCGTAGCCAAGAAGAATAATTTCTTTTTAAATACCGTTCTGCATCCGCGAATACAGAGAAAGACTGCTCCAATTTCTTCTTGTTATGTACTATAGAAAAATAGCCATCTCCACATGGAATGATATATGAACTTTCTCCTAGCGGGTTCTGATAGGATGTTCCAACCTGTGAATCCTTAACATTAAATTCATTCCGATCTGCATCTGGTTTAAGTGGAATCATTTCAAAAACATTTATTACAAACTTTTCAAACGCTTCCCTTGTCATTTCCGATCCAGAGGCTTTCGGATGCCCTCCACCTCCGTACTTTTTTGCATATTCGGCTACATTTATTTCATCATGGATGGTTCGAAATCCCATCTTCTTTCCACCCATATTCAGTAGGACAATCATATCCAAATGCGGATATAAATTATTTAATTCATTTCCTAGCTCTGATAAATATTGTTCGGCATGAACAATCCCAACACAGTAATCATCAATAAAAGTTTGCACCAGTTGTCTACTTTTCGAATGGATGTACCTGTGGATTTTTTGTTCCTCGATATCAAGCAGCATATGTTCCGTGTCGGTTAATGTAAATGAATCTTTATTTTCAGACAACCTTTTTAACATTTCCTCCTCAAACAGTTCACGACTCATAATATAGAACAAATCATTTAATCGTTTGGCTGTTAAATTATTATTTTCAGCCCACTCCCAAGTGTCATATTGACGTACTAATTCGATAAATTCTTCAAGTGCTTTATTTCGTTCCATCATTTTGTGTTCAATTAGGTAATCATAAAATAAAGAAGTTGCACAAGTCTTTTTTCCCGTCTCATACTCAGGAATTACGCTCCCCCATTTGTATTGATTAAAATGCAAAGCAGTCACATGATGATCGATCATTTGAACTGGTTTTCCCTTTTGGAACCGCTCCTCGAGTTTTTTCTCTACCTGCTCATTTACAGCCAAATCAGTAATGTAGATTTCCACATTATTATTCTCAGGGTTTTTAATAACTGCTTCCACTCTTTGATTTAAATTTCGATAAGAACAGTAAAATATATTGGCCTTGTCTGCAAATGCTAGTTTCGCAATAAGTCCACAACCAAGACCATCAAGATCAATATCCGTAAAAATAATCATCCTATCTACCACCATCCATTTTTCGCTTCATAACGTATCGTTTGGTTTCAGCAAATTTTTTATGCAAATTAACCTAGTTATGATTTAACATTAACCTCTATTTTATCATATAGAAAATAATACCACCTACCATTATGATCAGGTGATAGTAATCACAGACATATTAAAAATGACATGGTATGATGCATGGGAAGTTTCTAATACAAACAATGAAACGGGGTTATAATTTGAACTTTCCACAACTTAAAATAGGCCATATGAGGCCACAGGTTCCAATCATGCAAGGCGGAATGGGTGTCGGTATTTCTCTTAGCAAATTGGCTTCAGCTGTCGCAAATGCAGGCGGGATTGGGATTATATCTGGAACAGGGATCTCAACTGATGAAATGAGAACACATATAAGAAAAGCTAAAAGTCTGATCAAAGATGCTGGATACATTGGTGTAAATGTTCTATTCGCGATGAATGACTTTGCTGAAAAAATGAAAGCAGCTCTAGAAGAAAAAGTTGACTTTATTATTTCTGGAGCTGGAATCTCACGAGATATGTACGCATGGGGAAGAGAAGCAGGAATTCCTGTTATCTCTATAGTCTCGACTGCTAAATTAGCCAGGATCTCCGAACGACTGGGAGCAGCAGCAGTTGTCGTTGAAGGCTTTGAAGCAGGAGGACATCTTGGAACAGACCGCCCAATGTTTGATATCCTCCCAGAAATCGTTGAAGCGGTTTCCATCCCCGTTATTGCGGCAGGAGGAATCATGACTGGCGGCGATATTGCAAAAGCTCTTGCAATGGGTGCGTCTGGTGTACAAATGGGCACACGCTTTGTAGCCAGCGAGGAATGTGATGCTCCATTAGCTTTTAAACAAAAATATGTTGATGCAGGTAAAGAAGATTTGGTTTTGGTAAAAACAACCGTCGGTCTTCACGGAAGAGCCATTAATAATAATTTTGCAAAATTAATTAGTGGAACAGAAAAGCTAAAAATCGCTAAATGCATTGATTGCTTAAAGAATTGTTCTTACCGCTTTTGCACCATGGATTCTCTTTTGGTATCCATGAATGGTGATGCTGAAAATGGCCTTGTTTTTGCAGGGGCTAGAGTTGGAGAAATCAAAGATATTCTTCCCGTTCAAACAATCATTGATAATCTTACATTAGAATACAATCAGGCTATCTAGCTTATTTAAAAGAGCCAACCGTAAATACGGTTGGCTCTTCCCTGTTCCTGTTATGGTAAATTTCTGAATTTGTTCTGAATCGGTGTACGTGGTTTTGGCTCTGGGATTACATCAGGATAGCCTACTCCCAGAACGCCTATAATATCATAGCCATCCGGAACACCAAGAATTGCTCTGTTTTTGGGCGTAATGCCAATCGATGACCAAAAGGTCCCAACCCCTTCTGCCCATGCCGCTAAATTAAAATTTTGGATAAAGCACGCAGTTGCCAGCGCATTTTCCACTGTTTCTACGGATGTCGCCCCGTGCTTTGATAATATCACCAATACGATCGATGCGTTTCCAAAATTTGTTTTATGATTTAACTTTTCTCTTGTCTCTGTTCCAAGAAAGTAAATCTCCCATGGTTCTGTCATGCGGTGATTGGGTGCCATGGCAGCAGCCTCTAGCCATGAGTGAAGTAAATTTTTGTTAATTTCATCAGGTTTGAATTTTTTTATGTTGCGCCGAGTTTTAATTAAATCAATAATATTCAATCAATTACTCCCCTTTTATATTCATATCGAAACCCATCGTAATAACTTATGTCTCTCCCAATATTTTGTACGTAAAAGTTTTAATTCCCCAGTTTATAATATCCACGTTTTAAGCCGTAATAGCAAAACCATAATGATTGAACAAAGAAGAAAATCCCCCAAATAGGAGCAGGAATAAAACCTGTGATCCGCGCAAGATTTGCAGCATCCCCTGCTGATTGAGGTTGAAATATACTGATAAATAATATTTCATAAGCACTTTGTACGGAATCCACTAATAAGATCGACGCAATCAAAAGTAATAAATTATCTCTAAAGTTTTGACTCCCTTTTATGAGTAAAAACAGAAATGCAACGGCAAATGAGCATAACCAAAACAACCCGTAAGGATTCCTTACCCAAAAAATAAGATTCAAACCGATAAAACCTAGCAATATATCAATCAACACAATCTGCTTTTTCTTTCCAATTAGTAAAAATGAGACAAATGCCATAAAGGAGGCAAAGGTATACCCACCAAGGCTGGTAATGAAGCTTCCCAACCAAGAAGACTGATGACTATATGTAGCCCCTTCGGAATTCATAAATAAAGATATTCTTTCTACATTACCCCCAAAAAGAGCAATCAAAGCATGACCTGATTCATGTATAAGGGTATTAATGACTTTGACATAGTTACCTAGCAATGGCACATGTATCAACAGAAAAGCAAACACGAGGAAAAGGAAAAACTTCGCACTGAATTTGTCTCGAACAAAGCTCAAAATATAAATTCTCCTCTTTTTTTTAATTATTTGCTAACTTCATTTTATCACGTTTTATTATCACTATTACAAATTTCAACTCTGGATGGCTCAATTAAAAAAACTAGCAATCACTTAGATTGCTAGCTGCTTCAATTAACCTCTTTTTTCAACTTCAACTAGTTGTCCATCCTTCATTCGATAAATCCGATCACATAACGGGAGAATCTGTTCATCATGAGTGACAATAATGGCTGATTTATTTTGTTCCTTTACGATTTTTGAAATGAGTTCGATAATAGCCATGCTCCGACTGGAATCCAAACTCGCTGTTGGTTCATCAGCTAAAATGATTTCAGGATCATTAATAAATGCTCTGGCAATTGCCACCCTTTGTTTTTCCCCGCCTGACAATTGGTGTGGATAAAACTTGGTACGATGTTCCATACCGACTGCCATTAATACTTCGTTTATTTTCCTTTTGCTTTCATTCGTCCATTGATTGGCCATTTTTAACACAAGGCTTAACTGGTCTTCCACCTTCAAATAAGGAACTAAATTTGAAGTTTGAAAAATATAGCCTAGATGATTCAACCTTATATTTGCTTTTTCTGTGTCACTGAAGGAGGCTATATTGGTCCCATTTACGAGTACCTTTCCTTTATCAGGAGACTGTAAGGCACCTGCAATTGATAAAAACGTTGACTTTCCAGATCCGGAAGGTCCAATAATGGCAACGACCTCGCCCATTTTCAAACGAAATGATAAGTTTCTGACGATGTGATTTTCCTTATCGCCATCTTTAAATGATTTTTCCACATGTTCTAGAACTAAGGGTTCGATTACCATGGTTATTCTAACCTCCCCATTGCTTGTATTGGATCTGCCTTCACTATATTAAAAATAGATACTAATGAACCGAAAATCGACACAAGGAATAATATTCCTGAGAATTTAGCAATCTGTACCAAATCAAAAATAAACGGTATCTCATCCGGAAGAAGCTCCATAAAACCCTTTGTAAAGGCAACAGCACCTACGATACTAACAATGGTTAATATAATGACCTGAAAGATAGTCGATTTGACCAATTGACTTGATTTTGCACCAATGGCTTTTAGGATGCCAAATTGGGCTGTTTTTTGAATGGTCATTATATAAAAGAATGCGGCTAAAACAAAAACTGCGATTACAATTAAAAACGAGAGCATCATGTACAGCGAATTTTGTTCAGCTGTATACCCAGGTATACCTTTAACCACCTGTTTCTTTTCAACCCATTCCCCATTTTTAACTATCCTAGAAACATCCTCTTTCAAACTTGAATTAGCTTTATTTATTGCAATACCGTTAAATTCAGTTTTATCTAAGCCGCCAGAGATTTCCTTCCATGTATCTAGGGAAATAAGCGCAACTGGTGTATGGCTAAAGGTTTGATCTTCAAGAAATCCTACAACTTTTAAGATGATGCCGCTCCGTGAATCTTTTACGATTGTTCCTATCTTAATAGTTCCAGATAGCGAGTGGTCTAGTAAGACAGAATTTTCCCCGCCCGTTTCTAAACTCTTTCCGTCCCTTCCATCCGGCTCTAAAAAGCTGCCTGGTTTTATTGCCATAAATGTAATATCTAGTTTATCCTCGGAGTTAATTTTAGAAATGGCTCCCATTTGAACACCAATTGGCTGTAGGTCACTTGTTGCTGTCAACTTCTCTATATCTATTGTTAAATGGGACCGGTCAATTCGTCCCTCAGCACTTTCTTGCAGATAAAAGGAGTCTGCTGGCATATTAATGATCGAAGAAGCGTTATTCATTGACAAGCCATTCGCAAGCCCACTGATGACGAAGACAAGAATCGCAACAAAAAATAAGATAAAGCTGATTAATAAATATCTTACTTTAAAAAATGTCATTTCCTTAATCGGTACAAAGTACATAAAAAAATTCACCATCCCTTTCATTTCATAAACAGAATACTGTTTGAATATGAACGGATGATGAACTTCATTTTACAATTTAGGGAGGATGACGGTAAAAGTAGTGCCTTTCCCTTTTTCACTAGTTAAATCTATTTTCCCTTGATGCATATCAACGATGGACTTGACGATGGACAAACCTAACCCCGTCCCTTCAACTGAACGTGCTCTAGAGGCATCCGCGCGGTAAAAACGGTCAAATATCCTTTCAATTTCCTGCTGATTTAAGCCCACGCCAGAATCTTTAATAACTATTACAACTTCTAACTCCGATTCAGACAACCTTATATCAATTGTACCGTTTTCTTGATTATACTTAATCGCATTTGTCAACAGATTTTCCCAAACAGAATATAGTAAAGCTCGATCCCCTTTAACCGCGGCACCCGGAAGAGAATAACTCAGCATAATTTCTTTATCTAGAATACTCCATTCATATTGATGAATAACGGCTTTGAGTTGTTCTGCGATATTAACCGAGCTAACTTCCATTAAATCTTTTTTACTTTCAATCGTGGATAAAAGCAGCAATTGTTTGGTTAAACTGGATAGTCGGTTTACTTCGGAATGAACAACACGAAGATATTGTTGTTTCTCTTGATCACTTTTTTCACTATTCTCCAATAAAGCGAGATAGCCTTTTATATTGGCTAGTGGTGATTGGATATCATGAGAAATATTAGTCATTAGTTCTTTTCGTAACGTGTCTACTTTTGCTAATTTCTGGGACATCCTTGTAAAACTGATCGCTAAATTTCCTAACTCATCTCTTCGGTCAATATCCAGTTTGATTGAAAAATTGCCTTCTGCAATTTCTCTTGTTGCCTTATTAAGCTTTCTAATCGGATTGACTAAATATTTGGTACCAATTAGAACAAATAGAATGCTTAATAAAATTGAAATGATTAGCAGCCATCCGAAAAGAATATGCATCTCGTTAAACATAAGCTTAATATCTGGTCTGATAAACATGGCATATTTTTTACTTTTATACTCAAAAGCAATACCGACTGAATTCTTTAATTCATTTGCAAAAAAACCGGTTACAAAGGTTTTATGTGGAAAAGTACGAATCCCATGATATACCCCGCCATTTAATACTTTTTCAGGAATACCCTTAGGTAAATTCTTTTCTCGAAAGGAAGAGCCAAAATACGCCTGATCCCCTTGGTTATTTACCAAAAGAATTTGGTAACCAATCGCCCCGATGTGGTCAAGATAATCCTGTAAACTAATCAATGGGTGCTTACTTGCAAAGTCTGCTATTTCATTAGCAAAATTCATGATTTTCTCGTCATTTTGCTGTTTCAATTTGATTTGGTAATAAGCATTGGAGAGAAAAAAAGAAATAATCCCGCTGACGACCATGATCATAATGGTAATGAAGGCGAATTTACTATACAAAGATTTCATAATCATTATTTATTGAACCTCCAGGGAATAACCTACCCCTCTAATCGTTTTGATGGCAAATTCCTCGGTAAAATTCGAAAATCTTTCGCGCAATCGTTTTATATGGACGTCAACCGTTCTTTCATCACCTTCAAAATCAAGACCCCAAATTTTTTCAATTAGATGACCACGGCTAAATACTTGGTTTGGATGTGTAGATAGAAAGGTTAAAAGTTCAAATTCCTTTAATGGAAGCATGAAGGTCTTGTTATTGATTTTTACCTCATAGCTTTTTTTGTTTATGTACAAGGACCCAATCTTAATATTGGCTTCACCCGTTTTCCCATATCTTCTTAATAATGCATTCACCCGGAAAATCAACTCTTTTGGTTCAAACGGTTTAATTAAATAATCATCAGTTCCTGATTCAAATCCCTTTTCTTTGTCTTCAATTTGACTTTTGGCTGTTAGTAAGATGATCGGAATATCATACTGTTTCCGAATTTCAGTGGTTAAATGGTAGCCGTCCATGACAGGCATCATAATATCCACTATCGCTAAATCACAAAACTGATTATTTAATACTTCAAGTGCTTTTACCCCATTTTCCGATGCAATTACTTTAAATCCTTCTCTCATTAGGAAATCTTTAACAAGATTGCGGATGAACACATCATCATCAACAATTAAAATAGTCTTCAAACTAACACCTACTCACTTTTTAAACATACTTTATTCACTTTATTTTACTTAAAGGATATTGATTTGGAAAGAATAACCGATTAGGTAATTAGACAAAGAAACAACTTTTATGTTACCATTAAGTTGTTGCATTGATGCAAGACAAATTAATTATTGGGGGGAATGGAATTGATAGAATTTAAAAACATTGTTAAGAAGTATCGGACAAAAACAATTATTAATCCTTTTTCATTAGATATTGAGGCTGGACAGTTAGTTGTTTTTATTGGACCGAGTGGCTGTGGGAAAACCACCTTACTGAAAATGATTAATAAATTGATTCAGCCAACTTCTGGAAAAATTTATGTAAATGGGACGGATATCTCAACCATAAATCCGATTGAGCTCCGCAGAAACATTGGCTATGTTATTCAAAATACTGGTTTATTTCCACATATGTCCATTAAAGAAAATTTAGAATTGATTCCAAAGCTAAAGGGTGAAGATCCCACTGCGATTGCCCAAAAAACAGGTGAATTGCTAGAGTTGGTCGGCTTAGATCCTAAGGAGTTCTTACATCGTTTTCCGAAGGAATTGAGCGGGGGACAACAGCAAAGAATTGGCGTGGCAAGAGCCTTCTCAACCAACTCCGATATCATTTTAATGGATGAACCATTTAGCGCCTTAGATCCAGTCACAAGAAGCTCCCTTCAAGATGAACTCTTCCAAATGCAAAAGGAATTAAACAAGACGATTATTTTCGTCACCCACGATATGGACGAAGCTATTAAAATAGCAGATAAGATTTGCATTCTAAAAGACGGTGATATTCTCCAATATGATACGCCTGAAAACATTCTTAAAAATCCTGCTAATGACTTTGTTGAAGAATTTATTGGAAAAAGAAGAGTTTGGAATAATCCTGAATTATTAATGGCCGAGGATATTATGATTCCTAACCCAGTAAAAATTACCGCAAGGCGAACCGTACTTCAGGCCATTGAGATTATGAAGGACCATAAGGTAGACAGCCTAATAGTTACTGACAAACATAATGTCCTTAAGGGTTTAGTGACATTAAAAAGCATCCAGTTGTTAAATCGAACGACGTCGATTGAAATGATTATGGAACAAAATGTTCTTTCCGTTTCACAGGGTGCCAATTTAATTTCTGTGTTAGCTACAATGAATGAACATAAAATCGGTTATGTACCTGTTGTGAATAGTCATAACCAATTAATTGGTCTCATTACAAGAAGTAGTATTCTATCTGCATTAAGCAGCCAACTAATTGATTTGGAGGTGGCCTTTTAATGAGTGGATTTTGGAACTATTTAACCACAAACTATGAACAGATTTTAAGTTTACTTGGCCAGCATCTTTACTTAAGTGTGATTTCTGTATTAGTAGCGATTATAATTGGGATTCCGCTCGGTATATTAATTTCAAGAGAACCAAAGCTCTCAAAACCTATTATTGGAACTACGAATGTGATTCAAGCTGTACCGAGTTTGGCATTACTTGGATTTCTCATCCCATTCGTTGGAATCGGCAGTACCCCAGCGATTATCATGGTCGTTCTATATTCGCTGCTTCCCATCGTTAAAAACACTTACACTGGTTTAACGAATATTGATGGAGACATTCTGGAAGCCGCCAGAGGTATCGGTCTGACCAAGAGTCAAACGATGCGAAAGGTTCAGTTACCACTAGCCTTCCCGATGATTATGGCGGGTATCAGAATTTCAGCGGTTACCGCTGTTGGATTAATGACAATTGCCGCCTTCATCGGTGCAGGCGGACTTGGGTATCTCGTATTTTCTGGTGTGCAAACAGTTGACAATTATATGATTTTGGCCGGAGCTATTCCAGCCTGTATTCTTGCACTTCTCATTGATTTTATTGTCGGAAAACTCGAATCCTCACTTTCTTATACAAGCAAGCAAAGATCAGCAAAAAAGACTGGTAAAACCACTAAAAAAATAATGATTAGTATGGCCTGTATTTTGTTAATCATTGCAGGGACTTTTACTGCTTATTCAAAGGCAAACGCAAAGGATAAAATTGTAATTGGTTCAAAAAATTTCAGCGAACAAATGATATTAGGTAATATGCTCGCTGACTTAATAGAAAATAAGACTGATATTCAAGTAGAAAGAAAACTAAATCTTGGTGGTAGTCAGGTTGCCTTCAGTGCCCTTAAAAATGGGGACATTGACATGTATGTTGAATATACGGGGACAGGATTAATTAATATCTTAAAGAAGAAGCCACAGAGTGATCCGGACATCGTCTACGATATTGTCCAGAAGGAATTCAAGCAAAAATATGGTTTTGAATTGTTAAAACCACTTGGATTTAATAACACCTATGCCTTAGCAATTCGTCAAGACACCGCAAAAGAATATGGTTTAAAGACGATCTCTGATTTAGCAAAGGTAAGCTCGGAATTAACCATGGGTCCAACGATCGAATTTCCAAATCGCGAGGACGGATTAATCGGACTTTCCCAAAAGTATAATTTGAAATTTAAAGACGTAAAAGCCATTGACGGCGGGTTACGCTATACTGCATTAAACAACCATAAAAGTGATGTCATCGATGCCTTTTCGACGGACGGGTTACTTGAAGAGTTTAAATTGAAGGTATTAGAGGATGATAAAAACTTCTTCCCTCCTTACTATGCCGTACCAATGTTAAAAGAAGAAACATTAAAAGAACATCCAGAATTAAGAAAAGTTATTAATTCTTTATCTGGTAAGTTGACGGATGAAAAAATGCGCGAACTCAACTATAAGGTCGACAGTCTCAAACAGTCACCTGCCAAAGTCGCAAAAGAATTTTTGGAAACAGAAGGATTATTAGAATAATTAAAAAGCAAAAGCCGGTCTTCGAATTAAAGGTACATTGGATATTGGAGTAAGGATAGTTATATAAGAAAATCCTTACTCCCTTTTTTTATCTTTATTTAAATATTTAACATACATACTTCAAGTAATCTGTGACCGTTTGTTAAATAAGAAAATTAAAAAATTGGTGGAGTCACCGAAAAAAGTATGGCAGCATGTTCATTAAAATTATTTTCCCATTTATGCTTCATTTGTGCTGGTATTTTTACACTATCACCAGATTCCAATATGTATTCTTCATCATCTAAAAACACTTTAATTTTCCCCTCTAATACATAAGCAACTTCTACTCCTTTATGCTCCAACTGTTTCTCAGATGAAGCAGTCTTCGGTGGAAAATTCATAATGGCTGTTGCCAGGTTTCCAGTAAAATCAGGTGAAACTAGCTCATAGGATAAGTTTTCAATGATCATTTTCTTTCGGTGACTAGACCTAACAACTAAATCAACCGTGTTTGTTTCTTCAATGAAAAAACTAAATGTAGGAACGTCTAGGGATTTCGCTAAAACTTTAAGAGTCTGAATAGAAGGGTTTGCTAAGCCACGTTCGATTTGACTCAACATTGAAGGCGTTATTTCAGCTAACTTTGCTAATTCTCTAATGCTTAAGTCTTTAGCTTTTCTATATTTTTCAACCTTCTTACCAATATCTATATTTTCCATTACTATGCACTCCTTGATAATAAATCGTTAAATTAAATTTAACGTTTTTAAATAATACTTAACAACCAAAAATATCTATGTTAAACTGCATTTAACAATCATTAAATTATATTTTACATTGTTTTGATGACTATAATCAAGTCAATGAGGAGGACTATCAAAGTGAAAGAGATTGAATTCAGAGATCTACAAACATGGAAAGAAAACTATCCTTTACTAAACAAACTCATTTCGATGAATGAAATATTGTGGTTAAATCCTAAAATTGAAAAGTTTAAAACAGGAATTACAAAATCCCCCCTTACTCAAGATGATGTAAAGGATGCAGAGGAAAGATTGAAACGTTTTGCTCCATATATTGCCAAAGTTTTCCCAGAAACAAAAAAGATGAATGGGATAATAGAATCTCCTTTGGTGAGAATTCCTTCCATGAAACAATCCTTAGAGCAGGATTATCGACAACCTATATTAGGTGAGTTATTGCTTAAGTGTGATAGTCACCTTCCTATATCAGGGTCTATAAAAGCAAGGGGCGGGATTTATGAAGTTCTCAAACATGCAGAAGAATTAGCTCTTCAACATCAATTGTTGACGATTCAAGATGACTATTCCATTTTAGATAGTGATAGGTTTCGAACATTCTTCTCCCAATACTCAATCGCAGTAGGTTCGACTGGAAATTTAGGACTTAGTATAGGTATCATAAGTGCAAAGTTAGGTTTTAATGTGACCGTTCATATGTCGGCTGATGCAAAACAATGGAAAAAAGACTTACTTCGAAGCAAAAATGTTAATGTAATTGAATATGAATCGGATTATAGTAAAGCAGTAGAGGAAGGTCGACTCCAAGCAGATCGGGATCCTACATGTTATTTTGTAGATGATGAAAATTCTTATGACCTATTTTTAGGATACGCAGTAGCAGCATCTCGATTACAAAAACAATTAGAAGAGTTAGAGATAACAATTGATGAAAATCATCCTTTGTTTGTTTACCTTCCATGTGGAGTAGGCGGTGGTCCTGGCGGAATAGCTTTTGGTTTGAAGTTATTTTATCAAGACCATGTTCACTGTTTCTTTGCAGAACCTAGCCACTCTCCATGTATGTTACTTGGTTTAATGACTGGACTTCATGATAAAATTTCTGTGCAAGATATTGGTATTGATAATGTAACAGACGCTGATGGACTTGCTGTAGGAAGACCATCTGGGTTTGTAGGTAAAACTATAGAACCGTTTCTAAGTGGTAATTATACGGTTAGCGATGAACAGTTGTATAAGCTATTAAAGGAACTAGTTGATACAGAGGGGATTCATTTAGAACCTTCAGCACTAGCAGGCATGATAGGACCAATTAAATTATCTAAAGAAGGAACCGATTATTTACTGAAGCATAATTTAACGAAAAAAATGAGTAAAAGTACACATATTATTTGGGGGACTGGTGGAAATATGGTTCCTGAAGAAATGATGAAGCAATATTATCAAAAAGGATTGAATTTATCGTTAGAGAATCAAAGGTAATTCAACACGGGGGTTAGTTGACCCCTGTGTTTTTATTGGAAAAATTTTTTCTTGTTAAACTATCCTGCTTCGTTAGTTCAATAAGAAAAGCTGCCACAGTTACCTCTCCGTTCTTGGTTAGGTCAAGCTTGGCAGCCTTTGCTCTTCAGTTTATCTTCTTATTGTCTTTACTATTTACAATAATTTCATAAGGCTCATTATCCACTATTGGCGATATTTCCTCGGATTGTAGAAATTCAACAATCATTGATTCGATTTCAGTTCCAAGTGCTCTAGCTGTTGGATCAGAACTTAAGATAGAGGTACTTATTATAAAGCTCAACGGTTTATCTTTATAACCTACACCTGTAACTTTAAACTCTTTTTTTGACATAAGCCCTTCAGCAATCGTAGATGTAATTTGACCTCCTTTACCGGATGGTCTTACCTCCACTGTTACTCTAGTTACATTAATTTTATAACCTTTATATTTATTTCCGTCCGCAACTTCTAATGCCATTTTCTTAACATCATCATGAACGGAATGATAATATTTCTTGGAACCGACTATATTAATAAAAATTGTTTTCTCCGTTGGGTCAGTTTGTACCTGATCAAATTTATAGTTTAGTTGTTTTAATTTTTTTGTAACCTCATTTTCGATGATATTTTTTTCTTTATTTTCTTCCTCACTAAGGACATAATCTTCTTTTCGCACTTTTTTGACTTCTACGGAATAGGCATCATAGCCTTTTGACTTTAAAATCTCTCTTACAGTCTTTTTAACTTCATCTTTGATTTCGCGATAATATTCGTCTGTTCCTTCTAATGTTACAAAGAATGTTTTATGTGGCGAGTAACGGGTTCCTATTCCACTAATTTTGTACCCTTTTTCCTCTAATTCATCAAAAATTAGGCTACCTATGGGTTCTGATTGAAAAATTGAACTTAAATATGGAATGGAAGAAATCACTTTTGCCATTGCAGGAGAAACAAAAGCAGAACTTATAAACACAACAAGTAATAATACAGCAACACTGCTGAAAAACATTATTTTTCTTCTAAGACTCCATATTTTTCTATCACCCTTGCTTTCAGGTTTAGGTTGCCTTTCGTAATCTCTTTTTGCATTCTCCATCCCTACTATAACCCTACTATTTAATTCCTTTGGGATCTCTATTTTATCCAGCTCTTGTCTTATCTTATTGTCCATACATATCAGCCCTCCTAGTTTTTTTGCGAAGGTTTTGTAATGCTCGATATAAAACGGATTTCACCGTGCTTAATGGTGTATTCAAAATCTCCGAAATCTCACTAAAAGTGTATCCTTGATAGTATTTTAGTAATAGAACAGTTTTTTCATCTTCGTTTAGTGCGTCTAACAAATCTTGTAGTGTTAGTGACAAAGGGATATCTTCCCTACTCTTAGAAATAAATTCAACAACTTCCTTGTTTAAAGGAATCACTTTCTTTTTTTTTCTTAATAAATCAATAGCACAATTTATTGTAATTTTAATGATCCAAGTTTTAAAAAGCTTCAAGTCATTCAAAGTATTAAATTTTAGGTAGGACTGGTATGCTGTTTCCTGAACAATGTCTAGTGCATCATCTTTATTTTTCACGTAAACATACGCCATCCTATAAATATACTGTTCGTATTGTCGAAATAGCCCTAAAAAAGCTTTATCGTTGTCCTCTGGAATTCTGTGATTAGACTCAATTATGATGTTCACCTTCCTTTGTTTTTTTGTGTATACCTATTAGACGGAAAACTTCCTATTTTAGCCGAAGGTTTTTTAATAAATCCTAAAATACTTAGTCATTTTTGATAAGAATTTGTTTAAAAGCAGAAAAGTAGTTCTACTATCAGACAGAACCTTAGCAAAAATACTAAGCAATTGCGACCTTATAGGCAATGAAAAAAGAATCTTCGATTGGAAGATCCTTTTTTACTTCTTATTAAAGTATAGCACCCGTTACTTTAAGTACAATCCTTCACAATGTCTTTGAAAAGTTGTATTTGAATCATTTTAAGGTCAAAAATTATTGGGTCCGAAAGGATTATCTGGTGGATATTCCTCTAACTTATCAGCTGTTCTTTCATCTGGTGAAGTCGCCCCAGATTTTTTGTCAAAATAAATGGCTATTCCAACCAATATAATGATTGGTGTAAATATATATATCCAAATCATCATAACACCTCCAAACTAACCAACGAATTACTTATATTATATTACAAATTTAACTTTTTTTTACAATACTTTTAAACAAAACTGCACGTTAGCTGAATAAGAAATACGATCCTTCGTTATTGAAGAATCGCACCCGGTACTTGAACAATGGGTCATTGAGGCAATTCAAATTTAAATCGACCATTAAAGATTTTTAATTGGTTGTTGACATCTTCTAATTGCACATAGAATGTATGTCTTGTATGTGACAACATATCTTTATCTCTCATTGCGTTGGTGAAGAGATACCTAGATGCAGTCAATCTCTTACGAGATAAGATTATCCTGCTAATTCTTAAAGAAGGTGGATTAAGGTCAGGTGAGCTTCTTGGCAACAAACTTGAAGATATTGATTATGGGGAGCAAGGTATCTGGGTACGTTTTAGACCGAATAACGAAAATGATTCAAGAGCTAAAGCAGGTTATGGCAGAGACAGGTTTGTTCATCTCCCTCCTGATCTTAGGTTTTAATAGATAGATATATTAGTAGCGATTGGGTAAAAAGCGACCCAGATAGTGATTTCTTATTTGTTGTGGTTAGTAGCAATAGACCACAAGAAAACGGTAAACCGATGAAAAAATCTACACTTAGTTCTACCCTTCGAAATTACAGCAAAAAAACAGGAATTCATTTAAATACTCATAAGTTGAGACACACACACGTAACTGAATTGGCAAGAGAATATATCAGAAAAGGGGAACCGATCAACTGGAAGTATATTCAAGAAAGAATCGGCCATAAAGACGTAGCAACTACAATGCAAAAATACGCCCATTTAAACGCAGAAGACCATAAAAAAGAATACAAACGAATGAGCGATTATAAAGAAGAAAAACGTAAGGAGAGAGAAAATGCCAAAAAGTAATGCAGCTAAAGTTAATCAAATCAATGTAGAGGGTTTAGAGAGCAAAGCAACTGTCACACCTTTTCCTCTCGATGTTCTCGATACTTACTGGATGACAAAAATCCAGAAGAAGTTTTTTGAAGTACTAAAACAACGTGAGAATCGAGATAAAAAATATGATGAATTGTCTATCTTAGCAGGATACAAATCCTACGATCATTGGTATAACGCAATCAAAGATGAACGATTCGTTCAATTACTTGAAAATATTGACGTTCAGGTAAGACACTATGAAAATGACTACCCTTCCCATCACGAAGTAGAATACATTCAAGACCCAAAAGAACGGGAAGAATATCTCGCCCAAGATGTTTGGGATGTGAGAAGGTTGTTTAAAGATTACCCAAAACATCGTGACCCCAAAGACTATATCTTGAAATTCTATAAAATAGAAAATGTCCACGTACGCAAATTAAGGAATGTTTTACTCACTCCTGCCTTGCGGCATATTTCAGCTTTTGAAACAGGATTATTTACAGGGTCATCAAGGAGCGTAAGCTCCTTTAACGCTGCTAAAACTAAAAAACATACGTTCAGTGAAAGTTCAAAAGACAAGCTTATTGAATCGCTGAAACGAAGATTAGCTAAATTAGAAGAAGAAAACCAAAAACTACGAAAAGATAACGCCATCTTACTTGGAAAGCTGGCAAATGATCGGTTTGGAAACGAACAAATCAATATATCAGACAATGAATTTCCATTTTAATAAAAATTTAATAAAAAAAGAGCCTATATCTTAAATTACTAAGTAATAAACGATATAGGCTTTTCTTATCAAGCCCTTACGGGCTTAATGTATATTTAACAAATGAACCGGCTTTTCCGCATATTCCTTACCCTTTTTACTCTTCCATAAAGTGAAGCACCCGGTCATGAGTTTCTTCAGCACCTATGATAAGCAGGACATCCCCTTCAAGAATTACCGCATAAGGTCCAGGTGAGATAATTAATTCACCTTTCCGTTTCATGCCGATCACGGTTCCCCCGGTATTTTGCCAAAACTTCAATTCCGAAATAGTTTGTCCAATATGAATACAGCCTGGAAAAACTTCTACCTCGATTGGCGCCAATGGGTTCGTGTGACGAAGCTTTCCAGAGTAGTCCATGATTTTTCTAAGCGTGTCAAACAGCTGCTCATCGAGCTTGTCTCTTTCAGAAATCAGTGAGTTCATTTGCTTTTCAAGATCTTTAATACTTGCGATGTTGGAAAACCGTTGAATATATTTATAGGCATTTTCCCGAGAAGATATGACGATTCCACTACCTTTAGTGGATTGGACAATCTCGACATCCTCTAGAATCTTAATTGCTCTTCTAACAGTTTCAGGAGAAACCTTGTACTCACTTGCTAACGTGGATCTGCCATGAATCTTTTCCCCTACCTTAAATTTCCCATCGTAGATTCTATTTGCTAAATCTATCGCAATTCGCTCGTAAGTTGGTATTTGTGCCTTTTGCATAGCTTCCTCCGCCATCTATTCTTTACCTGAGTCTGTACATAATTATAGTAATTGCTACTTATCAAATATACTCTTTTCCATGTGTATATGCGAGAACAAATATTTCATTTCCACTCAGTTTAACTTTCCATGATTTCATTTGTATTTATTGGACATAATTGTAAGGAATCTTGTTTACTGGGGTGAAGTATTTGAAACGGAAAGTAATTATCCTTTTAAGTGTTGTTTTTATTTTATTAATGTCTGCCTTATTTGTTTATTACCTTATTAAAGGGGATTCCTCGAGATGGCAAGTAGCACTTGGCGGCATTCTTGTGAGTGGATTGCCCCTCCTACTAATATTTAAGAAAAAGAATCCATTTAACCTCCCAATTATAATCGGCTATTATATGTTAATTTTCTGTACATTATTTTTAGGATCGATCGCGAGTTTTTACCTTCATTATAAATGGTGGGACTCTACCATTCATATTTTAAAGGGTATGTATGTAGCTTTTGTTGGTATAACTTTATTTAAATTATTCATCCCGAAAGATGTGCGGAATGATGCTTCAAGATGGATTTTATTTCTTTTTGTTCTTTCACTCTCAGTCCTAGCAAGTGCACTTTGGGAGATCTATGAGTTTGTGGGGGATCAAACGTTTACTCACACCATGCAAAGAGGCGGAAATACAGATACAATGTATGACTTACTCTGTGGATTTGCGGGGGGACTCCTAGTCTCCTTTTACGCCTTTGTGCGAAAGCCTAAAGTATGATAGGAGGAAATTTATGAATCGAAAGCTTGTCATCATTTTCAGTTTAATCTATGTCATTTTTATGGCAGCATTAGCCGTCTACTACTTTTCAAACGATGTAACCTTTAAAGGAACAGTTGCCATTGGAGGAATTGTTTGTGGAGCAGTCCCGTTATTATTGGCCTTATTTACTAAACTCCAATTCAATTTGCCCATTGTCATTTCTTATTTAATTTTCTTAGTCGGTTCACAATATCTCGGTTCCATATTAGGCTGGTATGGACTCGGTTGGTGGGACACCTTTATGCATGTGGTCAGTGGAGCCATCCTTGCTTTTTCTGGAATTGCTTTATATGAAAGATTGGTCCATCGAAATGCGGGAGATAAGATATCGCCGTGGTTTGTATTTTTATTTACGTTATCCTTTGCAGCACTCGGTGGAGTACTATGGGAAATTTATGAATTTAGCTCTGACCAATTTTTTGATATGACCTTACAAGGCGGCGGAAATAAAGATACGATGACGGATTTAATTGCTGATACAATTGGCGGACTGGTTATTGCAATGTGGGCTGGGATTCGAACAAGGATTAAGTTAAAAAAGGAGCTATAGAAAAAGGTACATCGTTTTTGACGTACCTTTTTACTACGCTTAAAATTAAACCGTTACTGCGACAAAAAATTCCTCATAAAGTGCTTGAACCGCTCTTTTTTCATCTACTACTTTAACCCCAAACATCATGCTCACCTCAGATGAACCTTGGTTAATCATTTCGATATTAATACGAGCTTTCGCCAATGCTTTGGAGGCTCTTGCCATTGTTCCTACATTATGGCGCATGCCCTCTCCGACAACCATAATGAGAGCTAGGCTATGTTCAAATTTCACTTGATCGGCATGTAATTCATTTTCAATCCGTTCTTTAATCGCCTTTTCTGTTTCTGCATCCATTTGATTTTCACGGAGGATAACAGAAACATCATCAATTCCAGAAGGCGTATGTTCATAGGATAGTCCGAAGTCCTCTAAGATACTTAAAAGCTTGCGGCCAAAACCTATCTCTCTATTCATTAAGTATTTGCTTACATATATACTACAAAAACCTTGATCACTTGCAATTCCAATAACAGGCCCATTCGTATTGTCTCGCTCATAAACAATCCTCGTTCCTGCTGCACTTGGATTGTTTGTATTTTTGATTTGAACAGGTATTCCCGCTCTGAATGCTGGAACAAGTGCTTCATCATGTAACACGGTAAATCCTGCATATGAAAGCTCGCGCATTTCACGGTAGGTCAGTTCCTTTATTTCCTTCGGCTTTCTTACGATCGAAGGGTTCACAGAATAAACAGCATCTACATCCGTAAAGTTCTCATATAAGTCTGCTTTCAGTGCATTTGCAAGGATTGAACCAGTTATATCGGACCCACTTCGCGAAAAGGTAAAAACCTCTCCTTGTTTGCTATATCCAAAGAATCCAGGGAAAATTAAAATCCCAGAACGCTCGTGCAGCGAATATAACTGACTATAGGCTTCTGGTAGTGCTTGAGCATTGCCAGGCTCATCACTGACGAGGAGACCGGCTTCTTTAGGGTCAACATAATAGGCCTCAACCCCCTGCTCCTGGAAATAAGCCGCTACCAATTTGGCGTGATTATCCTCACCGCTCGCTTTTAATAAATCCAGAAACCGATCCGGTTTTGTTTTGTCGCTACTCAACCTCTTTGTTAAATCGTCATGAATTTCGTTAATAATTTCTAAAGGTAGGGATAATTCTTCGGCGATAATGGAATATCTATCGATGACTGCGTCAAATTTTTCCCTTGGATTTTTATTTTGCAAACATAACTCTCCACATTCAATTAATAAATCAGTCACCTTGTTATCTTCCGAAAACCTTTTTCCTGGCGCAGATACTACAACTACCTTCCGCTCGGAATCTGAAACAACTATCTTAAATACCTTCTCAATTTGTTTTCCGGATGCTAACGAGGACCCGCCAAACTTTACGACCTTCATCCCTACATCTCCCTAATATCTAAAAATATAATTTTAATTTTAACGATATTCAGAAAATAATCAAGTTATTTCTTTTATACAAAGACATTTGTACACCACCAGTGGACAGTCGCATAAAAAAAAACAGTAGATTTCCGCTCGAAATCCACTGTTTTAGATGTTCGTTTACAAATGTTTTGTTTTTTCTACCCAATCGATAAAGTTATTCATCACAGTATCTAGGAATCCAAGGGTAGGTTCATGTGTTAATTTCCCGGCTTCATCCACTTTTTCATGGACAGCATTGATAAATACTTCATTTCCAGGAAGCGTTAATGCTCCCATAGCAGCTAATATTTGTCTAAGATTAACCTGTGCTCTTACCGTTCCAAGAACACCTGGTGTGGCGCCAACAATCATTACTGGTTTTTTCATCATTACTTTATCCACTCGCGAAAACCAATCAAGTGCATTTTTCAAAAATGCAGGAATGGCATGATTATATTCTGGGGTGGCAATTAATACACCATCACTTGCTGCCACTATTTTTTTGACATGAATCACAACTTCTGCTGGTGTTAACTCATCATCCTGGTTGTACATTGGAAGGCCTTCGATCGGTAATATCTCAATTTCAACTTTTTCGAGATAACGTTCCTTCAGTAATTCTACCAGCTTTTTATTAATAGATTGCTTTCTATTACTGCCAACGATTGCTACGATTTTCATAAAAATAAACTCCTTATCCTTGAATTTCAAGCTGCAATATAACTATAATCATTGTTTCTTAAAATAACCAAGGATATGCTCTTATAGATACTAACGAATAAGTTCAATAAAATGGGAAAGAATCTTAGCGGTTAATCCCCAAATTACTTTTCCTTGATACCGGTAGAAATATTCATCGACCCCTCGAGTCCGCCAATTATAATTCTCCCCGCCGACAATTAGGTCAAAGGGAAAATTCTCTTCAGGTTCTGGCCTAAATTCAATATGATATATCTCTGGCTCATTATTTATAAAAAAAGATAGCGGTACAGTAAAAATCTCCCCGACTTCTGATGGATTTGGAACGATTCTATTCGGATGTTTAATGTATCCAACAAAAGGATAGATAATCATTCCAAATGGTGAAATCATATAATCTAGTGGGTTAATGTCTGCTATTTGCTCTTTGTTAATGCCTAATTCCTCAACCGTTTCTCGGATAGCTGCATCTTTTTCATCGATATCCTGTGCGTCAATTCTCCCCCCTGGAAAACATATTTCTCCAGGCTGCCTCCTTAGTTCTAGAGAACGAACCTCTAACAACACGTGAATTTCATCCTCTTTTTCAATGAGTGGTACCATGACAGCATATTTTGAAAATTTCTCACTTCCAAGAATTTTAGGAGTATGGCTTTTTAATTTAGTTACTATTGATTCCAGTTCCATGATTTCACCTCTATTCATTTACAATTTTTTCTTATTACTACCATACCACTTTTTACCAAGATTGAAAAAAACAATCCAACTAGTATTACGTTGGATTGTTCTGGAAAAATCATTAATCCTACTTTTCATACCAAGAATACATATAGTTGGCATCTTCTATTTTTTGTGCCGTTTTTACGATTTTTAGAGGATGAAAGGTGTCGATCATTACGGCCAGTTCAAGCGTTTCCTTTTTTCCGATACTCGCTTCCGTTTTCCCAGGATGAGGTCCATGTGGGATCCCACCTGGATGGAGCGTGATGGACCCCTCCTGTACTCCTTTACGACTCATAAAATTTCCTTCCACATAATAAAGAAGTTCATCACTGTTAACGTTACTATGATAATAGGGAGCAGGAATCGATTCTGGATGATAATCATATAGCCTCGGGACAAATGAGCAAACGACAAAATTATTACCTTCAAAGGTTTGATGGACGGGTGGCGGCTGATGGACTCTTCCTGTGATTGGTTCAAAATCCTCGATGTTAAAGGCCCATGGATATAAATATCCATCCCAACCCACAACATCAAGTGGATGATGTCCTATAATATGCGAGGATATCTTCCCTCTTGATTTCGTTAAAACTTCAAATTCACCCTTTTCATCAAATGTCGTCAATTCTTCCGGTCCACGAAGGTCTCTTTCACAAAATGGGCTATGCTCTAAAAGTTGACCATATTCATTTCGGTATCGTCTTGGTGTTGTTATTTGGCTGAAGGATTCAACAAACAACATTTTCGTTTCTTCATTTTCGTTCGGGATCACACGGTAAATGGTACCAATCGGAATAATAAGATAATCACCTGGACTGTAAGAAAGGTTCCCGAACATTGTTTCTAGTTTTCCTGAGCCATAGTGGATAAAAAGCATTTCATCGCCATCACCATTCCGATAAAAACTTGGCATCGCCATCGTCACATTGGCCGTTCCAATTAATAAATCTTGATTCCCCAAAATATATTCCCGTGCATTTAAAGCGTCCCCTTTGTTTGCTACTTTACTTGTAAAAAAGTGGCGGTGTTTGAGCGGCTGCTGGTCTTCATATTCGGGTAAGTAGTTGCCGACCATTTCTGCCTTCACCACTTCTGTAGGCATATATTGATGATACAAAATAGATTGGGTTCCAGAGAATCCACGAGTCCCCATTACCTGCTCTCTGTAAAGACTCCCATCTTCCTTTTTAAACATCGTATGCCGTTTGTGCGGAATCTTACCCATTTGACGGTAATACATCTTCTCACCTCTCTTCAGCGATTATTTCATTCTGTAACACTCCAAGATGATCAATCTCTAATTCGACTTGATCATCAGGCATTAACCAGCGATGGACCTTCTCTCCAAGCTCAAGAATACATCCTGTACCAACTGTTCCTGAACCAATCATCTCTCCAGGGTATAAAGTCACGCCAGCAGAAGCCCTCTCAATCATCTCAGCAAAGGAATAATATAAGTCTTTCATATTCCCCTTGGAAAGAAGAACCCCATTGACACGGGCTTTCATCGAAAGATTGAAGCCCTTACCTAATTTAAATGGTTCTAACTCATCTTTTGTGACTATCCACGGTCCAATCGAAGTCGAGAAATCCTTCCCTTTTGCGGGCCCCAGTCCAACCTTCATTTCCTTCCTTTGTAGGTCTCTTGCGCTCCAATCATTTAAAATACAATAGCCAAAAATATACTTATCTGCCTCATCTGCAGTAATATTTCTTCCTTCTTTGCCAATAATGCATGCGATCTCCAGCTCATAATCAAGCCAGTTACAATTTACAGGCTTGATTATTTCCTCTCCTGGTCCCTTAATTGCAAGATGATTGGAAAAGTAAAAGACAGGGATTTCGTACCATTCTGGAATCATCTCGAGGCCCCTATTCTCCCTCGCTGTTTTCACATGTTGCTCAAATGCATAAAAATCACGAAAACTCCTCGGAATAGGTAGTGGTGCCTTTAAACAAAGTTGACTCAATGGATAAACGCCTTTTTGTCCCTTTGTAAATGGGGTTAAACTAGCCACTGTTTTCAGATTGGCGTCACTATTTTCAAGAAAAGCTAATAGATTACTTGGCAGCACCCCGCCTGATGCCTCATACATATCAATGGCATGGTCTTGGTCAAGTAACCAGCCTGCTCGGATTGTCCCATCCATTTTTTCAAAAGTAACGAATTTCACGACACTCACCTTTTCTCCATTTTTCGATCCATTTCAAACATTTTAGCTAACGGGTCAGTATAGATGTTCCCAGCCATCCGTCCAATTGGCTTCAACTTGGCACTATCAATTCGCCCTTTATTAAATAGTTCATCATTGACATGGACATGAACCACTTTTCCAATCACAAGGCTTCCTGCCCCAGGCTTATCACCAAAATGTAATACCTGCTCTAGTTCACATTCTAAATGGACGAGAGATTCCTTGATACGCGGCACACTCACTTCTATACTTGGTTCTTTGGTTAAACCCACTTCTGCTATTTCGTCGATATCCGGGCTGAATTCAATCGCACAGTCATTCATTTGCTCAGCCATACTAAAACTCACAATATTAATGACAAATTGACCTGTGCTTTCTATATTTACAAGAGTATCTTTCTTAGCCCCATCCGTTCCTCTTCTCATCGGTGAAAAACATATGAGCATGGGGTCCGCACAAATCGCTGTAAAAAAACTAAATGGTGCTGCATTAGCAGTCCCATTTCCATCTATGGTCGAAACAAAGGCAATTGGACGGGGAAGGATGGAACCAACTAATAGTTTATATGCCTCTCTCCATTCCAGTGTTTTTGGCGAGATCTCTATAACATTCACCCCTTACAGGTTAAATTTTAAAAAAAGGGAGTAATATCTCTCCCTTTTCCAACTCCACTCTATACTTTTGCCCCTTTAAACCCTTGCTATTTATATTAGAGATTTCCTCGTCTTTCCTGCTCCCGTTCAATTGACTCAAATAAAGCTTTAAAGTTTCCTTCACCAAAACCACGTGCCCCTTTGCGTTGAATAATTTCAACAAATAATGTCGGACGGTCTACTATTGGTTTTGTAAAAATTTGCAGTAAATACCCCTCATCATCACGGTCTACTAAAATATTTAGTTCGCGAAGCTTTTCAATTTCTTCATCAATTTTACCGATGCGTTCACCTAAGGATTCATAATATGCTGGTGGAGTATTCAGGAATTCTACCCCATTCTCCTTTAAAATAGCGACAGTTGATACAATATCTTCCGTTAATATCGCCAAATGCTGGACACCCGGACCATTGTAGAATTCTAGATATTCCTGAATTTGTGATTTGCGTTTTCCGACTGCCGGTTCATTGATAGGGAATTTAATCCGCCCTCCGTTATGCATGACCTTTGACATTAGAGCTGAGTATTCCGTCGTGATGTCCTTGTCAGAGAAATGTTTCATTTCCTTAAAGCCCATTACCTTAGCGTAATATTCGACCCACTCCTCCATCCTCTCTACGTTACCCACTACATGATCGATCCCAATTAACCCGGCATCTTTAATCGGAAGTGGCGCCGAGTATGCGACATATCCGGGTAAAAATGCCCCTTGATAATTTTTCCGTTCAATTAACGTATGGATGGTATCCCCATATGTACCAAGAACGGCTTTTTTAATCACACCTGCTTCATCCTTGATTTCAGATGGGGCAGCAATCACAATGGCACCTCTTTTCACTGCCTCTTCAAAAGCTTTCTCGACATTATCGACTAACAGGGCAATGTCCTTCACACCGTCACCGTGTTTTTTTACAAATTGGGAAACTACACTGTCTTCGGTATAGGAGCCTGTTAAGACGAGGCGAATATTCCGTTGCTTTAAACAGTAGGAAGCGGTTTCACGATTGCCAGTTTCAAGACCAGCGTAAGCTACTGGTTGAAATCCAAAGGCAGTGCAAAAAAAGTGACATGCCTGCTTGGCATTCCCTGTGTAAATTTCAATATAATCAACATCTCGAACGGGGAAAAAATCATCAACCAATTGGTCTGCCCTTACTCTATTTTCTTTCATTTAGAAACCCCCATTAGTTTAAAAGTAATAATATTCTAAATTAATTCTAAATGAAAGAATCTTGTCCTTTCAAGGATGGGAAGTAAAGCAATAACGCTTTTTTGTACTAAAGAAATTTAGATATCTTTGAATTATTTCCCAAAATACAAAAAGAAACTTGCCCAAAACAGGCAGTTTCTCCTTAAATGATATTGGAAATACTTTTTATAAAAGCAAATCTAAAATAGACACTCAAAAAAAATTTTTTCCCATTAGGAAAGAATGGCACGATCACTTGACATTTGTACCCCACGTATCCTTTTAAACTCCATAAGTAAACCTTCAATTGTTAATTGTTTCTTATTTTCCTCATTGACCTCTAAAATAATTTGGCCCTTATCCATCATGATTAATCGATTGCCTAAATCAATGGCTTGCTGCATGTTATGAGTAACCATTAATGTGGTCAGTTTATATTTGTCGACAATTTCTCTCGTTAAGTTCGTAATTAATTCCGCTCTTGATGGGTCAAGTGCTGCCGTATGTTCATCAAGAAGGAGGATGGAAGGCTCTGTGAAGGTAGCCATTAACAGGGATAGAGCTTGACGTTCTCCCCCGGATAACAAGCCTACCTTTGCACTTAGGCGGTTCTCGAGGCCCAGATGCAGGGATTCCAATACCTCACGAAAATAATCACGTCGCTTTTTTGTAACTCCTTGTCGAAGTGTTCTCATTTTATTCCGAGAATAAGCCATGGCAAGATTTTCTTCAATCGTCATACTTGGAGCCGTACCGGCCATTGGATCCTGAAAAACACGTCCGATCATTTTTGACCGTTTAAACTCTGACATACTAGTGACATTTTTTCCGCCAATCTGTACTTCCCCTACATCCGGGATTAATACACCTGAAATGATATTCATTAAGGTTGATTTCCCCGCCCCGTTACTGCCAATTACTGTTACGAAATCACCAGGCTGAAGGGTTAGGTTCACATGATCAATGGCGATTTTTTCATCAGGTGTCCCTTCATTAAATATCTTATGAATCTGATTTAATTGTAACATGATTGTCCCCCTTCACTTGGCCAGAAGTCTGCATGATGTTTGATCTCTCAGATCTTCTGCGGGCTTTCCGCTTTCTCTCTTTGGAACTTTCAATAATCTTTGGAGTAGTAAGAGCAAGAATAACAATGAGAGCAGTAATCAGCTTCATATCACCAGGATCCAAGAAATCCACTCGTAATGCTAAGGTAACAACAATTCGATAAATAATCGATCCGCCAATAACAGCGAAAGTGGTCCTAGCAATCGTTTTTGTACCAAATAAGGCTTCACCAATAATAACGGAGGCTAGACCAATCACAATCATCCCAATCCCCATACCCACATCTGCAAATCCACCTTGCTGGGCGATCAGAGCACCTGAGAAAGCTACAAGAGCATTTGAAAGACCTAAGCCAAGCACAACAAGGAGGTTGGTATTAGCAGAAAGGCTGCGAATCATCCGTTTATTATCTCCCGTAGCCCTGACGGCAAGCCCAATTTCGGTTTTCAAAAACAGATCGGTAAAGAATTTAATCACAAATGTTACGATAATCATAAAAATAAGAATTCCCCATGTTTCAGGCAAGCTGTCGCCAAGACCCACCATGGAGAGAATGTTATTTAAAAATGAATCAATTCCTGTCTTTTCAAAAAATCCACTAATTTTCGTAAAAGCTGTATCTGTATTTAATAATGGGATATTTGAGCGTCCCATGATTCGAAGATTTATTGAATAAAGTGCAATCATCATTAAAATTCCGGAAAGCAAGTTATTAATCTTTCCAAATGTATGGAGAAGACCTGTCATACATCCAGCTGCAAAACCGGCGAATAACGCCATGATTGTTGCTAAAAATGGATCGGTTCCATTCGCAATCATTACAGCTGAAATTGCTGCCCCCGTCACAAAACTCCCATCCACCGTTAAATCTGGAAAATCCAGAATACGAAAGGAAAGATAGACGCCTAGTGCCATAATCGCATAGATAATACCTGCTTCAAATGATCCAAATATGGCTGTAAACATTGAGATCATCCTTTCTTTAAATCATTAAGCCTGCTTCTAAGATGCAATAACCTATTTTCAAGCTAATGTTTGGTTCATGGATGGAGCCTTCAAACGAAGGCTCCATCATGATCAATATTATTTTATTTACCTTCGAAAAACTCGCCTAAACTTTTCCAAGCTTCATTTACTGTTAAGCCTTGAGCTTCAGCAGCCTTCGTATTAATGACAAGTTTTAAGCTGTTTGGAAGTTCTACTGGAATTTCAGATACCTTCTTCTTCCCGCTTAAAATATCAGCAGCCATTAAACCAGATTGATAGCCAAGATCGAAATAGCTGAACCCGCTGGCAGCAACGGCTCCTTTTTTCATGGAATCAAGTTCACCAACGAAAAGTGGAATTTTTTTGCTGTTTGCAACGGCAATAACCGTATCAAGAGCAGTAACTACGGTATTGTCAGTTGGAACATAAATCGCATCAACACGGCCAACTAATGATTCAGCTGCCTGCTTCACTTCTGCTGTAGTTGAAACAGATACTTCAACAAGTTTAGCACCCTTCTCTTCAGCAATTTTCTTAACTTCTTTCACCTGAACCACTGAATTTTGTTCACCAGAGTTATAGATCACACCAATATTTTTTGCTTTCACTTCGTCCGTAATAAAGCTAATTGTTTTTTTGGTTGCTTCTGGATGGTTATCGGTTGTACCAGTAATGTTTTTCCCTGGTTTATCAAAAGCCTCTACCAAACCTGCACCCACAGGATCTGTCACCGATGTAAAGATAATCGGAATATCCTTTGTTGCATTCAATGCTGCCGTTGCACTTGGAGTGGCATTAGCAAAAATTAAATCCACTTTGTCACCGACAAAATTATTGGCAATTGTTTGAGTGTTGTTCATATCTGCCTGAGCATTTTGTTCATCATAGCTTACCTTAATCCCTTTATCCTTTAAGGCTTTTTTAAAGCCTTCTGTCGCAGCGTCTAGAGATGGGTGTGGGGCAAACTGGGTAATTCCAACTTTGAACTCCTTATCCGCTCCTTCTTTTTCAGAACCCCCTGCTTTTTCTTTACTTCCGCAGCCTGCAAGCAACATCATTCCTGCTAAGGCAATCGACAATGCTTTAACTTTTTTCTTCATCTAGCTAAATCCCCCTTAAATAATAAAATACTAATTTTCATAAAATTTAATATATTAAAAATTATTCTAGTATTTTTTTGCACGAAAAGCAATAGAAATGCGTAAAATATTTTTTCGCTTTAAAGCAGCATAATTTAATAGGGAATCTTGACATTATTAAAATACCTCATTTTCTTTTTAAACAACAAAAAATGCCTTCTTTTAAATGGAAGGCATTCTAGAAAACTATCTGGATAATATTATTTTTACCAATCACGGGTATTTTCAAGTAAGAGGTCAATTTCAACTTTTTTCATTTTATTGTTGCTTTTCTCAGATGTTAGATTTGACGTTGCTTCTAGTAATTTGTCGATATCAATGATCACGGTTCCCATTTCTAACCTCCTGAATTTAGTAAGTTTTTTGTTTGAAAGATAATTCGACTATTCCACCAAAATAATGGGGGTACTTTCTCAAATCAATCAAAAAAATATGAAAAGTTCTAGTACTTATTTGTTTATAAATAGTGAAAGTATGATATATTTCACTAATTTTTCATAAAAAGGCATCATTGGCTTAAAAAATGTTGGGAAGCACTCGAATGAAAAAACATTAATATCAGTTTCATAATACCCCAAAAATCCAGCCAATTTGATTTGGCTGGATTTTATTAACTAAATTTCCACTTTACTAAATACTGTTTTTTTCATTTCTGTTTGATTATTACCTTCACTGAAAAAATACTTCATCATTGGGGGTGTAACGATGGTAGTAACTAGTACTACTACCACTAAAACAGCAAATAATTCCTGACTGATTAATTTTGTCTCCAAACCAATCGAGGCAATAATTAAGGCAACTTCTCCACGTGAAACCATAGCAGCTCCAATTCCAAGTGAACTCTTCCAGGAAAAATGAGCTATTTTTGCTCCCAATGCAGCACCGATTAACTTGGTTAAAATGGCTAGGATGCTAAAACCGATAATTAGCCCGAAATTTTTCGATATTCCGTCAAAGCTTACTGCCACCCCTATCGAGGTAAAAAATATAGGTACAAAAATGGAATAGCTGATCGTTTCCACTTTCTCAAATATTTTAAGTTTAAATTCTGTTTGACTAATAGCAACCCCAGCGATGTACGCCCCTATAATCGCCGCAATACCTGTAATTTCAGCTGCATAGGCAAACAGGAAGCAAATGATTAATGCACCCGTGACGAGCGGTTCTGTGACCTTTAATGGAGCAAATTTCTTTAAAACCCATGGAACCACCTTCCAAGCTACTAAAATCGCAACCATGAAAAAGAGTACCTTTTTAATAATCATCATGCTTAAATTCACTTCTCCACCGGCCATACTCATTAAAAAGGCCAGGGCGATAATCACAAGAACATCATCAATGACGGCAGCCCCTAAAATCGCGGTCCCTTCTTTAGATTTCATCTTATTTAACTCTTTAAGTGCTTGAACGGAAATACTTACACTTGTTGCAGAAAGTAATAATCCTAAAAATAAGGCTTCAAATGTTGTCATATTCATCAAAATTCCTGCTAAGTAACCTGAAACTAAAGGAACAATGATTCCACTGATTCCAACGAAGGTTGATGCCTTCCACGTGCGTTTAAATTCATTTAAATCAGTCTCCATACCTGCTATAAACATTAACAAGATGACACCAATTTGGCTTAGGTCTGCCAATGTTTTCGTATCTGAAACGAGGCCTAACACAGCTGGACCTAAAATAACCCCTATTAACAACTTCCCTAGAACCGAGGGCTGACCTAATTTAACGCAAATATCCCCAGCAATCTTAGATGCAAATAAAATAATCGCTAATTCAAAAATTAATTCCATCCAATCACCTTTCCTTCGTAAAAAATTAAAGGGTCTGCTTAATAAAAATCAGACCCTTTTTGGGAGAAAACAAAAAAAGCCTGTCGACCACGGGACATAGATATCCCTTGGTGACAGGCTCCTCCAAAAACAATAAATAATTTTTTTAATTATTACTATTATAACTAACTTTATGTTTTTATTCAATGAAAATTAAATGCAGTCGTCTTTCCCCTTTAGTCCCACTTTTTCATTTTATCAATTACTTTTTCCTTGAAACTGGTGATAAAGGTCGATTCACCTTTATTTACTTTTTGCTTATTCCATTCATTAAAGCTTGCTACGGTAATCAAGATAAGACCAGCAATTAATAAATAGAACCACCAGGGCATATTCCCCCAGTACGGTCTAGTTTGCAGGAAGACATTTAATAATAATACACCAGCCCCAACAAAGAAATAGGATTTAATTTGCAGGAACATACCTGCCATCATCGCTACCAATGAAAGTGTTCCTAAAATGATTGCATCATAAATCGTGTTGCTTGCTAAACCATCTTGGATTAATAATAGGGATACGATTATTAGGACTCCCCATTGAACAGCCTTCGTTATATCAGAATATCTTCCCTTTAAACAACGTCGAATGAAAATGATTAGAATTATAAACGGAAGGACAATCACTTCACGTTCCCATAATGACGGAATATGAAGCATAGCGATTATGGAATAGTATGGTTGTAACAAATAGGCTCCACCAAGTATTGTCAAAAAGACAGAGAACCTAGCAGGCACCCTTTTCCTTTGCAGCAAAAAGGAAGCTGAAATAAGCAATCCAGGCAGTGCCTGACACCAGATGTATTGATTCTCGAAACTGTACATAAAAGCGAAAAACATGAATGAAACTAGCGTAAATCCATCGAATTTTGTTTGCTGAATGTTCGGTCCATATTCAACTAGCTTTTTATAAACGAATTGGCCAATAATCAAAAGAACAATCCCTAAGCCGCCAGACAGAATCATTTTATCGAGTTCATCTAATTCACCAAGATAAGAGTATTCAATCGTTGCAATAAATGCTAAGAGTAATGGGATGACCCCTAGAAGATCCCATTTGATTTTATGCATATAAAACAGTGTCCCAACAATATAGGCAAGCGTGACAAGATACGGCAGCAAATCAAACGGATAGGTAATTAATGTAAACACCATTCCGATTGTTGAAAATGGCACGAAATAATAAGCTGTCCGTTTCTTAAATTCATCCTTAGCGAAAAATGCAAATAGAAGAATGAAACCGCTAGTGATTGGGAACTCATAGTTTCCAAAATATCGATTGATTAATTGATCTAACCCAGTTGAAACAATAAAGTAGAGGGACGTAAAGCTCCCATAAAGAAAAACTTTTATCTTCCATTCTACCTTAGTAAACTTTGTACTAAAAGCATATACAAACACTGCCAAGATAAAGCTATAAATCGAGTCTGTCTGATATGCAAACCATGTGAAGCATAGCGCTAGTGGATAAATGCTGTGTCCAACCCATGCAAAGGCAATGGAAAGATTCAAGTCATTTTTCTGATTGAGATAAGCGATTAGAAGCATGACCACTGCACTTGTTGAAGCAATTAGTGAATTAATTGAATGACTTAATGAAAATTTAAGCGTAATAGCTTGGATAATCGAAAAATACGAAAGCAGTACTGAGATACTTACAATAAAAGGAACCCACTTCGTACCAACTTTTTTATATAAATAAAAATACATGGCAATTCCAACCAACAAAACAAGCGGCTGAACCCATAATTGGTTTATCGGACTTAGCAAAGCATGGAAAATGGCAAATGTATAAAGTACCTGTGAGGTATATAACGATATACAACCTAATTCCTTTTCCCCAACTTTTTTCCATACAAAACTTAATAATAAAACCATGATTGCCCCAGCCGCAAAATTAATTGCATAACCATATTCCTTAAGATAAACAGAAAAATTTGTATTAATTTCTTCTCCAAAAGCTACGATGGAAAGACCAAGTAAACCAGGAATACTCCATAAAGCGGCCTCCTGAAGATAAATCCTTGTTTCCTTCTTATACAGTAGAAAGGCAGCAACCACCAATAGTAATAACATAACGCCTAGTTCCCACCATAATAACCAAGAGATTGCAGACAAAATTGCTAGCACCATTATCGATAAGCCGACATCTCTGGAGGCAGTCTGAATGATCTTTACGTACTTTGAAAGTAGCGAAATGCCTAACCCAAAATATAGGATAAAACCTGCTAAAGACAACTGAAGAGAAAAATTGACCATATCGAAAGGCCGGCTTACTAATGCAATCGTTTCATAAATGCCAGAAGCTGCAAATACTGCGCTTAAATACGGAAATAATCGTCTAGAACCTTGAGAGGATAAATAAATAAAGTTAACTGCAATGATAAAATAAGCAAGCATAAGCACAATCGATGGATTGCCTGCACGAAGGAGAATTCCTTCCAGGCTAATGTAAATAAACGCTAAACCTGAGATTACTGCACTTGTATATTGGAAGGCTTTATTTAATGCGAATTTATCATCCATTGCCTTTGGAACGAATACAATCCCAAATCCAATTAATGCATAAACAATCGCCCCAAAACTATCGAGGAAGCTATGCTCAATTAACTGATAGGCACCATAAACGATCATGACACTAAAAATGAAATGATATTCTTTTCGACCGCTCACATACATCATTGATAAATAAATAATCGCTGTTAACAGCAGGTTGAAGCTGTATAATACCTCATTATCGTATAAAAAAAGCATAAATAAGGTACAAAGAACAAGATTTACTTGGACGTACGGAATAAATTCATTCGTAAATAATTTGAATGATTCCTTGTGTTTTAACTGATGATATACAAAAATAAAGATAGTATTAAAAACCATCAAACCTAGGTAAAAGAAATCAATTTTCAGATGGAAGCTGGCTAAGAGAAAGGCAGTTCCTATGCTTAATGAGACATAGGTAAACCAAACAAATAATCTAGAAACTAAGTTCTTTGCAAATAAATAGTAAACAATAATTGGCAGGAAACTCCCGAGCGTTCCGAGTAGATAACGTCCCTCCCCGGATATTGATAAATATGGTCCTAATAACCCAAACCATCCAAGCGATAGGATAAAAATTGGCAAAAACAAACTTCCAAGAACAATGAAGGCAAAGGCCGTCTTTTCAATTTTTAATATTTTCTTCGTTAAAAAAGCAATACCGTAAAATAATAAGGCAACAATTGCTATTGATCCACTTTTCATGAAACTTGTCATTGATTCCCAATTACTCGTCGCAACAAACAATCCACCAATTAATAAAAAGATTACCCCAATGTTTAATAACCAGGTAATATTCCTTTCACGGATTTCTTCTGGTGTTAACGTTTTTTTCACTTTTTGCAGTTTTGGCGGTGCAGCTTTTTTAATTGGCGTATTATTTTCAGTGGATGGGGGTTTTGCCTCCATTTCTAATAAATCCATATGATATTGATAATGTGCCCTTGCTACGGTGTCGACAATTGCCTCAGAAAGGTACCCTTCTTCACGTAAAGTGAATAACTCTTTTCTAAAAATTTTCCTCTGCTCTTCTCTTATATTCGAATCCATGAAATCTCCCCACAATCATACCAAAATGGCGATCATACAAAATTTTCCTCTATAGTGTAATTTTACACAATTACTCAATATTTTCAATATATTCTCAAAAAAACATGAACTCTGCAACACTTTTTTTTAAAGATTTTACGTTTGGGTAAAATATCTGTATGATGTAAGAGGATTTACTTAAATAGACGGAGGAAACTATGCTTACATATAATGAAAAATTATCGATTATCGAATCATTTTCAGAGTTGGAAAGAAAAAATGTTTCACTTGGACGAGTCAATTTTCAGTTCGAAGGCAGTATCTCTGATAAGAAAAACATTGTTTATCACTTACACCCAAATGGGAATGGATTTGTTTATGCTGGACAGCTGGACAATTATGATACGGATGAAAAAGGAATGGTCAATATCCGTGATTTCTCCGAAGACCAACTTCGTAAATTGTTAAAACAATCGATTCAATCCCTATCATCAGTCGAAAAAACGGCGGCTGAAGAAGCCATTATTGGAGATTCAAAAGAGGAGCGCTGGGTGGATAGTGAAAATAATGCCCTGATTCTAGTTGAAGAAAATGAATCCTGGAATATCTATTTTGGGTTAAACCTTGATGCTACCTTTGATACATATGAGGAAGCTGAGGCGTTTTTGCAAGAAGAAGGCTTTACTAGGAAGTAATTTAATTGAACAAAGGCGGTGCATTTGCACCGCCTTTTCTTTATTCACCTTTTTTGTCGATCCATTCGTCTAGGCGGATAATGCTTTGTTTTGCACGTTCATATTCAATGGTTCGGTAATGGTGCATGCCGCCTTCTTCCTCATCCTTTTCGTCGGCCCATTTAACAATTTGTTGTAATGGTGTCCGAACGATATCGTTTGATGGTAGAAAGGAGTCAGTATGAAATAAAATGGCGAGTGCAATCGTCTTAGCTTTGATTGGATTTTCACCAAGACGAATCAGGAGCTTGTGAGCCCTTTCAGCCCCTTTAATTGGGTGAATGTCATTTTGCTTGTATAAGTCATAATCCCATTTTCCATTTTTATACCATGTATAATGCCCCATGTCATGGAGGAGCCCTGCTTTTGCAGCAATGTCAACATCCAGTTGATGCTCCTTTCCTAATTGAAAGGCATGGTAGGCTACAGCAATCGCATGGGCAAGACCAGAACGGTTCAAATATTTTTGGGCAATATGATGTTCAAATATATTCAATAAGGTAACGTCTCTCATGCGATCTCTCCTAACTTTTTCAAAATAATATATTTCATTTATTATATGATAACAAATGGTACATGGCTATTTTTTTATATAAAAAAACAGAAGGCATTCGAAGGCCCTCCGCTTCTTTTAAACAAATGATATTAGCGTTTTGACTTTCTGTACCCTTCATCCTGCGCTTCTTTTTCTGAACAAAACCAAACGATGTTGTCGGTGGTGGAGTCGTAAAAACTACCGCCGGGTACATGATAGATATGAGAATTCGCATTCCCTTTGATCTTCCCTTTACAATCTAAGTTTGATTCTTGATCATCACTTGGGTTATTTTGATAGTTGTTCCCTGAAGATGCTTTTGAATTTGTTCCTGTTTCTTCCGTTTCTTTGACATTTTCAGTATTATACCCATCCACTTGAGCATAATTTTCAATCGACCAGATTCCTACACCTTTTTCTTGTGCTTTCTTTTGAATCGCATAAAATTCATCAACATATTGGGTGTTCGGAGCATAAATATAGGCCACACGAGCAAGGCCTTTTTCCAACAGCATTTCATTAAACATTTTTCCATTAACATAAATATAGGCAAGTAGGCGCCCATAATTATCACGTCCGTCTCCAATTCCAGGTTCAATTTCAACTTTAGTACCAACGGAGAGAATTTCCTTTGTATACTCGGAGGCTTCTGGTCCAAATGGCTGTACCCCTAAGCGGGGATGATGTGTCTCAGGTGTATCCACACAGAGCATTCTTACCTTTTCTATCTTCCCATTAAGGTTAACATTAATAGTATCACCATCGACATTCTTGACGATAGTTGCGGGAAGTAATTTCTTATTACCGGTTTTCGATTGAGGTACTTCTGTTTGAGAGAGTGAAGGTGTCTTTGGATCGCTCGTTTCATTCGTATGAACTTCATTGTTTTTTACAACAGAGGAAGTTTTAGAGTCACTTTTCTGTAAAGATGGTTCGCTACTAGAACACCCTAAGAGAATGATAGGAATAATTAAGATAAACGATATTATTAATTGGAGAATTCTGTTGTTCATAGATAGTGCCCCTTTAAATTATTTACTTTATCTATTGTAACAAAATAAAAAGAGAGAAGTTAATGCTCCTCTCTCTTTGACCTTGTTACTTTTCTTCTGTTACTTTGTCAACTTTTGGTCCTAGATATTCATAATCGTTAGGATTGATCGGTGTATATCCTTCTGGCTTATAGAACCGCAGCAGATCTTTGTAAACTATTTCATCGGACATATTTAGCTCTGTATTAACTTTGCTATCTACATCCTTACATGTAGTACTATCATCTAATAACTCACCTGTTAAAGAGGAGTAACATTTTTCATTAATTTGAATAGCCTCAGATGTTACAAAGTCACCGTTTCTAAATAATGCCCAATTACGGTGTTGTTTAGAAAGTAAATCTGAACCAAATTCCATATAATCTTTCGTATCAATACCTAATAAATGGAGCACTGTTGGACGGACATCGACTTCCCCGCCAACTTGGTGTTGAATTCCACCCTTTACACCTGGTACGTGAATAAATAATGGTACACGCTGTAATTTTGCATTGATTGCAGGTGTAATTTCGTCCACACCCATAACCTTCGCCATTGCATCATTATGGTTCTCAGATATTCCGTAATGGTCACCATACATGACAATTATTGTATTGTCATACATACCATTAGCTTTTAAATCATTAAAGAATTGCTCAAATGCCTGATCCATATAGTTTGCAGATTGGAAATATTGGTTTACAACCGTATCACCGTAATCTCCAGCAGGAAAATCAGTATCTTCCGGATCCATTTCAAATGGGAAATGATTAGATAGTGAAATGAACTTTGTATAGAACGGCTGCTTTAAGCTTTCAAGTAATGGAATAGATTCTTTAAAGAAAGGTTTATCTTTCATTCCATAGTTTTTTGTATTTTCATCTGACATGCTGTAGTATTCTGCATCAAAGAATTGATCGTATCCAAATGCTTTATAGATAACATTTCGATTCCAGAACGTCTTATAGTTCCCGTGTAACACAGCAGAACTATATCCCTGTCCTTTTAGAATAGAAGGCATAGCTTGATAAGTGTTCTGGGCTTTGTTAACAAAAACAGCACCTTGTGCCATTGGATATAATGAATTTTCCATTAGAAATTCGGCATCCGATGTTTTCCCTTGTCCTGTTTGATGATAGAAATTATCAAAATAGAAGGTATTATTGTCATGTGCTAATGAATTCAAAAATGGTGTTACTTCTTGTCCGTTAGGCATTTTATAATCAATCATAAAGCTTTGAAAGGATTCCATCGAAATATAAACTACGTTCATACCTTTTGCTTTACCAAAATATTTTGGATTTGGCGCAGCATAGTTTGCTTTACGATAGTTCTCAACATCTGTAATATCACTGCTATCCGCTAAAGCCCGCTGACTTGATGATTTTATATTTTGGATGACGTCATAAATGGTAAAGTTATACGCTCCAAGGTATTTTACTAAATAATTTCGGTCAAAAGAACGTGAAAGTAACTGCGGACGATCCTTTTCTGCTAAACCTAAATTAAATAGAAAAGTAGTAATTGAAAATAATAGAACAATCTTAAAGGTCTTTCTGTTCGTTACCGTAACTTTTTTGAATACGGTTAATGCTAACGCGATTAAAATAAACATATCTGTAAAATAAAAAATGTCAAACGGAGACATTAATGAAAGTGCACTGTCGCCAAGTTGACCAGCGTTTGTTTTGGTTTGCATTAGAACCGGAACCGTAATGAAATCATTAAAAAAGCGATAATAGGCAATATTTGCATACAATAAGAATGATAATAGAAAATTTGTTAATATCATAATCAATTTTGAATGCTTTTTAAAAAGCAGGGCAAATCCAAAGAAGAAAAGTGCTGAACTTAATGGATTTATTAAAAGCAAAAACTTCTGTAGGCTATTTTCAATACCTAAGTTAAATTCAATTTGATATGCAGCATAGGTTTTGATCCAAAATAATAAAACGGCCGCTATAAAGAATGTAATATGACTATTGGTTAATGTTTTTGGTAGTCTAATTTTATTCATCTTTAAATTCTCCTCTCACTTACCAATTAAGCTTCGGTAAACGAACCTCAATCACTATATCACATTTCTTTAAAAAATAAAAACATAAATCTTGCTTTTTTTATTTATACTTTTCTACAACATTCTACACTTTTCCCAGCCATCTCGGGCAAGCAAAATCATTACCTTTCACAGCTTGGTCATTTCTTAAAAATTGAGATATACCTTTTATTTTTATGTCCGTTCTCTTTGGGACATGACTGTTTTCAATCTTCAATAATATAAGACGAAATAAGTTTTATTTAGTTTCAAATTTTTTTCTTGTTAGATTTTCTATTCCTCCATAAATTATATCTTAGTCGGAACAATCCTTGAGTCATCATTTCTACATATCATAAACCCGAACGTATGAAGGAGCAATATGAATATAGACTTATCTTTAACAGACGGTAAGTAGAAAGATTACTTGAATGAACTCCTTAAACATTGGATAGCATATACACAGAGGAATGTAGAAAAATTTTAAAAGGAGAATACGATGCCCAGAATTAGGCCTGAATTTACAAAAAGCACATATTTTGTTGATGAACCAGGAAATTGGCATTTAAAGCCTGGCGCTCCAAAAGATCTCCAAGTCGAGCTTGAAAATTATCTTAATAGCTTGGTTGATGATGACGAGCCAGGAACTATCAATGGTATACATATCAACTACCCTTAAGAATTATTAATGCCAATTATATAATAGAAGAAAGCGGTTGCGAATGTATTTTATTGGAATGAAATGAAGATCTTTAAATGACTATTTTATAGGAGTGAATATAATGAATATTAACCGTGTAAAACAAATTTTGTCATCATCTGCAGATATAGAAGTAAAATATAATGGTACATCGGTTTGGATTGACCAATTAAATGAAGATGGACAGACAGCAACAGTACATTTACGAGGCCCATTAGAAGAACGTTCAGTTGTAGAAATCGGAGAACTTATCGAAGAATAATTTTTTCGACCATCTTTTCATTGAAAAGATGGTCTTTACTCATCCAAATTTTGTTAGTGGTTTAATATACTATCCTTGGCTAATAATTGTATCGTCATGTCATCCATTGGTGGATTATGAAGGCCTGCTCTTACATCTCGATAATACCGCTGTAACGGATTTTTCAATGAAAGACTTTTTGCACCTACGATTCTCATTGCTAAATCAACAACTTCGATTGCGTTATTGGTAACAGTTAATTTTGCTGCACCTAAAGCAGCCCCCATTTTTTCCCTAGCTTGATCGTTTGAATGATCCCACTGTTTTGCAACCCCATATAAGAAATACTCGGACTGCATTAATTTCAACTCAATCTCTCCAAGTTTTTGCTGAACATTTGGTAAATCGATAATTGGTCCAACAATACTATTCGGAGAATATTCCTTAGCAAATTGAATAGCATAACTTTGGGCCGCTTTTGCTATGCCCAGATAACATGCTGGAATATGAAGTAGCCATCCATTCGCTCTTTTTCCGTTCGAACTAAACTTTTCCACAAGATATTCATCATCTACCAAACAATTATCCAAAATTAAGTCATGACTCCCTGTTCCTCTTAACGCGATACTGTCCCAAGTTTCCTCAATAACCACTCCTTTTGTAGATCGTGGAATTACAAAATTGGCCACTTCATTGGTCTCTTTGATTGTTGCACTAACTATAAAGTAATCTAGGACGGGTGACATGGTAGTAAATGTTTTTCTCCCTTTAATAACCCAGCCATTCTGACTTTTTTCTGCAGTAGTTTCCGGTCTGCCGCCTCGTGTAGGACTACCAGTCTTTGGTTCACTTTGAGCACTATTTATTAATGCTCCATTTTTCACTTGTTTACATAGATACTTAAAGATCGACTCATCCCAAGAGCTTTTTTCATTTAGATTCATAATAATTCCCATATGCCATCCAATCGAAAGTGCTGTTGCCCCGTCACCTTCCGCAATCGTTTCTTGGAGTCGAATAAGTTCATAAAGTGAGATATCCTCTCCACCATGCCTTGAGGGAACAGTTAATGCCGTATAACCTGTATTTTTCAGATCCTGAATATTTGCAAACGGGAAACTACCTTCTATATCTACCTGAGGTGCTCGTAATAGGAATTGTTTTGAAAGTATTCTCATTAACTCTATTCTTTCATCCAATGTATCTTTTTCTTGAAAGTTCATCTCTCATCTCTCCTATCCCATTAACAAAAAATCATTCAAACCCCTAGTCTATATACCAGGGGTTTGTTTCTTATTCTAAATTAGCGAATTTTTCCAAATCGCAATTTTCACCGATTACTACTAGTACATCACCGTAAATAATTTTTTCATCAGGAGATGGTGAAATGTTAATTTCATCTTCATGCCGAATCGCGATGACGCTCAAATTAAACTTTGCCCTTAAATCTAGCTCCCTTAAGGTTTTTTCCATCATCCTATCGGGGATTTTTACTTCCTCTACACTATAATCCTTCGATATCTCAATAAAATTTAAGACATTAGGTGATAACAGCTGATGGGCGACTCGAATTCCCATATCTCGCTCAGGAAAGACGACCCAGTCTGCCCCAACCTTTTTTAATACTTGACCATGTAGTTTATTTAATGCTTTGGCAATCACCTTTTTTACACCAAGTTCCTTCAATAATAAAACAGATAGAATACTTGCCTGAATATCGTTTCCGATTGCTACAATAACTGTATCAAAATTACGGATCCCGATCGATTTTAATGCCTCAGCTTCGGTTGAATCGGCAATCACGGAATGAGTAACGAATGGATGGGATTCTTCAACTCGTTCCTCATTCACATCCACTCCAAGCACTTCCTGCCCAGATTCATATAACTTATTGGCAATACTTAGTCCAAACCTACCTAATCCAATCACTGCATATTGATTAGCCACTGTCTCCTTGTACCTCCTTGGTGTAAAAAACTACCCAATCGTGATTTTTCCCTTCGGATACCGGAATGCATCAGGTTTTCTGCGTATAGTCACCGCATAAGCAATAGTTAATGGTCCTACCCTGCCAGCAAACATAGTAAAAATTATTAATGCCTTGCCAAGTGATGATAATTCTGGTGTCAATCCCATCGATAGCCCGACTGTTGCAAAGGCAGAAGTTACCTCAAATACTATTGTTAACAAATCTTGTCCGTGTTCAGAAATGGTTAAAATGAGAGTCATTATCATTACGAGAAATAACCCACTAAATGTGACGGTTAATGCTTTATAAATCGTTTCATATTCAATCCGCTGACGGTAAAAAATAACATCCTCTTTCCCGCGAATTTGTGACCAAACAGCTCCAATGAGCGTTGTAAAAGTGGTGGTTTTGATCCCCCCGCCTGTCGACCCAGGCGATGCACCAACAAACATGAGTAACACAATTAATAATAATGATGATTGAGTTAGATCACCGATATTTAATGTGTTAGCCCCCGCTGTTCTTGCCGTAACAGATTGGAATAATGACCCTAGGATTTTCCCTGAAAACGACAATGGTTTTAGCGTTAAACCATTGGAATATTCAAGCAGGAATATACCAGCTGTACCTACTACTATTAAAACGCTGCTCGTCATTAAGACAATCTTTGTATGTAATGATAGCCGTTTTAAAACACGATATTCAAAAAGTTCGTTCATAACGATAAAGCCGATCCCACCTAAGATAATTAATGCACTAACGGTCAACGTAACTGTTGGATCGTTCACATAACTCGTTAAACTATGAAACTCCCCCATTAAGTCAAATCCCGCATTGTTAAAGTTGGAAATTGAATGGAAAATCCCATAATAAATCGCTTTTCCTATCGGCATGTCAAAGGAAAAACGGAAAGATAAAAGCACAGCACCAAGTATCTCAATCACCGCTGTAAAAATTAAAATTCGTCTTACTAGCCGTACAATCCCCTCCATTGATAAATTATTTAATGATTCTTGAAGTAGAAGCCTTTCTTTTAAAGATATTTTCTTCCCTAATAGGAAGGCAAAAAACGTTGCAAACGTCATAAATCCAAGTCCACCGACTTGAATCATACATAAAATAACCACTTGACCGAATATTGTAAATGTGGTCCCGGTATCTACGACAACTAAACCTGTTACGCATGTTGCAGAGGTTGCAGTGAACAGTGCGTTTAAAAAAGACAAACCTTGCCCATTTGTAGTCGAAACCGGCATGGTTAGTAGAAATGTACCTAGTAATATGATCAAACCAAAACCTAGAACAAGAATCTTTGGAGGATCTAGAATTATTTTTTTGCGCAGCATAGTTTTCTCCCTTACCACTTTGATGTTATTTTTAACAATCAATTAATAATCATGTGTTATCTATGATCTTAATTTTTTTCTCCTTGTTCATGCCTCTATTTTAAATATTCGTAAATCTATAATACAGGAAAAATATACACTTCGAACAAAACATGTAAATTAAAGATGTAAATTGGTACACCTTAGAAAAATTTTTACCATGAGTGTGTCAAATGTGTGTCATAACTCACTGTAGATTGACTAAATGTTGTTCTATAATACAAGAAGTAAAATTTTCCATGTTCATAAACACTCTTTCTTAATATGTAACGACTTTTTGAGGAAATAATAAAATAGCATGGGAATTGAAGGGGGATTGTAATGAAACAAGGGTCAAAACAACTATTTATACAAACTGGAAGTCTGGTAGCAGGTTTTATGGTTTGGGTACTGATATCATCACTAATGCCGTTTATTAAAGTAGATATCCAACTTTCTTCATCTCAAATTGCCTGGGCTACGGCGGTCCCTGTTATCCTCGGTTCACTGCTTCGAGTTCCGATAGGGTACTGGACCAATCGCTATGGCGCTCGAATTTTATTTACAATCAGCTTTATTATACTGCTCATACCAATTGCATTGTTAAGCTACGCTAATTCCTTATTAACATTAATCTTAGGAGGATTTTTACTAGGGATTGGCGGTGCTGTCTTTTCCATCGGTGTTACCTCCCTTCCCAAGTATTATGAAAAAACAAAGCATGGGTTTATTAACGGAATTTACGGAGCAGGAAATATTGGTACGGCAATTACATCCTTTTCAGCACCCGTACTTGCTACCGCCTATGGATGGAGAAACACCATTAAAATCTTCCTGATTGTTGTATTAATCTTTGCGCTTTTAAATTTTATATTTGGGGACAAAAAGGAACGAAAAGTTCACATTTCCTTACTTGAACAAATCAAAGAGGTATATAAAAATCCAAAACTTTGGTTTCTAAGTTTATTTTATTTTATCACGTTTGGTTCCTTCGTTGCTTTCACCATTTATTTACCATCGTTTTTAGTTAATCACTTTGAATTAGATAAAGTCGATGCAGGACTCCGGACAGCAGGTTTTATTGCTTTGGCAACCTTTTTTCGACCCCTAGGTGGATGGTTAGGCGATAAAGTTAATCCTTTTCTTATTTTAATGGCTGTGTTCTTTAGCCTAACTTTTGCAGGATTTCTTTTGTCATTTACTCCATCACTGCCGATTTATTCCTTTGGTTGCTTATTAGTTGCTTTCTTTGCGGGACTTGGAAATGGCGCTATCTTTAAACTAGTCCCTTTATATTTTTCCAATCAAGCGGGTATTGTGAATGGAATTGTTTCTGCCATGGGAGGACTGGGTGGTTTTTTCCCGCCAATCATTCTCACGATTCTCTTTAATTGGACTGGTCATTATGCGATTGGGTTTATGTCCCTATCTGAATTTTCTTTAGCAAGTCTGGTTATCGTAGTATGGCTATATTATCAAGAAAAGTTGGATATTTCTGCCAAAATTGTAAACCATGCCTTAGATGGTATTTGTGTAACCGATGTTAATGGCATTATTCAAAGCGTTAATCCCGCATTCACAAAAATCACCGGTTATAGTCAAGCAGAGGTAATCGGTAAAACCCCAAGCGTTCTTCAATCCGGTGAACATGACAACGAGTTTTACAAAAAAATGTGGTTCAGTTTAAAAACCAACGGGGTTTGGGAAGGTTATATTTGGAACAAACGCAAAAACAATGAAATTTACAGAGAATGGCTAACTATTACAGCCATTAAAGATGACGTAGGTGAAACAAAAAACTTTGTAGGGATGTTCTATGAAGATAACGAAAAATCCTAAAAAGGCAGAACAAAAGGAGATCTTCCACATGGAAGATCTCTTTTTTTCGTTCACCAGTTATAAATTATTACAACTTTTTGTCAACCTCCTTAAGTTCACAGTTCGTTCACTGTTTTTGTGACGTACGTCACAAAATTACATTTGCAATTGTTTTATAGTGATTACAACAAGAAACACCATACCAGTAAATTATTAATTGAAAAAAATAAGGGGGAAAATATCATGGCCCGAATTAATTATTGGAATCCTGAGGACGAAAAATTTTGGAACGCTGAAGGAAAAAAACATGCAAGACGAAATCTGTGGATATCAGTACCATCATTGATGATTGCTTTTATCGTTTGGCAGATTTGGTCAGTCGTTGCCGTTAGACTTAACGACATCGGTTTCCATTTCACTGAAGAACAATTATTTACACTTGCAGCAGTTCCTGGTCTAGTTGGTGCAACACTTCGCTTTGTTTACACATTTGCTGTCGGTTCCATTGGCGGAAAAAACTGGACAGTAATTTCAACAGCAATCTTAGCAATTCCAGCGATTGGTATTGGCTTTGCGGTCCAAAATCCGGAAACAACATTTTCTATCATGTTATTGCTTGCAGCCCTTTGCGGACTAGGCGGCGGTAATTTCTCATCTTCGTCAGCAAATATTAGCTTCTTCTTTCCGAAAAAGGAAAAAGGGACAGCACTTGGTATTAATGGTGGTTTAGGAAACATGGGTGTATCTGTCGTTCAATTCGTTACACCATTAATTGTTACCTCAGGAACGTTTGCATTAGTTGGCGGTAAACAAGTTTTGGCAAATGGTCAGGAAGTTTGGTTACAGAATGCAGCATTTATTTGGGTGATTCCTATTGTCATCTTGACAGTTTTAGCAATGTTTAAGATGGATAATGTACCAGGTGCAAAGCAATCAGTTGCGGAACAATTTGTGATTGTAAAACGGAAACACACTTGGATTATGACAGCTCTTTATGTAGCAACATTTGGTTCATTCATTGGTTATTCAGCGGCATTTCCGCTTTTATTAAGATCACAATTCCCTGAGCATATATCACTTGCCTTTCTTGGTGCATTAGTTGCCGCTGCGGCACGACCTGTTGGTGGTTGGATGGGAGACAAACTTGGGGGTGCAAAGGTAACTGCCTATGTTTTAGTCATCATGGGAATTGGCGCTGCAGGAGTTATTTATTTCCTAAATGGAAAACAATTTGCTGGATTCTTATTATCCTTCTTAATTCTATTCGTTGCATCTGGTATTGGTTCAGGCTCGACTTTCCAAATGATTCCGAACCTTTTTATTCCTAAAGAAGCAGCACCTGTAATTGGGTTTTCAGCGGCATTTGCAGCCTACGGATCATTCTTTATTCCAAAGCTTTTCGGATGGTCAGTTAAGGCGACAGGCACTCCTGTTACAGCTTTTTACTTCTTTATTGCTTTTTATGTAGTGGCATTTGGACTCAACTGGTATTTCTATCAAAGAAAAGCTACAGCAGCTAAATCATTTACACAACAAGTCGGATAAATCCGGCTTGTTTTTTTATGTAAAAGGCTGTGTTAAACTTGGCTGTTGATTTCCGCTCCAGGCGGTTCGGGGAGCCTCCTCGGCGCTAAGCGCCTGTGGGGTCTCCCCTGCCCCGTCCTCCCGCAGGAGTCTTCGCGCCTTCCTCTCCAATCAACTTGGCTTTAAAAATCAACCTTTAAAACAGCCTTTTGAAAAATAAAAAAACGCAGTCATTAAACTGCGTCTTTAAATAAATTCTCTATATCCTCGATATTGCAACCGCACAAGCCTTATATTCGGCTGTTCCTGAAATAGGATCAAACTCATTTAAGGTTAAGACATTGGTCGGTGTTTCACTCCAGTGGAAGCTCATAAAAACGAGCCCTGGGACTACTTGTTCGGTAATCTTCGCCTTTACCTGTAGTTCTCCTCTTCTCGAGCGAACCTGTACCACTTCACCATCTGTTATACCTAAAGCTGCAGCATCGTTTGGATGAATATCAACAGTTTCTTCTGTTTGTTTTAATTTAACTCCAGCAGCATAATGACGCGTCTGAGAATGTGTATTGTAAGATTCATAACGTCTTCCTGTTGTTAGTGTAAATGGATATTCAGCATCAGGGAGTTCCAATGGTGCAGTATAATCTACCGGTACAAATGATGACTTTGTTGATGTCGACTCCATTTGGTGGAACCTCTCGTGCAAGATAAGTGTTCCTGGATGGTTTTCATCTGGGCAAGGATAATGAATACCATACTCTTTTTCAAGTCTTTCATACGATATGCCCCCGTACATCTCCCAAGCTAGTTTTCTAACTTCATCCCAGATTTCTTCACTGTTGTTATAGTGAATTGGATAGCCCATAATCGTAGAAAGGTCACATAGGATTTCCCAGTCTTCTTTCACATTTGGGTGTGGTTCTACCGCTTTGCGAACTCTTTGAACTCTCCGGTCGGTGTTGGTATATGTTCCATCCACCTCACCCCATGAACGTGCTGGTAAAACAACATCAGCCATTCTTGCTGTTTCCGTTAAGAAAATATCTTGAACAATTAATAAATCAAGCTTTTCAAACAATGTTTGTGTATGATTCATATGAACATCAGCAAGGAGCGGGTTTTCACCAATGACATAAAGTGCCTTTAATTCACCCGACTCGATCCGATCAAAAGTTCTCGTTTGTGTGTCACCCACTCTTGGGTTTAGTTCAACATTCCATTCCTTTTCAAACCGCGCCCGGGAATCACGATTTACTATGCTCATTCCACCTGTTAATTGGTTTGGCAAACAGCCCATATCACCTGCACCTTGAACATTATTCTGACCTCGAAGCGGCATGACACCAGAGCCTGGTTTACCGATATTCCCAGTTAATAATGCAAGATTTGCTATATCAAATACATTATTTACACCACAGTGATGCTCCGTAATCCCGAGCGTGTACGCAATCATCGAACCGTTTGAAGTGGCGTACTCTCTTGCAGTTGCAGCAATGTCTTCTGCATTTAAACCTGTAATCGATGCAGCGTATTCCAGCGTAAAAGGCTCGACTTGCTTTTCTAACTTCTCGAAATCAAGCGTAACCTGTTGGACAAACTCCGGACTGTATAAACCTTCTTTTAAGATGACTCTAATGAAAGCATTGATAAGAGCAATATCTGAGCCCACATTTAATTGCAAATGGCGATGGGAAGATTTTACCATATCTATTTTCCTTGGATCTATGACAATTATTTTCAAACCAGATTTTGCAGCTTTTTTCATACGATTTGCAATAATGGGGTGTGCCTCTGTTGTATTTGAACCCATCAAAAGTAACACTTCTGCTCGATCAATATCATCTAGTGTATTAGTCGGTGAACCGCTTCCAAAAACAGTTGCCAGACCGGCAACGCTAGAGGCGTGTCAAGTACGGTTACAGCCATCAATATTGTTACTATTAATGACCGCCCTCATAAATTTTTGAGTTACAAAATTGGATTCGTTTGTATTTCTCGCGCAAGCGAACATGGATATCGAGTCTGGACCCCACGTAGTTTTTATGTTGGATAATTGACGAGCAATGAATTGATATGCTTCATCCCAAGTGGTTTCAACTAGCTTTCCTGCTTTACGGATTAGTGGAGATGTTAATCTATTTTTTGCATGTACGTATTCATAGGCAAATGCGCCTTTTACACATGTTTGCCCTTTGTTCACTGGTGCTTCCTTGTCACCGCGGATTTTCATGATTTTGTTGTCTTGTACTTCAAGGACTAAGCCACATCCAGTACCACAGTAACCGCAGATCGTTTTAACAAAATTTGCTTCTCCCACCATTTTCACTCCCCTATAAAAACATTAATACCTCTATTACCATATTAATCTATTTAATAAGATTGTGGATTTCTTTTTCAAAGAATATTTGTCTTTTTCTTGAATGAAAATTTTGGATATTAAAAAAAAACCGAGAGATTAGATCCCCCGCTTTCAGGCAATTTTTGCCGGTAATAAGATATTAAAAGTTGTTCCTTTATTAGGTTCACTTTCCACAAACACCTTACCATTATGGCTTTCAATAATTTTGAAACTAACCATTAAGCCTAAGCCGTTACCATTCTTCTTGGTTGTGTAAAAAGGTTCTCCTAGTTTCTTTAATTTTTCTTTGGATATTCCTACTCCTGTGTCTTGAATAGAAATTTGGACATTATTATCATGTATGATTGTTTTAACATGTAATTCGCCACCATTAGGCATAGCTTCAATTCCGTTTTTAATGAAATTCAGAAATACCTGCTTTAAGCGATTCTCATCGCATTCAATTTGAATAATTTCATGGTTACAATCAAAGGTCAAAAGAACATTTTTCTTTCTCGCTTCGAATTCAAGCAAGGATACGACATTCTTAATAACAGGAACAACATTTTTTTCTTCCAATTCCACTGCCTTTGGTTTTGCCAATACCATAAAGTCCTCAACAATCGTATTAACCCGTTCAATTTCATCTAAAATGATACTCAAAAACTCCATTCGCTCCGGATCTTTTTCGTCTAACTGCAAGAATTCCGCGTACCCTTTCATCGAGGTTAGTGGATTCCGGATTTCATGAGCAACACCTGCAGCCAATTGTCCAACAGCCGCGAGCTTATCCTGGCGATGGAGGACCTCTTCTGTTTTCTTCCGCTCTGTTATATCATTGCGAATTGCAAGGTATTGGTATGGCTTTCCTTGACCATTAATAAATGGAACAATGGTTGTGTCCACCCAATAATTAGTTCCATCTTTAGCTTTATTTCTGATTTCTCCCTTCCAGACATTTCCAGAACCAATAGTTTTCCAAAGATTTTTGAAAAAGTCCTTTGAGTGGTACCCAGAATTTAGAATATTGTGGTCTTTCCCCAGGAGTTCTTCTCGATTATATTTAGATATCTCACAGAACTTGTCATTTACACTGGTGATGATTCCTTTTGCATCTGTAAATGCGACAATTGATGATTGATCAAGCGCAAATTTTATATCAATATTCTCTTTAATTGTTTCCTTAAGATGCTCTTCCGCCTTTTTGCGGTCAGAAATATCTGAACGTATTGCAATATATTGCACAGGTTTACCTTTTTTATTCAAAAAAGGAACAATGGTAGTATCAACCCAATAAAACGTTCCATCCTTTGCTTTATTACGAATTTCCCCACGCCATATTTGTCCAGCTTGTATCGTACGCCATAGGTCTTTGAAAAACTCTTTAGAATGATAGCCAGAATTTATTATTCTATGGTTCTGACCGATAATCTCTTCCTTTTTATATTTAGAAATTTCTTCAAATTTATCATTTACAAAAATGATTGTTCCTACTGGGTTTGTAATCGCAACAATGGTTGAAGCATCCAGTGCAGCTTTGATGTCTTTTAAGTTTGTATCGGTTGCCACTAATTGTTTACTAATTAATGTACTCGATAAGATTAGTCCACCGATAATTAATATAGACACGAATAATACCAAATAAATAATAAAGGAACTATCAGAACTAGATCTCCCAAGAACCTTTGTTGTCGTAAATGAGGCTCTCCTTAAAAGAAAATGACCTTCGATAATTGCTAATGACATAATGATTGCACTAATTGGTTTTAACCAAACCTGATTACTTTGGGTATAACTTTTTGAAGAAAAAAGAATCCATAAAGAAAATAAAAAGGAACCAAAGATTAAAAGTCCTGAAAAAACAAGCAAGAGGAAATTAAATTTAATATTTACATTCATTGCATATAATCCGATTACCTGTATGGCAATTAATGCAAAGGTTAGAAATACACTGCCCACGATTAAATGATAATATTTAATTTGTTTTCCATAAAATGAAAGGAAAGCCATTCCTGTAAAAGCAATCCCAATAACCATTGAAAGAATCGTAAGTGGAATTTGATAACTTGCGAACCGATTTGTATCTTCTGAAATGAGTCCGATAAAGTTCATGATCCAAATCCCGATTCCCATAGATAATGTTCCACCCAAAAACAGGAGCCTCTTATTTTTTTCAGACGACTTAATTAAGGTAAACATATCTAATGCTGTATATGATGCCATGATGGTTAATCCAATGGCAATAATAATGAAATAAGGTTGAAAAGTCCCGATCATTGCAATCATTTACCAGCATCTCCCCAGTTTCTATATTGCTTTTCTACTATGATTGTAATGTAAATCGTAATGTTATGGAAGAATAAATATCGAAGATTGTTAATTTCCCTTTATTTTAACCGATAAATAACCGTTCATTTAAAACAAGAAAAAAGGAATAAATTAATTCTTATGATAAAAGACTTATTTTTTAAAAAAGGGCTGATTTTTTTAAAAAAGGGCTACACATTTTAATTTATTTCGGCTATACTGTACTATAACAAGAGCGATTAAAATAAACTGTATTAATAAAGGGGGATTTTTATTATGTTAATGAGTCCAGTTGAGTTTTTTCGTACTTTGCAAAAAAAGGAATGTTCAGAGTGTGGTCAGCACATGGAGGAACAAGCAGAAAGTTACTTTATGGAATGTGACCGCTGTTTAGCTAAAAAAGAGGATTTTTAAAAAGGGCTGATTTTTTTAAAAAAAGTCTACACATTTTAATTTATTTCGGCTATACTGTACTATAACAAGAGCGATTAAAATAAACTGTATTAATAAAGGGGGATTTTTATTATGTTAATGAGTCCAGTTGAGTTTTTTCGTACTTTGCAAAAAAAGGAATGTTCAGAGTGTGGTCAGCACATGGAGGAACAAGCAGAAAGTTACTTTATGGAATGTGACCGCTGTTTAGCTAAAAAAGAGGAATAGTTCAAAAAAAACTCTCCATTTTTGGAGAGTTTTTTTTGATATTAATCATTAATGGTATCTACTGTATTCAATTTATTTCCGTTTTGGAGAGAATTAGGAAGGCATAATCCCTTTTAGGGAAGCAAACCCTTAAGATAAGGAGTTGAATTGAATGTTTAAAAAGGATAATTCTCGAACTGAACGAACAAGTGACCCTCTAAAAGAAACTTTTGCTGGCCGTACGAAAACTGTTTCAGGTGATTCAGTGGATGAACTTAGAAATCTTGAAGAAGCCAACACTTTAATTAGCGGAGATGAGATTCAACAGCAAAATGAAAATCTATAGAAAGGCGGTTAAATTATATGGGAATGATTGAAATAGCTAATGCTAAACCGGGTGATGAAGTTTATATTATTTATCGGAATCCTACTTTTCTAACTGCCGCAAATATTAAAGCCGCCGAAATTGTCCAACATCCAAATAACCCTGATAACTTAGCGTTATATCTTAATGAGAAATTTCTTGACCTTGAAGAAGATGATGCACTTTTTAGCAGCTCTGATGCAGCAAAAAAGGCATATGATACACATTTTTTTGATTTTGGTGAATAAGAAAAGACTGTCATTTATCTATGACAGTCTTTACAAATATATAAATACTTAAATTTGCGGAAGTTCTCTCATTTCCTGTAGCATTTCATTGCCACACATTGGGCAGAGTAAGTCATCTGCCACAAAATCTTTCCTCATCCAACCTATACACGCTTCATCTATACAAGAATAGATTTCAGTATCAACCAAGATTGTTTCAATTTCTTCTTCTTTAGCTCTTTTACCGTAAAAAATGGGAACCGCCTCCTTTTTTATTAGTATGCACAAAAAAGCGGCTTTTCATTTCCATAAAATCCATAGGAGTGGGAAAAATAATGTTTACAAATAAAAACCAATACACAATCGTTGGAACGGATATCGAAGAAGTCAAGAGGTTAAATAGCCAATCTGGCTTAAGTTATAATGAAGTCAAGAAGTTACTTGCAGGAATGTACCTTGATAATAAAAAAGAAAAGTAGAGATTTTTTCTATTTAAATTATGAAAAAACTAAAGCCTTCCTATTAAATGGAAGGCTTTAGTTTTTCTATAGGAAATAAGGAATTAGATATGGTACGATAAACGAAATTAATAAGGCGGCAATTCCCATTGCTGCTCCAGCAACAGCTCCCTGGATTTCTCCTTCCTTGACTGCTTCAGCTGTGCCAATTCCATGTGCTATGGTCCCGATTGATAAGCCTCGAGCAAAAGGATGATGAATTTTAAATATAGTCAGAAGCTTTGGACCAAACATAGCTCCAATCATTCCAGTAAGAATAACAAAAGCAACAATGAGTGATACATTAGCTTTAATTATTTTCCCAATTTCTGTTGCAACTGGGACCGTAACTGACTTTATTGTTAACGAAAGAAGTAGCATTTTAGAGAAATAGAAGCATTTAGCAATAACTAGGGCAGTGGTAATCGTTGTAAATGTCCCAATTAAAAGTCCAACGCAAGCAGCAACCCTATACTTTGCAATCAAATTCCGATTCTTATAGATTGGCACTGCTAAGGCTACTGTTGCTGGACCAAGCAGGTAAGTCATAATTTTTTTAGCAGGAATATATTCACGATAAGTAATATGTGATCCTACTAATAAGATAATAATGATGAATGTACTTAAGAATACTGGGCTCGTTAAAGGGGAGGAATACTTTTGGCCAAACCCGCGAGATAGTTTATAAACAGCAACTGTTAGGAAAATACTATAAACTGTGATCATGATAATTCACTTTCACCTTTTCTTTTTTCATAATCACTGATTGGGTGGCTTTACCTGCCGATAAAAGTCCAATAAAAGTACTTGTTACAAGGACAAATAAGATACTGACGCCCTTATGTATGAAGATAGGCCCCAATGTCATTAATCCTACGGCAATAGGAATGAAAAAAAAGCTTAAATGTTTTAATAACCATGTGGCCGCTACGTCTATTTGTTCGACTTTTATTACACCTGTCCAGAGTAAAACTAAAAGGAGTAGTATACCGATAACATTTCCTGGAATTTGCAAATGAAGAATTCGTGCAATTTGATTTCCAATCTGATAAATCACAATTAATATCAATATTTGACTAGAAAATGTCAGCACTTTTTTCACTAAATCGCCCTCCTTTTCTCTGGAATAAAAAAGTACAATCAGCAATATTCTAAATTTTTAAAAAATATAATCAATAATATTACAGTATAAAGGAATCACTTTAAATTTGCATTAACTTTTGTTCACAAAATATCCATATCTTTTTTCGAATAACTTCTTTATCTTTATGGTAGGAGGGATACATATGAAAAAGATCTATTTAATATGCAGTCTTACTGTGTTTATTGGGATTGCAGCAGGAATTTCTTTCTTTCTCATTCGCGATGCAAATGCGAAAATACCTGCAGAAGTTACCTTGGTAGACCAAAACGGTGATTCATATAATTTTGGTAAGGATCATACCAAATTAAAACTTGTTGAATTCATCTACACTCATTGTCCTGATATTTGTCCAACAACCACCGAAAAAATGATTGACTTGAAAAAAGATTTTGAAAAGATTGGCGTTTTTGGTAAGGATATTGAATTTTTAACAATTACCATCGATCCATATCGAGATACTCCCGAGATATTAACTAGTTATATGAAGGGGTTTGAGATAGAGAATAACAAAAAATGGCTATTCTTAACAGGAGACAAGCAAAACATAAAAAGGGACCGCCAAGAAATGAAAAAGGTTGCGGATGCGATGCAATTTCAATTTAAAGATCCTGGCAATGGTCAATTCATCCATTCAACCTTTACCTTCCTAGTTGATGAAAACAATAAATTCATCGACAAGTTTCCAATGGGAAAAGACTTTAATAAAAAAGAAGTTTATGACACAGTAATGGATAAATTAGACTAAACAAAAAAGCGATTAGTCCACTTGGGATTAATCGCTTTTTATTACTTTTTTCTTTAATTCACGGATGAAGGGTATTTTTTTATTTGCTGTAAAGACAATAGGTAATTAGACTTTGGTTTTGTTAAACTCGCTTTTATACCGGCCTTTTTTAACTTGTTAACGAGTTCAGTCAGTTGATTCTTCGCCATATTTCTCACACCTTCTTTTACTAGCTTCATATCCCAATTCTACATCAAAAATATGAATAAAGTGTGAAATCGGAGAAATTTTTTTAGAAAATTTTTCTTTTAAAAGGAACTTCATCTGAAAGAATTCGCTCTTCTACTATTTTAATGGTATAATCAGTAGATATTTTGTTCTTGGAGGATGTTTTAAATATGATTACTGTAAGTAACGTAGGTTTAAGATATGGAGACCGGAAATTATTCGAAGATGTAAACATTAAATTTAATCCTGGTAACTGCTACGGACTAATTGGTGCAAATGGTGCCGGAAAATCAACCTTTTTAAAAATTCTATCTGGTGAAATTGAAGCACAAACAGGAACTGTTCAGCTCGGACCTAACGAACGGATGGCTGTGTTAAAGCAGAACCATTTTGAATATGAAGAATACGAAGTATTAAAGACTGTCATTATGGGTCATACGAGACTTTACCAAGTTATGCAGGAAAAAGACGCTATCTATATGAAGGAAAACTTCACGGATGAAGACGGTATGAAGGCTGCTGAGCTTGAGGGTGAATTTGCCGAATTAAACGGTTGGGAAGCAGAACCAGAAGCAGCTATTCTTCTAAAAGGACTTGGCATTGGTGAGGACCTTCATTATAAGAAAATGGCTGAAATAACTGGGTCAGAAAAAGTGAAAGTGCTGCTTGCACAAGCTTTGTTTGGCAGACCAGACGTTTTACTTCTCGATGAGCCTACAAACCACTTGGACATCAAAGCCATTCAATGGTTGGAAGACTTCTTAATTAACTTTGAAAACACTGTTATTGTTGTTTCCCATGACCGTCATTTCCTTAATAAGGTTTGTACTCATATCGCCGACTTAGATTTTGGGAAAATTCAAGTTTATGTTGGTAACTATGATTTCTGGTATGAATCAAGTCAATTAGCTACAAGATTAACTTCAGACGCTAATAAAAAGAAGGAAGAAAAAATCAAGGAATTACAAGCCTTTATTGCACGCTTTAGTGCCAATGCCTCGAAATCAAAACAGGCTACTTCTCGTAAGAAGCTACTTGATAAGATTACGCTTGATGACATTAGACCTTCATCTCGCCGGTATCCTTTTGTTGGCTTTACGCCAGACCGAGAAATTGGTAATGATTTGTTACGCGTTGAAGGATTAACAAAAACCATTGATGGTGTAAAGGTTCTTGATAACGTTAATTTTATTGTCAATAAGGGTGATAAAATTGCTCTTGTTGGAACAAACGAGGCTGCTAAGACGGTACTGTTTAAAATTTTAATGGGCGAAATGGAAGCAGATAGTGGTACCTTTAAATGGGGTATTACTACTTCTCAAGCGTATTTCCCGAAGGATAACTCCGAGTATTTTGAAAACAGTGACTTAAACCTAGTGGATTGGCTTCGTCAATTCTCACCTAAAGATGACAGCGAGAGCTTTTTACGTGGATTTTTAGGAAGAATGCTTTTCTCTGGTGAAGAAGTACTGAAAAAAGCAAGTGTCCTTTCAGGGGGAGAAAAAGTTCGTTGTATGCTTTCAAAAATGATGTTAAATGGAGCGAATGTTCTACTTCTTGATGAGCCAACTAACCATTTAGACTTAGAATCGATCACCGCTCTTAATAATGGACTAATTAACTTTAAGGGCTCGTTGCTTTTTGCATCCCATGACCATCAATTTATCCAAACAATTGCTAATCGAATTTTTGAATTAACACCAAAAGGCTTAGTAGATAAGCAAATGAACTACGACGAATATCTTGAAAATGATGAGATACAGAAGCAAGTTGCACAGATGTACTAATAAATAATTAGACGGCACCCACGGTCTGTAACGTGGGTGCCTGTTTTTTTAGCTTTTTTTCTGTTTTCTGCTTGATGATGGTTCAGTCCGTGAACCTGTTTCGGTTGTAGTTGTTCCCTGACCTTCTACTTGCGGGGAAGCCAACCCGATTGTCGATGGATCCTTTTTACGTTTTCCCATTTTTGTACACCTCCCCTATTAGTTTTTGGATGATTATAGCTACTTATTCCGAATAATTACGGTAAAGTTAGGCAAGATAATTTAGAGGAGGAGGTGTTTTGTATGGCAAAAATTGGTGTGGAACAATCTCTTGCACAAGTTCAACAGGCTTTACGTGAAAAAGGACATGATGTGATCGAATTAAAGCAAGAGTCGGATGCTCAGAATTGTGATTGCTGTGTGGTTACAGGACTAGATTCTAATGTAATGGGTATGCAGGATACCTTTACAAAAGGATCAGTTATAGACGCAAATGGCCTGTCTGCTGATGAAGTATGTCAACAAGTCGAAAGTAGACTACAATAATCAGGTTATTTTTCAAAGACTAAAGGATTTACTTTAGTCTTTTTTTTTTTTCTATTCTTTTATGATTAAATCAATTTGCTATAATGATTATGAATGAAGATGTTTAGAAGGACGGATTACAATCAAAAATAATTCAAACAAAAGATGTTCGCCAGGTTCTTACCTATGTGGAGACGAAAAGTGTTGATGCTGGCATCGTCTATATGACAGATCTAAAAGGATCTGATAAAGTAAAGGTTATTACTGTCGCTGAGGAACAGTCTCACGAACCAATTATTTATTCTGCAGGTATTATAAAGTCATCTGTTAACAAGAAAGAGGTTTCTCTATTTTAAGATTATTTACAAACTCCTTCGGCACGAGCGATATTTAAAAAATATGGTTTTAAAGTATTGGATTGATCTTTTTGATGCAAAGTGAATTCTGGTCCCCCATTATTTTATCGCTAAAGGTTGCGTCTATTTCTGTTACCTTAGTGTTTGTGTTTGGAATCTTATTAGCTAGATTACTATCCAAAGGACTCTTTAGGGGAAAAATGCTCATTGAAATTTTTCTGTTGCTTCCAAACGTATTGCCTCCTACAGTGATCGGATTTTTACTGATATTCTTTTTTGGTGGGAATAGTCCGGTTGGTTCAATAATAAATAAACTATTTGATAGTTCCATTATTTTTACACCTTTTGCTGCAGTGATTGCTTCAACCATTGTTGCTTTTCCCTTAATGTATCAAACGGTAAAGATTGGTTTTCAATCTGTTGATAAGGGAATAGAAGAAGCAGCAAGAGTTGATGGTGCTCACGAACTGAATGTATTTTTACTTGTAACCCTGCCATTATCTACAAGATCGATTATTACGGGCCTTATTCTTAGTTTTGCAAGAGCATTAGGTGAATTCGGAGCAACCTTCATGTTCGCCGGCAATATTCCTGGAAAAACACAAACCGCTCCCACAGCCATTTATATAGCCATGGAATCTGGGAACATGAAATTAGCCTGGCTCCTTGTCATATCGATGATTATTATCTCATCCTTAATGTTACTTGCTACCAATGTAACACAAAAATAGCCATGAAAAGGTTTCATCCTTCCCATGGCTTTTATGATAAGATTAGTATTTTTTTATGAATTTCTTCCTTACACCTATAAAAATTCCCGCAAATGCGATGATAATGATCCCATATATCGCATTAAAATGGGAAACCTGTTGTTTCTTAACACTAATTTTATCGCTTTTAATTGTAACCTTCTCCGGAATTGGCTCTTTATATTTTAATGGTACTAACTGGACCACTTGCCCGTTAGTATTTTTTATCGATAGTTTCCCCTCAGTATTTACCTCTTTAATGGTCCCATTTATTGATTCAGTGATCAGGGTGTCCATTTCAGGGCAAAATTCTTTATTATCCTTTATGTAAATTTCATCTTGCTTTAATATTGAATGCTGAAAGTTCTTAAAACCATAATCAAACAAACGGGCTGTATCATCATATTTCTCTCTTTGTTGTTCAGAATTTAAAACGACTGCTGTCAACCCTAATTTTGCATTTCTAGCTGTAGTAGCCAGAGTTTGTTTTGCCTCACTTGTATACCCTGTTTTGCCGCCAGTTATTCCTGGATAAGCTAACTCTCCTTTAAGCATGCGGTGGTGGGTTAGGATATTCGTTTTCCAAGATTGCCCCTCCCATTTGAGGACTTTTGTTCCAAAGATGTCAGCAAAAATGGGATTCTTAATTGCATAATTAGTTATTATTGCTAAATCCATTGCTGTCGTATAGTGGTTTTTATCAAACAAACCGTTGGGATTGATAAAATGGGTGTTCTTGACGCCAATCGTTGATTTTAAATACCCATTCAAATGAACAGCAAACTGTTCGACACTTCCATCTAAATGTTCCGCAATTGCTACAGCTGCATCATTTCCGGAATTAATTAGCATGCCTTGGATCAATTTCTTTAAAGGGATCTTTTCCCCTTCATCTAAATATACCCTTGTTCCCTCTTGTCTAACTGCATTACCACTAACAGTTACGATACTGTCCAAGTTTCCCTTTTCAATTGCATAGATTGCAGTTGCTATTTTCGTTAGACTTGCAGGGTACATTCTTTGATTGGCATTTTTCGCAAAGAGAATAGCACCTGTATCTGAATCTAACAGAACAGCCCCCTTACTTTTCAGTTCTATCGGACCATTTATTGCCGCAAAGGTGTTTAAATGGTTAGAACAAATAAGTAGGATAAAAATAATTAACGATATTAACTTTTTCAATAGATAACACCCAACTTATACATTATTTCCTAATTAATATTACCAGATAGTTTTGCAAAATAATAGTTTCAAAATAGAAATTATTAATTAAAGATCAATTATAGGAAAAAGAAAAGCCGGCAGGTATCTTCCGCCGGTAATAGTTCTAATTTCTTTTTTTTGATATCAATAAAGTTATTTGAGCCATTATTAATGGTAATGACGATTTTCTGCGATAAGCCAAGTATTTAGGCTCCCATATGTTTGTATATTTCTGCTTAAATTTTCTCAGACCTTGGAAATGATAAATAAAGTGTCCGTGCAAGAAAATTTGAGCAGCAATTTTCTCGCCTAGAAAAGAAAACCTTGATAATCCTACATTCGCAAGTGGGGCCATCCCCATATTAAAGCGGCCGTACCCTTGTTCCTTTGCCCAATCAAATAAACAAAGGAAGAGATAATCAACAGTTCCTGATGATACTTCGGGTCTAAATCTCATTAAATCAACAGATATCGTCTGATAGTCATCGTATACATACATAATGCTCATAAAGCCAAGTGTTTGCATATTTTCATCTTTTAAAATAGCAATCGGCGCCTTATTTAAATATTCTTCATCAAAGAACCCCAAAGAAAAACCCTTCTCAGTTCGCCCTAGAAGCCACTCATTAGATATTTCTCTAAGTTCTTCCACCAGCCCTGGTGTAAATGGAGGGCCAACTACTTCAAAAGAATAGTTTGCTCGAGCAAATTTATTTCTTAATGTCCGTAAGCCCTTCATTTTGTTTCCAGAAAGGGAAAAATTCTTCAGATCAACAAACGCCTCTTCACCTAATTTAAAAAAAGCAAAGCCATGGCCGTGGAGATACGGAAGCATATCATCACTTACCTGATAAAAAACAGGAGTAAAACCATGTAAATCGGCTATTTCCTGAAATTCCTCAATTGCATTAGATAATTCGTTTTTTTCCCCAATCGGGTCGCCGAGAATAACTAACTTGTCTGCATATTGTTGATAGGATAATAAAACATTCTTTTTACTGTTCCAAAAGATTAATTTGTCATGTAAAAAAATTAAATGGGAAAGTACCTTTCCTTGATACTTGGTTAAATGAGCAATAATTTCTTTATCTCGACCATAGGACTTCTCCAATGACCACTTTTTAGGCAAACTGATTAAATAGCCAAACATAAGTATTAATAAAGCAATGACAAGTCCTATAACAGCACTCGTAAATAAATCCCGATAATCGACAATTACATAAGGCAAAAGCTTGGAAGGGATTTCTATTTTTGAGATCGGCAGGTTTGCATACCCTATTAAGAGATACATTGCAGTAATCATTAGAATAATCGTAATATCAAAGATCGTTTTTCCCCAAGTCAGTACATAACTCTCACGATAAAATTGACCTTTTGACATCCGTAGTAAAAGGGCGACAATAATTAAAAATATCGCTTCCTCATAATCAATCCCTTTAAAAATAGAGAATAGTGCCGCTAGAATTAGGGCGAACATTGTCAACTCATACGCTCTCTTCACACTATATTCAATTCCTCGAGATAATCCTAGTAATAAAAACCCTGCAGCCACCGATAATTGGTGTGATACGTTAATGATTGGAAACGATAAAAGCTCCTGGGCTACCTTTAGTCTGGACATAATTCCAGGGATACTTGCAGATAAAAGCAAGATTAAACCTGATAAAAAAACAAGCATCGTTAACAAGACATGACTAAGTCCTTGGACAACAGCTTTAGGAAGATCATTCCAGGTTTGGTTCCATTTTTCCCAATAAAGCTTAACAAAGAATACAAGGCTTAAAAGGAATGGTAAAAAATAATACCCAATCCGATAAAATAAAAGCAAAACAAGCACTTTTTCTTCGGGAATAAATAACTCTTGCATCCCCCAAATAAACACTAAATCAAAGGATCCTAGCCCTCCTGGAATCATACTTATGATGCCTGCACAAGCAGCTACAATATAGACAGGAAATAGACTGTCTGCAGTAATTGAAATCCCCAAAATCCTGCATAAGATCAAAATTGCAAAAAATACTGCGAGCCATTCGATAATTGAAACCAAGATAAGCTTCAATGTAATATTTGTACTTAATAGTGACTGACTGCCCTTATTTGATTTAATCATATGGATGATTATAAAAAGCGGTAAGTATAAACCGACTCCAAGAACAGCAAAATAGAGCCATCTTGTATCAACAAACAGTGGAAAATTTCGATGCTTTATTATAACGATCCATGATAAAACTGATACCCCTGTTAAATAAAATAAGGATACAGAAGCAATAACCCCCAAAAGCTTTCGCTTGTCCTGTTCGAGCTTATGAAAGAAGTACGTCCTTAACATTCCCCCTATTAATCCACCGAAGCCGATTAAATTTGAAAAGGAATTCGCAATGAATGATTGTTCCAAAAGATCCCGAATTGGGACTTTCAATTTTAATATCCTGACTAATATCACATCATATAGCAACATTGGTAAAACAGCGACAAAGGTGATTGCTATTATTAATAGAAGAAGCCCGATATTAAGCTGATTAAGTTCATCCTTCAGTAACTGTATATTTAAGTTTTGGGTGAATTTTTTTATTTCAATAATTGCAAAGATTAACAGTAACAACGGGAAAATAAATTTAGCGATTTTTAAAATCTTTTCTTTTCGAATCCCCAACAAGCTAACCACCTAATTTTTCAGCTAATTCAACCTAGTCTCCGCAAGTGTTCTTTTAATTCCTGATTTTACTATAAACTTTTCTATAGGAAAAACAAAGAAATATTTCCTCACATTGCTGGATATTAATACTCATTGTAGACATTTTTTTAAATGTTCAACCATTGATAGAGAACCAAGAGTAAAGAGATTTATTTATCAAAAGGAGTACAAAAATAATAAAAAAGAGACAAGTTTACTCACCTAATAGGCATATGAATAAAGTAGGACAAATATACGAGGGGGTACCAAATGAAATTTGTAGTATTTAAAAAGGAAACACTACTATTTTTTGCAGCTATTGGTGTTGTACTTGTTTCGCTATCGGCATGGTTCATATTAAAAGCTGGAGATACAACTGTCTTTAATCAGCAAGGAAAAGCAAATATCCGTGAAATTCACATGGTTACTGCGGAATTCAGTACAAAAATGAAAAACGGAAGAGAAATGGAGGCTTACCGCTGGGATCCTGGTACAGTTTTCTTAGAAAAAGACGAAAAAGTAAGGTTATTCATTAATGGGATTAACGGTGAAGAGCATCCTTTTTATATAGAAGGAACAAAAATAAAAGGGATAGTGAAAAAAGGAGAAGAAACCATTGTTCCTCTCCAGTTTGAAAAAGAAGGAACCTATCGATTGATTTGTGAGGTTCATTCAGACCGGTCACAAAATGGCCCAATGATTGCTTATATTGTGGTAGATTAACGCAGGAGATCTTTCTCCTGCTTTTTTTATTTCAATTGTAGTTCTGTTTTAATAATTAATACCATTGACACCTTGTTATTATTGGATTTTTTCTATATAACAGTTTATCTGTTACCCTTAATAATTATAGTACAGTTTTTATTTTTTAATCTAAATGTCAGAACGAATCAGCCTAGGATAATGAAAAATATCCCTTTAAATCAGACTTCACAAAACCTTAACAATTAGTTACTAATATGCGTACCTTTTTTTACAATATATCTGTTATACTCTATTCGTAAAGTAAATACCAAAACTGTTATATAGCTTTTATAAAAAATATGAGGTGAAATATGATGGAAAAATGGAATGGATTTACCAAAGGTGCATGGTCAAAAGAAGTTAACGTTCGCGATTTTATCCTAAAAAACTTTACTCCTTTTGAAGGAGATGAATCTTTCTTAGCAGGTCCAACTGCAGCAACTACTAAACTTTGGGATCAAGTAATGGAATTAACAAAGCAAGAGCGTGAAAATGGCGGAGTATTGGATATGGACACAGAAACCGTTTCTACTATTACTTCCCATGGTCCTGGATATCTTAATGAAGATCTTGAAAAAATAGTTGGTGTACAAACTGATAAACCTTTTAATCGTTCTATGCAGCCATTTGGCGGCATTCGCATGGCGAAAGCGGCTTGTGAGGCTTATGGTTACGAATTAAACCCTGAAATTGAAAAAATCTTTACTGAGTTCCGTAAAACCCACAACCAAGGTGTCTTCGATGCCTATACCGATGAAATAATGCTTGCACGTAAAGCTGCAATCATTACTGGACTTCCTGATGCATATGGCCGCGGTCGTATTATCGGTGATTACCGTAGGGTTGCCCTTTATGGTGTTGATTTCTTAATCCAAGAAAAGCACAAGGATCAAAAGAACACAAGCAAAGTAATGACTGAAGATAACATGCGTCTTCGCGAGGAACTCGCTGAACAAATTCGTGCGTTAAAAGAACTGAAGGAAATGGCAAACAGCTATGGATTTGATATCAGCCAGCCTGCTAAAAATGCTGCTGAAGCATTCCAGTTTGTGTATTTTGGTTACTTAGCAGCGATCAAGGAACAAAATGGTGCTGCGATGAGCCTTGGTCGTGTATCAACGTTCTTAGATATTTACGTAGAAAGAGACTTACAAAACGGTACATTAACTGAAGAAGCTGTACAAGAAATTGTTGATCATTTTATTATGAAACTTCGTCTCGTTAAATTTGCACGGACACCAGATTATAATGAATTATTCAGCGGTGACCCTACATGGGTAACGGAGTCAATTGGCGGTATGGCAAATGATGGTCGTTCTCTTGTAACGAAGAACTCCTTCCGTTTCCTTCATACATTAGATAATTTAGGTGCCGCACCAGAACCAAACTTAACGGTTTTATGGTCACCGCTGTTACCTGAGAACTTTAAAAAGTATTGTGCAAAAATGTCAATCAAAACTAGCTCCATTCAATATGAAAACGATGATCTTATGCGTCCAGAATATGGCGATGACTATGGAATTGCCTGCTGTGTATCCGCTATGGAAATTGGTAAGCAAATGCAATTCTTCGGAGCTCGTGCAAACCTAGCAAAAGCACTTCTTTACTCCATTAACGGCGGCGTTGATGAAAAATTAAAAATCCAAGTTGGACCACAATATCAGCCAATTACTTCTGAAGTATTAAATTATGAAGAAGTCATGCAAAAATTTGATCTTATGATGGAATGGCTTGCTGGACTTTATATTAACACATTAAATGTAATTCACTATATGCATGATAAGTACAGCTATGAAAGAATTGAAATGGCGTTACATGATACCAAGATCCTTCGTACGATGGCAACTGGTATTGCTGGCCTATCCGTTGTTGCTGATTCACTTAGTGCCATTAAATATGGTGAAGTTAAGGTAATCCGTGATGAAAATGGTCTTGCGGTTGATTTTGAAACGAATGGTGACTTCCCTAAATACGGAAACAACGATGACCGTGTGGATGCGATTGCTGTTGAAGTTCTTAAAACCTTTATGAAAAAGCTTCGCAAGCACCAGACTTACCGTGACTCAGTTCATACACTTTCAATCCTGACGATTACATCAAATGTGGTATATGGTAAGAAAACTGGTAACACACCTGATGGCCGTCGTATGGGAGAACCATTTGCACCAGGTGCTAACCCAATGCATGGACGTGACACAAAAGGAACATTAGCTTCCCTTTCTTCTGTTGCAAAACTTCCTTACAACTATGCAATGGATGGAATTTCAAATACCTTCTCAATCGTGCCTAAAGCTTTAGGTAAAGAAGAAGAAAGCCAAGTGCGCAACCTAGTATCCATCCTAGATGGATATGCTATCAAATCAGGTCATCACTTAAATGTTAACGTCTTTAATAGAGAAACATTAATTGATGCAATGGAACACCCAGAGCTTTATCCACAATTAACAATCCGTGTATCTGGTTATGCAGTAAACTTTATTAAATTAACAAAAGAACAGCAATTAGACGTTATTAATCGTACTTTCCACGAATCATTATAAAGCGGAAGCGCTGCTAGGCGCTGGAATCAGAGAACTAGTTCAATACCAGGAGCCCTTTATATCGGGCTCCTATTAAATTAAAGGGGGATCATCATCATGAACGGAAATATTCATTCAATCGAAACATTAGGGACAGTCGACGGACCAGGGATCCGATATGTAATTTTTACACAAGGCTGTCTATTAAGGTGCCAGTTTTGCCATAATGCTGATACTTGGGAAATCGGCAGCGGCAAAGAAATGGCTGTTTCCGATATCATGGATGATCTAATGTCTTACCTCCCCTTCATCCAATCGTCGGGTGGCGGTATTACAGTAAGTGGTGGAGAACCACTGTTGCAAATTCCTTTCTTAATAGAATTGTTCAAGGAATGCAAAAAGAAAGGGATTCATACTACCATCGATTCTTCTGGTGGCTGTTTCTCCCATTCCAAGCTTTTTATTGAACAGCTTGAAGAACTCTTACAGTATACTGACTTAATCCTTCTCGATTTGAAGCATATTAACCGAAAAAAGCATATCCAGCTAACTGGCATGGCCAATGATCATATCCTTGAATTTGCAACATTTTTATCAGACCATCAAGTTCCAGTTTGGGTACGCCATGTGCTTGTCCCTACGGTTACGGATGATCCTGAAGATCTGGAAAAACTCGGTGAATTTATCGGAACGCTTAAAAATGTCCAAAAGATTGAAATCCTGCCGTATCACAAGCTCGGTGTTTATAAGTGGGAAGCTCTAGGACTTGAATATCAACTTAACTCTGTCGAACCACCTACAGAGGAAAAAGTCGAGTTTGCTTATAAATTGATAACTGCAAGCTGGAAGGCACCGATTGGACACTGATTCACTTCTGAATCAGTGTTTTTTTAAGAACTTATTTGTCCAATTAGTAATGTCTTCAAAATATGGTATAATCGCAATTATAAAATTGATTCTTTACTCTTTCTACTATATACTCATATCATTGACAATTAAGTGAGGTGATAATTTTTGTTTCAATTGCTTATAGATATTTCAGATATCAATGCCCTAAACGCCCTTTACGTCAGTATTTATTTAGGAATTACTTTAAAATTCTTATGGGCTTGGAGTGTGGAATATTCTTTTCTTGGCTCCTTATCTAATCAAGCAAGAACAGAAATTATTCACCCATTGGCATTTTACCGTAAGAAAAGTTGTTTAAATGGAAGCTATATTCTGAAAAGAATTGTTATATATTTTCGTAGAAAAGAATATTCTCAGGATGATACTGAAGAGCCTATTTCCTTCCTATATACTTAACACAATTTATTTACAACATTCTAGGAGGAAATATGAAAACAAAACGATCTTCACTACTATTATTCTCACTGCTTGGCTTAATAACATTATTGCTATCGGCTTGTTCATCTCAAACACAAAAAGGAACTAACAATACTGGATTTTTTCAACATTATGTTGTCAATCCTTTTTCTATATCTATCCATTCCGTTGCTGAATTCTTTAACGGAAACTATGGTTTGGCCATAATTATTGTTACAATAGTTATCAGACTAGCGTTAATGCCGTTAATGCTTAGGCAGTATAAAAATCAAATGGGTATGAAGGAAAAGATGGATGTATTAAAACCCGAAATGGACGTTATTCAAGCAAAGATGAAAACTGAAAAGGATCCTAAGAAAAAGCAAGAACTACAAGCGGAAATGATGGGCCTTTATAAAAAGCACGGGGTAAATCCATTAAATATGGGCTGTTTGCCATTGCTCATTCAAATGCCTATTCTAACTGGCTTCTATTATGCGATTCGCGGTTCTGAAGAAATTAAAACCCACGAGTTTTTATGGTTTAGTCTCGGAAATCCAGACATTATTATTACAATCATTGCCGGGGTTATTTACTACTTCCAGTTTAAAGTTTCCCAGTCCAATATGCCAACAGCACAGCAAGACCAAATGAAATACATGGGATTGCTCTCTCCATTAATGATTGTCATGTTTTCTTTTAATGCACCAGCAGCCCTGCCTCTTTATTGGGTAGTTGGCGGTACATTCCTAATTGTACAAACTATGATTAGCAAAAGTCTTTATCAGATAAATAAAACACCAAAAGTCCAAGTCAAACAAAAATAATCAGATTGAAAAAAGAAGCATCCTTTGATGCTTCTTTTTTTAGATCCAGCTTCCTAACAATAGCCCACAAAAGGTAAGTATGATTCCTATCGTGAAACTGCTTAGCAAATAGCTGTAATAAAGCTTTTTCTTTTTTTCCTTTTTAAGATTTACCGATTCAAGCATTAATGTCGAAAAAGTCGTAAATGACCCCATAAATCCAATACCTATTAAGGAATATAATGACCCTTTTACATTCAGCCCGAGGAGTAACCCCAATAAAAAAGCACCAATTAAATTGACTGTTAGGGTAGCTGAGGGAAAGCCTGTTTTATTTTGGTTTCTGCTAATCGCAAAGCGGCTAATCGCTCCAAAAAAACCACCAATTGAAACAAATATAATCTCAATCATATAACTCTCCTCGATTTTTTTGCTTGTTCACTAAGTAACATTCCTGCCTTAGCCAAAAATAGACCTCCAAATAAACTAACAATTAAATAAAGGAAGCCAAATATGTATTTTCCTGTTTCAAGTAAATGAACTGTTTCAAAGCAAAAAGTTGAAAAGGTAGTATACGAACCAATGACACCAGTGGTAAGTGCGGTAAACAAATACGGATGAAGCTTATTGGAACTAACAAAATGATTTGTCATAAAACCCAATAGAAAGGAACCTGTTAAATTTATTAAAAGGGTTCCTATTGGAAATTCTTTCCCCCATACCACTACAGCAAAAACTGATAATAAATAGCGGAGCAAACTTCCAACGACTCCGCCTAATCCAACTAAGAAATATATCAAAAGCACACACCCCTAAACATTTTGCTTTTTATTATTATCAACTTAAACCGGTTAGGATAGTTTTTTACAAAAATGGCAACCTAATTGTAGTACTTTGACAAAGGAGTGTTAATACAACATGAGAAACAGCTTATTCGTCATTGCCACCCTCGTTTCGAGTCTTTATTTAACAGGTTGTGCAAAGAATAATATCGATGGTGATGTAGCAACCCGGCAACGAAATACAGATGAAATAACTAGAGTGAATTTTAATAACCCTAATCAGGTCGGACCAGCTATTTCAAGTGCAGATACTAGTGATCCGGAATTAGATCGCAGCAGAAATTATAACACTATTACCAATGGACGCAATTATAACCATGTTGGAAGCAATCAAACCAATACTAGAGTAGCGGACAAAGCTGCTGATAAAGTGATCAACTTAACAGAAGTAGACAACGCAACTGTTATTATAAACGATAATAATGCTTATGTTGCGGCTAAATTGGACGTTTCAGCTCGTAATGAATTGACTTCAGCTATTAAAGAAAAGATTGCTAGAGCAGTTAAATCTGTTGATCGGGACATTGACAATGTTTATATTTCTGTTAACCCTGATTTTTATGATCGAATGAATACTTATTCAAGAGATATTCGAAATGGTAGACCGGTTTCAGGTTTTATCGATGAGTTTTCCGATACCATCCGCAGAGTGTTTCCTAATGCGAAGTAATATAAAGTGGGTCGGGAAGTAAAATGCCTGGCAAATTGACCAGGCATCTTACTCTTCACTGCAGTTTCAATTTAACCTCAGTTCTTACATTGTCCCATTCATGACAAAGGATACTAAAAAAGACCGTGTCCCTGGTGTATCCATCGGAAATAATCCGATCTTTTCGTAATATTCCTTCCTTTACTGCTCCAATTCTTGCAATAGCTTGCTGGGACCTTTCATTTCGAGAGTCTGTTTTTAATTGAACACGCGTGAGGTTCCAATTTTCAAAGGCATGCGTTAATAACAGGAATTTACATTCTGTATTTACCTTTGTCCGCCATACATCTGGGTGATACCATGTCGAACCAATTTCAGCACTTTTATGTCGCGGGGATATGTCTAAGAATCGGGTGCTGCCAATCACTTGATTTTCGTTATTTACAACGGTGAAAGTGTATTCTGATCCATTCTCTCTAGCTTTCAATGCTGCTTTAATCATTTGTTCCATTTCATTTATCGATCGAACCTTGGTCGCCATATACGTCCAAATTTCATCTGGTTTGGCCGCTTCCCATAAGCCCTCTAAATGGTCCATACTGATTGGAATCAAATTTACATTTTCCCCTTGTAACGAAAAAAGGTTGTTCCATAATTTATCCATTAGTAAATATCTCCCCTTCAGTTACCGTATCTTTACCACTTTTTCCATATAAAAAGACTGCGGGCTATGCTCCACAGTCCTGTTTATCTATGCATCTTGGAAATATTCCTTGTAGAAGCCGCCTACTTTTCCGGTATTGTCAATAATGTAATAAAATTCTTCTGTCTCATTTTTCACATCATAGATTTTCCCAGCCGTTAAGGCGTTATTGACAAGGTATTTTTTTGCATCCGTGTGAACGCATTTTATTTTTTTTACTGTTTCACGATCACGCCATGATAGATGAATCATTGTTGCCACCGTTCCTTTCGATCAATGTCCAATTTCTAGTATAATCAATCGGGCCGGTCCTGTGCAACCATATCATGCGTCAATTCTGAAAGTATTAGTTTTTTATTTTCACCAATATCTGTTATTAATTTAAGAAATTTGAACTTTTTTCAAATTTTATTAATTTTGGGTTCTCAAACAGACTGTAAACCATTACAATTATAAAAACTGAATATTCATTCCATTTACCAAGGAGGCATTCATAAAAAATGAAAATTATGAGTAATGAGCAATTGGTTGTTTCGTATCGGGATGCATTAAAGTCTGACAAGGAAAAAGAATGGATTAAGATCTTAAAGGATGAAATCAAACGGCGTGGTTTAAAACCCTTTAAAAATCGTTAGCATAAACCCCATGAAAAAACCGCTGAAAGGATTCAGCGGTTTTTCAATAAATAATTTATCTTCATTTAGCTTACAGGATGTATTTATTCAAGATCTCGATTGGAAATGATCTAAATTAAAGTTGGTTATTTAACTCTCTAATAGGCCGAAAGCCTAACCCATTAAGTTTTGAAGCAATTTTGTCTGCTGCATCAACAGGGTGATCTGCAGATATTTCAAAGAATTCCCCTTCATACTCTTGTTTTGCATGGTCATAGCGTGGATCATAATAATGTTCAAGTAAAATTCGAATCATATCAGGATAATTACGATCTGTTAACATTTGGATGAGCGATTTTTTAATGTCTGGATCTTTAACACGTCTTAACACCTTTTCAATACCATCAGAAATCTTTTCGAAGTACCAGTGTTCTTCCTTATATGGCTGCACATACTCGGCGACAAGATGCTTTACCCGTTGATCAATGGGGGTGTTGAGATTGACGTTAATACCTTGCATTTTTTTATCCATTAATTGTTCAGTTTGGACAGCTTTTCCAATTCTTTTGCTTTCCGCTTCAACCAGAAAATAATCAGCATCTTGTATTTCTTGAAGACCTTTAAATAGAAGGGAGTCAAATGTTTTTTGGTTATGACCGTCACCAAGACCAATCGTTCCAAATATCGAACCGCGATGGCCCGCCATCTCTTCAAGGTCTAAGATCGGATATCCCTTCTTTTTCAATATCTTTAAGACCTCTGTTTTACCAACACCGGTCAGTCCGTGGAGGACGATTGCTTTGTTAGGAAGCATTGTCGGCAATTGTTCAAGAATATAGTGGCGGTATGCTTTATAACCTCCTACGAGTCGCCAAGAATAAATTCCGGCAAACTCTAAAAACGTAACCACTGCCTTACTTCGCATTCCACCACGCCAGCAATGGATAATAAGTTCCGTATTGTCTGAAACGTATTTTTTTATTGTTTGAAGGAGTTCAGGAATTTTAGGCGAGACAATTTCCATTGCCTTCCATTTCGCAATTGCCGACCCTTCTTGTTTGTAAATGGTTCCGATTACTTGTCGCTCCACATTTGTAAATAAGGGAACATTGATTGCTCCCGGAATTGCGCCATCTTTAAACTCGATCGGTGAGCGTATATCAATGATTACTGGGTTCTTTATCGTAAAAAGTTCTTCAACCGTCATGTCCTTCATTAATCTACGCTCCTTGTAAAAGTAATATTATCCGAAAAATAGTCATATCTAATGAAAACAAACAAAACTTCCACAACGGGAAGTTTCAGAAAAGTATACATCATGGAAATTTATTTTCTTAATAAAGTATAAACACCATTATACAGGATTTATCACTAGCTTTCAAGAAGCTGGGAATTACTGCTTGTTGTCAATATTTTTTCTACTTGTGAAATGGTGTACCTGTTAAAGTTTCAATAACAATTCCGTAAACTAAATTATATAAATTTAGAGGACTCACTCAGTAACAAATGACACTAACTATTAAAAAGTCTACTCTCACCATCGAGAGTAGACTTTTTACCTATACGATCTTTGATTTTGGTTTGAAGACTGACATCAACTGTTCCATCTCGAGCAAATTTTCACTATTAAATAAATCGACAATTTTACTGCCGACAATAACTCCATCACAGTATTTTGTTAGGTCAGTTATTTGATCTTGATTTGAAATGCCGAAGCCAGCCAAGACGGGAATTGGACTTACATCTTTTACAGATTTTAAAAATTGATTCAATTCCGAATCATATTCATTTCTTACCCCTGTAATCCCCTTAATTGTAACCGTGTATAAAAATCCCTTGCCCTTGCTTGAAATCTTTTTGATTCGCTCCATTGGTGTTGTCAGTGTTACGAGGCGAATCAACTCAATTTCTGCTTTCTCAAGTTGTAGCGTAATGATTTCCTCTTCTTCTATTGGCAAATCGGGAATAATACATCCATCCACACCAGCAAGACGAATATCTCGGACAAATTCATCGATTCCATAGGAATAAATGGGATTTAAGTAGGTCATGAGGAGGATTGGAACTGACACATCCTTTCTTGCTTTTCCTAGTTCTGCAATAATCCCCTTTAAGGTTGTTCCATTTTCAAGTGCCCTTATTCCAGCTCGTTGAATAGTTGGTCCATCAGCCACAGGGTCTGAAAACGGAACCCCAACTTCAATCGCGGTTGCACCAAATTTCTCCAACAGTGTTAGACGTTCAACCAAACATTCTAGCCCACCATCCCCGGCCATTATGTAGGGAACAAAAGCTTTTGTATTATTTTCTTTTAATGCCGTAAAAGTTTTTTCAAAACGGTTCATTTCTTATTTCTCCTCTCTCAGCCGTGTTTTCACGGTATCTACATCTTTATCTCCGCGCCCTGAAAGGCAAACTACAATCTTTTTTGAATCGTCCATTTCAGCGGCAAGCTTCACTGCAAAGGCTATTGCGTGAGCGCTTTCTAGCGCTGGGATGATTCCTTCAAGCTTGGATAAGAGCTGAAATGCCTCCAGTGCTTCTTTATCGGTAATCGATTGATATGATGCTCGACCAATGTCATGCAAATAGCTGTGTTCCGGTCCTACGCCTGGATAATCAAGACCTGCCGAGATGGAATGGGCTTCTTGAACTTGACCATCTTGATCTTGTAATAGATACATTAGTGCGCCATGTAGTACACCAGGACTTCCCTTTGTTAAGGAAGCCGCATGATACTCTGTATCTACACCCTGTCCAGCAGCTTCCACGCCATAGAGACTAACCATCTCATCCTCGATAAAAGGATGGAACATCCCCATCGCATTGCTCCCGCCGCCAATACAGGCAACCACTGCATCCGGAAGCGCCCCTTCGCTTAATTGGAATTGTTGTTTTGTTTCCTTACCAATAACACTTTGAAAATCTCTGACCATTTGCGGAAATGGATGTGGTCCCATTACAGATCCTAATAGATAGTGGGTATCATCTACATTTTCAACCCAGTATCTTAAGGCTTCGTTTACGGCATCTTTTAATGTTGCACTACCAGATGTAACACTGACGACCTTTGCACCCAGCAATTCCATTCGAAAAACATTTAGTGCCTGCCTTTTGATGTCCTCCTCACCCATAAACACGATACAATCAAGATTTAATAAGGCACAAACGGTTGCCGTTGCTACACCATGCTGACCTGCACCGGTTTCAGCTACAATTTTCTTCTTTCCCATACGTACCGCTAGTAGTGCCTGCCCAATCGCATTGTTAATTTTATGGGCGCCAGTATGGTTTAAATCTTCTCTTTTTAGAAAAATCTTAGCCCCGCCCGCGTGTTTCGTCAGGTTATCTGCATAATACAATGGGGTTTCTCTACCCACATAGTCTTTTAACAATTTTCGAATTTCCGCTTGAAAGGAAGGATCCTTTTTGGCGCTTTCATAGGCTTCACCAAGTTCAATTACTGCTTTCATTAATGTTTCTGGGACAAATCTTCCCCCGAAAATGCCGAAGTGGCCTTTCTCATTTGGCAATGTATATGTGTTCATTCCCTTTACCTCCCTACAGGTGTGCTTTTGGCTTTTTCTATAAATGTTTGAATCTTTCTTAAATCCTTTTTCCCATCGGTTTCTACCCCTGAGCTAACATCCACCATATATGGCCTAATAATTTTTATCGCTTCTTCAACATTGTCTGCATGCAAGCCACCAGCTAGGATGACTTTTTGGCTATTAATCAAGTGAGGATTGACCTCATTCCAATTAAATACCGTTCCATTTCCGCCTCTGTATTTTCCTTTGGGACTGTCGAGTAAAATAAAGTCACTTGGAAAATCAGCCAATTCTTCTAAGCTTTCATTCCCTTGAAAACTGATTGACTTAATGACAGGCAAGGAAAGCGATTCACTGAATGATGCTGTTTCATCTCCATGTAATTGGATATGTGTCAGACCCACAGTGGAAGCGATTCTTTCGATATCATCTTTTGTTTCATTAACAAAAACACCGATCTTAAACACCTCTTTAGGTATCTTAGCAATTATCTCACGTGCTTTCTCAATCGAGATCCTGCGCTTACTATCTGCAAAGACAAACCCAATAGCATCAGCACCATATTGGGCCGCCGCAACCCCTGTTTCGACATCAGTAATTCCACAAATTTTTACTTTCATCTATTTACACCTTCATTAAGCGGCAAGCGAAAGTCTAAAAAGGATTGTTTCACATTTGCACTTTTCATTAATGCTTCTCCCACTAAAATCCCATTCGCTCCTGCATTTCTAACACGTGCTACATCCTCTTGGTGATGGATCCCGCTTTCACTAATGAGATACGCACCAGTGCTTTTTACAATGGAAGCTAATGTCTCTGTCACCTCAAGCGAAACATGAAAGGTTTTTAAGTCGCGATTATTTACTCCAATCAGCTTTGCACCTGTCTTAAGTGCACTCTCCAATTCCTTCTGATTATGAACCTCCACCAGTACCTCCAAGCCTAAGTTCTTAGCATATTGAAGGAGTTCAACCAATCTCTGATCGTCTAATGCAGCTACAATCAGTAAAATGATATCCGCCCCATTGGAAGAAGCATGATTTATTTGCAATTCATCAATGATAAAGTCTTTACAGAGAATCGGCAGATTTACCTTGCTCCGAACAGCTCTTAAATCGGAGAAAGAGCCCTTAAAAAAGGTTTGGTCTGTTAGTACAGAAATAGCAGAAGCGCCATATTCTTCATATATCCCCGCCTGAAAGGAAGGCTCAATCATGTTATTAATGATTCCTTTTGAAGGAGATGCTCGCTTAAATTCAGATATAATCGATATTTGTTCTGCTGTTTTCAGTTTTTGAATTAAAGATCTTTTCGGCTGATTTGTACCTTCGAGTAGTTGGTTTCCCTCTCGAAGGAAGAGAACTTCTTTTTTCTTTTGGTCAATGATTTTATCTAAGATTGTTGCCACTTATATCGCCTCTTTCTGACCCGCTGCTTGAGATTTTTCAATCAAAGTAGTTAATTTTTCATAAGCAGCACCAGAGTCAATGATTTCTTTCGCAACATTGATCCCATCCTGAATGGAGTTTGCTTTACCTGCTGTATAAATTCCTAGTCCGGAATTAAGTAAAACCGTATCACGGTAAGCACCTTTTTCCCCTTTTAACACATTAATTAATATTTCAGCATTTTCCTTGGAGTCTCCACCCTTAATACAGCTGTTATCATATTGTGGGAGATTGACTTCTTCTGGGAGGAATGATTGATTAGCAATTTTCCCATCTTCTAAAATGGTTAAATAATTTTCCCCCTGAAGTGATGCTTCATCCATGAAACCTGCACCATTAATAACAATAGCCCGCTTGCGTTCTAACTTCAAAAGAACTTCAGCAAACACATTCAATAAATCTCTCCGATACACACCCAACAATTGATAGTCCAACTCAATCGGATTGGTTAGTGGTCCGATAAAGTTAAATATGGTTGGGATCTTCAATTGTTTTCGAACTGTCATGACTTTCTTTAACTTTGGATGAACGTTTGGTGCGAATAAGAAGGATAATCCTATTTCCTGAAGAATTTCTTCTGTTCTTTCTGCGGAAAGATTTAAATGGATTCCTAAGTATTCCAGCACGTCCGCACTGCCCGTTTTGCTCGAAACACTTCGATTGCCATGCTTGGCAACAGGAATTCCAGCACCAGCAATAACAAAAGCAGACGTAGTACTCACATTAAAACTGGAGGATCCGTCCCCTCCTGTTCCACAATTATCAAGAACGCCTGAAAATTTCTCATTAAATTTCAGCGTATTTGCCTTCATCGCTTTTACAATCCCCGTAATTTCTTCAACTGTTTCTCCTTTAGATTTCAAGCCCATTAAAAAGGCAGCAATTTCAGATTCGGAAACCTCCTCACCCAAAATGAAATGCACGGCTTCTTTCATCTGGTTTTCAGAAAATGATTCACGTTCAGCTAATTGGAGTAAATAATTCTTCACTTTTATTCATCCTTTCTATCTCATTTAAAAAGTTTTTTAGGATTTGTTTACCTGATGGAGTACCAATCGACTCCGGATGAAACTGAAGACCGAAAACGGGATATTGACGATGTTTTATGGCCATGATTTCCTGGTCATCATCAGAATGAGCAATGCACTCAAGTTCCTCCGGAATACTACTCTTCTCAATAATTAATGAATGATACCGCATCACTTCTAATGGGTTGGGAAGACCGTTAAATAATCCATCGCTCCGATGTGAAATCAATGATGTTTTACCATGTTTGATAAGGGCTGCTCTGTGAATCTCCCCACCGAAAGCTGCACCAATGGCTTGATGGCCGAGACAGATTCCTAAAATAGGGATTTTATTAAAAAACGTTTGAATTAACTCGATACAAATTCCTGCATCCTCTGGCTTCCCTGGTCCCGGGGAAAGAATAATGGCTGTAGGATTTAAATCTCTGATTTGGTCCATGCTTAATTGGTTATTTCGTAAAACCGTAATTTGTTCACCTAATTCCCCTAGATACTGATAAAGGTTGTATGTGAACGAGTCAAAATTATCAATCAGTAAAATCATTTCTCACCCTCCAAGAAAGAATTAAGTTTATTTATTGTCTCTTGATATTCGGACTCTGGATTTGAGTCATAAACGATACCAGCCCCTGCCTGTATATATGCTGAACCCTCTTTTAAAATCATCGTTCGGATGGCAAGGGCAAAATCCATATTTCCGTCTGCTGATAAATACCCAACAGCCCCTGAATATAACCCTCGTTTTGATTTTTCCAAGGAGTTAATAATTTCCATTGCCCGAACCTTCGGGGCTCCTGAAACAGTCCCAGCGGGCAGGCAGGCCGCGAGAGCATCTATTGCTGTTTTATCAGCATTTAAATGCCCGCTTACTTCAGAGACAAGATGCATCACATGCCGGTATTTTTCTACCGCCATATACTTATCTACTTGAACGGAACCAAAATCGCAGATCTTGCCAAGATCATTTCTGCCAAGGTCAACAAGCATCTTATGCTCAGCAAGTTCTTTTTCATCATTTTTTAATTCTTTTTCAATCAACAAATCTTCATCGTTTGTTTTCCCACGTCTTTTGGTCCCTGCAATTGGGTTTGAAATAACTGTGTTGGCTCTTGTTTTAATTAAACTTTCAGGGGATGATCCAATGACGGTATAAGCATCAAAATCAATATAAAACATATAAGGAGTAGGATTATTCGCACGATGTTTACGATATAGCGATAATGGTTCTCCGTTAAATGTTGATTTCATTCGTCTCGAAAGGACTACTTGAAATATATCACCTGCTAAAATATGCTCCTTCGCCATTTCTACATTTTTGATAAAGGCTTCTTTGTTTGTTTCGGATTCAAACCCTGAGAAATAAAATGGCTCCTCTGCTGGGTAGAAGGTAGGCTGCTTTAGCTCCTCTATCCTTTGATTGATTCTCTTTTCAATTAAAGCGTTATCGCTCTCCTTGACTAAAGGACAACCACAAATCAAGACCTTGTCTTCAAGATGATCAAAGACAATAACTTCTTCATAAAACATTAAGTGAACATCCGGCATTTCCATTCCGTTTGAAAATTCATCTCCAATTACTTCATATTGCCTGATAATGTCATACCCCACGTACCCGACCGCTCCTCCAATAAATGGAAAGGGAAACATCTCTTCATAGCTCATTGGCGGCATAAGTTTTTTTAATACTTCGAGAGGGTTGCCTTTTAAAACTTTCTTTTCTCCATTCCGCTGAATAATCTCATTATTATCCCCCTTCGAAATAAGTTCGAAAGCTGGGTCTGCACCAATAAAGGAATATCGCCCAGAGTCATTGTACTTATGAGAACTTTCCAATAAGAACTTCTTTTTCCCGCTAATTTTTTGTAATATGGAGATTGGTGTAAGCATGTCTCCTTCGATCTCGTTTATGATATAACTAGGTTTAATTATCATGTTTCGACTCCTTTCTAAATAAAAAAAAATCGTCCTCTATATGCGCAATTAATTACGCATATAGAGGACGATTCTATGGTCGTGGTGCCACCTCCGTTTGAAGCAGTGGATAAAACCTGCTTCCTCTTCAGATACGGAACAATCCGTTCGATATCCTATCCTTTTAACGGTGGAGTTCCGTGCATCCCTACTCTTACTTCAAGATGCCTCTCACAAGTCCATTCCACAAATCCTTTCTTATCGGGCTCCCACCTACCCCGACTCTCTTGGAAGAAATAAATTAGTGTACTCCTCTTGCTCAACGAGTTAAGTATTAAAATTTAGTGTTTGTTTGACTTTTATCCTACGCAAATTCCAAGTGAAAGTCAAGTGAAAGATTTAGAAAATTTCAAATCAATCCTCTTCCATTTAAAGGATGCCCTAACTAGGGTTTTTTGAGGTGATTAAGCGAATAGTAATAGTAGCAAATCATGAAGGCGGGATTGAAGATTAATGGAACATATTGAACATTTAAGCCAAAATCCAAAAGCTGTAAAAAAGAAACAATCTGCAGCCGGACAAAAGCGGTCCAATGAGATATCTAATCAAAAGTGGGCAATCGTCTCACTGTCTTCCATTCCTTTAGTCATGACATTGGGAAATTCAATGTTAATACCAGTACTACCTTCAATGGAAAAAAAATTATCAATTACATCTTTTCAAACGAGTATGATTATTACTGTTTATTCGATTGTCGCCATTTTTTTAATACCTGTCGCAGGATACCTATCAGACCATATTGGTCGAAAAAAGGTCATTATCCCCAGTCTCATCATCGCCGGAATTGGCGGTTTAATTTCAGGATTTGCCTCATGGAAACTTGATGACGCCTATTGGATTATTTTAGCTGGCAGAGCACTGCAAGGGGTCGGAGCAGCAGGGGCGGCTCCTATTGTCATGCCATTGGTTGGTGATATGTTTAAAAACGAAGATGATGTCAGTTGTTGTTTGGGTCTAATTGAAACATCCAATACGTTTGGGAAAGTATTAAGTCCTATTTTAGGGGCTTTTCTAGCGGGATTCATATGGTTTTTGCCGTTTTTTTCATTCCCTGTATTTTGTGCCGTTTCCGTTGTGTTGATCATATTTCTGGTCAAATGTCCAAAAACAACCGAGAAACCAATTCCTTTCAAAGAGTTTTTCATCAACGTGAAAAAAACCTTTACTGAAAAGGGCCGTTGGCTATACGGTATCTTTTTTATTGGTGGAATACTCATGCTAGTCCTTTTTGGGATTTTGTTTTATCTTTCGGAAATTTTTGAAAAAGAATACAACATTAAGGATATTAAAAAGGGATTTTTTCTTGCATTACCACTAGGAGCACTTTGCCTATCATCGTTTATAAGCGGTAAGGTGATTAAGAAAAATAAAATATTGATGAAATGGATCACGTTTGCCGGAATACTCGCAACAGCCTTATCCATTGGTGCACTATGGTTTTCGATTAAGCTTTGGTACATGATTACCATGTTTCTTATTAGCGGAATTGGAATCGGTGCAGGCCTTCCATGTCTAGACGCTTTAATTACCGAAGGCGTTGAAAAAGAAGAAAGAGGAACCATTTCATCAATTTATAGTTCCATGAGGTTTATTGGAGTTGCTGCTGGACCTCCGATTATTGCATTGTTATTAAAGCATGCGATCCATTGGATTTTTATCCTCTTAGGCAGTCTAAGTATCATTGCTGCACTTGTCGCATTAATGGCCATAAAACCCAATGCACAAGGACAAAAGAGCTGAGGAATCCCTCAGCTCTTTCATTTTGTAATTATTTCACTGGTTTTTTTAAGAAACCGATTAATAGTGCTGATACAACTGATCCAACTAAAATAGCTAGTGCGTAAAGAAGGGCACCATTTTCAACCAATGGGACTACAAATATTCCACCGTGTGGTGCACGGAGACCAATTCCGAACGCCATTGAAAGTGCACCTGCGATGGCTGAACCTGCCATAACGGAAGGAATGACACGCAAGGGGTCTGCTGCGGCAAATGGGATTGCCCCTTCGGTAATGAAGGATAAGCCCATTACATAACAAGCTTTACCAGCATCTCTGTCTTGGTCATTAAATTTATTTTTGAAGAATGTCGTTGCAAGAGCAATTGCTAATGGCGGAACCATACCAGCGGCCATAATTGCTGCCATTGGCTCATAGACACCACTTGCTAATAAGCCGGTTCCAAATACATAGGCTGCTTTATTCACTGGACCACCCATATCAAAGGACATCATCAGTCCAAGCACAATCCCTAATAGAACAGCATTACCCGTTCCAAGTCCTGTCAACCAATCCGCAATTGTTCCATTAAGCCAGGCAACTGGTTTATTCACTACATAAAGCATAATGAATCCTGTAATGGCAATTCCAAAAAGAGGGTATAGTAAAATACTCTTAATACCTTCTAAAGATCTAGGCAGTCCTGCAAATACTTTTTTCAAAAGAAGGACAACATAACCTGCTAGAAAACCCGCGACTAACCCGCCAAGGAATCCTGCTCCGCCACTTGCCGCCATCATACCGCCAACCATACCCGGAGCAAAACCTGGACGGTCTGCAATACTAAGGGCAATAAATCCTGCAAGAACAGGTACAATAAGCCCAAATGCGTTGCCGCCGCCAATCGTCATTAATGCTTCCGAAATTGGATTATAGGTAGCATCATCCGGTTTAAATGAGTTATAACCAAACATAAAACAAATCGCGATTAAAATCCCGCCGCCGACAACAAACGGAAGCATGTTGGAAACACCATTCATTAGGTGCTTATAAAAGCCTGTACGTGACCCTTTTTGATCAGATCCCTTTTCACTTTGTCCGCCATTTCCTCGAAAAATAGGTGCATCCTGCTTTAGCGCTTTGTCAATTAATTCTTCTGGGCGACGAATTCCTTCTGCTACTGCTGCTTGAATGACATGCTTGCCGTTGAATCGTTCCATTTCCACGTTGATATCTGCAGCAATAATGACTGCTGTTGCATTTTCAATTTCTTCCTTGGTCAGAATATTTTTTGCGCCGCCAGAACCATTGGTTTCAACCTTTATATCTACACCCATTTCAGATGCTTTGGCTTTTAAGGAGTCGGCGGCCATATAGGTATGTGCAATACCAGTTGGACATCCTGTAACAGCAACAATTGAATTCTTTTTACTTATTGTTACTGTTTCTTGTTTTTCTTCTTTATCATTTCGGTTAATGGTGTCAATGATTTCTTCAGGAGTGGTTGCCTTTAGAAGATCGTATCGGACTTCCGCTTTCATTAACAAACCAGAGAGTCGAGCTAATGCTTCTAAATGTGTATTATTCGCACCATCTGGAGCAGCAATCATAAAAAATAGATGTGCCGGTTTACCGTCCAATGATTCATAATCAACACCTGCAGCTGATTTACCAAAGACAATAGCGGCTTCTTTCACTACTTTTGTTTTAGCATGCGGGATTGCGATCCCATCCCCAATTCCAGTTGTACTTTGCTCTTCACGCTTTAGGATCGCTGCTTTAAATTCAGTACGATCCGATATTTTCCCCGCATTAAAAAGAACATCAACCAGCTGATTAATCGTGGCTTCTTTTTGATTGCCTTCAATATTTAAAAGAATCGTATTTTTTGATAACAATTCAGTAATTTTCATGGTTTTCTCTCCCTTAACGGATCTCTTTTATATGAACTTGTGGAAGGAGTTCTTCTACTTTTTCCTTAGTACATAAACCTAGTGAAAAGGCTGTTGCACTACCTGATGCCACACTGTAACGAAATGCTTCTTCAATATTTCTGGTCCGCACGTAGGCAGCCAGGAAACCAGCGACCATGGAGTCCCCTGCCCCAACTGAATTTTTCACTTCCCCTTTTGGAACTTCCGCAAAAAGTGTCATTTCGCTATTTATCAGTACCGCTCCTGCGCCTGCAAGAGAAATAATTACATTTTTCGCTCCCATATCCACGAGTCTTTTGCCATATGGGATGACTTCAGCTGGGCTAGCAATGGTGGTGTCAAATAATTCCCCCAGTTCATGATGATTCGGTTTGATTAAAAATGGGCTATAAGGAAGAACCTTTTTTAATAAATCACCTTCAGCATCAACAACAAATTCTGCTCCACTTTCACTGCAAATTTTCACTAATTCCTCATAGGTTGTTTTAGGTAAGCTAGCGGGGATACTTCCAGCTAGGACTAATAGATCATCTGCTCCTAAGTGGTGAATTTTTTGTTTAAGACGCTTGAAGTTTTGTTCTGAAATATTTGGACCGATAGCATTAATTTCTGACTCTTGACTGGTCTTAATCTTTACATTGATTCGAGTATCTTCATCAACCTGAACAAAGTCTGTATCAATTTTTTCATTATGAAGATATTGCTCAATATAAGCTCCAGTAAAACCACCAATAAATCCAAGTGCCTTACTTTTGGTACCAAATTGGTTTAATACCGTTGAGACATTTATCCCTTTTCCACCAGGAAACTTCGCCTCATTTATTGTTCGATTTAATTCTCCTAGCTGAAAGCTCTCTAATTTGACTATATAGTCAACTGACGGGTTTAAAGTTAATGTATATATCATGATGTCACTACCTTTATAGTTGTTCTATTTACGTATTGCTTCTGTGTTTCGTCATCTACATCATTAGTGATAATAGTTGCTTCATGGATATCGGCAATTTTGGCAAATGAGATTTCAGAAAACTTTGTATTATCTGCTAAAACATAGGTTTCTCTTGAAAGAGAAATTGCTTTTTGCTTCACCATTGCTTCCTCCTGGTCTGGAGTTGTAAATCCAAATTGTGGATGGATGCCATTAACACCTATGAAACATTTATCAAAACGGTAGAGGTCTAAGCCTACGAAGGCTCCCCTTCCGATGAAAGCATTTGTATTCGGCTTCGCCAAACCGCCAATTAAATAGGTCGATATGCCTTTTTCTAATAGTGGCTTTAAATGCATTAATCCATTCGTGACAACAACGATTTCCTTTAATGGCAGGAATTCAATCATTTCAATCACAGTGGACCCAGCATCAAGATAAATACAATCACCTTCCTCCACTAAATTCGCTGCAAATTGAGCAACCAATCGTTTTTCTTGAAGGTTTTTGGAGGATTTCTCAATCATACTTGGCTCTTGAAGTTTCCCCTGTAATCTTGAGGCACCTCCATGGATCCTCTTTAGAAATTTTTGGTCTTCTAGCAAAGAGAGGTCTCTTCGAATTGTTGACTCCGAAGACTCGGTTAACTCCATAATTTCATTGATTTTAATAACATTCTTATCTTTTAACAATTGTAGTATGATTCGATGACGTTCTGGTGTTAACAAGTAATCACCACCTATTTTTTTATTCTTCTTAAGTACATAATACTGAAAACGATTGCAAAAATCAATCATTTTCTTTCAAAATCATTCATAAAATGAATGATTTTGAACGTTATTTGAATTTTCTTCTCCACCTTACATATTCTTTCAAAAAACACGATGTTTTATCGTGTTTATATTAATATAAAAACCGCCAGAAATAATTTCTGGCGGTTTTTGCAGGTTCCTTATTGATAAGGACTTAACCATTCAGGGTCCCTATTAATACATAGAGGACATTTCTCCCTTGCAAACTGAAAGGTACCAAAAATAGCAAATGGAGGAGCTGATAATATTTTTTCCTTGATAAGAAAAACGGCTGTAACTGAATATGTATTGGCACTGTCGTTTTTGTCATCAATTCTCTCTCCTTATTTGTGAAACAATTCACATGGATATTTATAACCTGTTACCCACTTTTCCTATAAACCCATTTGTTTTTTTACAAATATATCTTACCTTATTTCTGTAATATAATAATCCCATTTATGGAATTATTCACATTTATTTCAAATTGATTTGAAATAATTATGTAAAATTAACACTATTCGAGAAAAATATTAATAACAGTGCTACTTCTAGTTTTTCTTGTTGATTTAAATATGTGTATAATAATTAGTATGAATAATTTGAAGAGGATGATACACTTGAACATTACTGGACACTCAGTTGAAAAATTGGAAGATCCATTCGGTTTATTATCAGGTGACCGATATGAGTTTTTCTTAGATCTTGATGTAGATGAAGAGGATGAGCTTTATTCGGATAAAGGAATTGGCCTAAGGGCCATTTTCGTCAGCGACGAAAATGGTGACAAAATAACCAACTTTTATCTTTATGAACAAGGGAGCGAAAAGGTGCTTGACTTTGATCTGGAAGAGGATGAAGAAGAACTGGTACTTGCCTATTGTAAAGATAACGCAAAAGAATAATAAAAAGGCAGGGAGAAATGAAACCTCCCTGCCGACAATTTGATCACATAAAATTCTTACTATGATTGTGAATTACTTGCAATTCTTTAGTACTTTCAGTCATTTCACTTTTGCAGATCGGACATAGTGGCACATCAGTGCTTTTAAAATTGTCGCGAATCCAGCATTTACAAGTCTCTGAACTACATACCCAAATTTTAGTTTCTTCTAATTTGATTTCCTCATCATTTTTTCTACCAAACGCCAAAACGATCACCCCTTGTAATTAGTGCATGACTGTTTTAAATACTTAGTTTGCTAGCTAAATAATATGGAAAATATCAAATACATCATTTAGCAGTATCCTGTTGACTTTAAAACCATTCTAATTGTGTATAAATCATATATATAAAAGGTGATGCTTAATCATGGTGCATCACCTTTTTTTAAAAGAATTAAACTGTTTTAACGTTAGAAGCTTGTGGTCCGCGAGCGCCTTCAACGATTTCAAAAGAAACTGATTGACCCTCTTCTAAAGTTTTGAAGCCTTCTGATTGGATAGCTGAGAAGTGTACGAATACGTCTTGACCGCCTTCAGCTTCAATAAATCCAAATCCTTTTTCTGCATTAAACCATTTAACTTTACCGTTGTTCATGGAAAAACCCCCAAAATATAGTTCACTTTTAATTTATCCTACATTTAAAAAAATAAAAAAGACGCACTAACACGTTTGGGCAATAGACATCACCCACATTTTCGTGCAGTTACGACTACTTAAACCAATAAATATTTAACTAACTTAAAAGCGTACCTTTATTTTATCTCATTTCGGCTATTCAGTCAACAAAATTTCAAAAACTAGGAAATTCAGAGAATATATATCAGTTAAAAATATAATAGTTTCCTATCACTAACCAGCAATCAGATTTTTTACGTTGGGGGTGAATTGTATTCCAAGAGCAATGAACCCCAAATTGAGTTCATAGGTCTTTTTTGAAATTACCTTGTAAAAATATTTCCATGAAATTGACGACAAATTTCTGTATATCCGCTTCCATGCCAATGTAATCAAGAGTATTAACCGGTTCTTTATCAGGTTTTGGTCGAAAATCAGCGATGCTTTTGCCTTTGGCATTACCAAATTCCTCCACTCTTACTCTTCTCGGGATATATTCTACGAAACCCGGTTCCGTTAATGCCATTAACGGGACCACATCATGTAGTGGTGCACCTTTAATTCCCGGCACATTCTTCTGATAGGCTTTATAGTAATAATCAAAGGCTGGTTTTAATAATGGTTTAAAGGGTGTCGGGCTATTTTTGCTAAGGAAGTCAATAATATCAGGAGTAATGAGTGCTTTATTCGTTATGTTTAGAGGAAAAAGATGAATATTATGAGCTTTTTCCATAACGGTATCTGCCGCAATTGGATCCACATAAAAATTCGCCTCAGCTTCAGAAGAAATATTTCCAGGGACCAAAAAAGCCCCTCCCATAATATAAAATGAGTTTACTCCCTTTAATGCGTCATTCCCATATAAGATAAACATCAATGCTAACTCAGTCAATCTTCCGACAGAAACAATCACAAGGTTTCCTTTATATTGAGTAACAATTTCAAGAATTTTGTTAATATCATAAACTTTTACATTCTGGATCGTATCTGGCGGCTTGATTGGTCCTAATCCCTCTTTGCCATGTATCTCAGGGTAAAACACTATTGATTCACCTGATATTGGTCCTGCTGCACCTGCTATGATTGGAATATCTTCTCTCCCACCTAAAGTTAACAGGTAAGCTGTATTCTTAACCGATTTTTCTTTCGGTGTATTTCCATAACCACTGACAATACCAACTAGGTTTATTTTCGGATTAAGTAAGGCATACATTATGGCAAACGAATCATCGATACCAGGATCAGCAATCATGAGCACATTATAAGCCATAGCCTCTCCTCCATTTTTCCAATTTTCGATATTTATTAAAATTATGCAAAGAAAATGGTTGAAAGAACATGAAAAACCGACCCGAGGGAATTCGAATCGGTCGTTAGCAAATTTCTTAGATTATGCTTCCTTTTTGACTCTTGTTGCTGCTTTCTTTCTAGGAGCTGCCGCTTTTTTGGGTTTTGTGCGATCAATTGATGCCTGTAATGCTGCCATTAAGTCAGTGACATTTGACGCTACTTCCTTCGTTGCCGCTGATACAGTTTCTTGTCCACTTCTTTTAGACTCAATCAATTCCAACAATGCAGTCCGATATTCATCAGTGTATTTTTCCGGCTCAAAATCTGTTGTTAATTGATCAATCAGTAAGATAGCAGTGTCTAATTCTCTTTTCGTCACTTTGTCTTCTGAAGGTACACTAGGTACATCACCGGCTTTACGAACTTCATCAGGATAATGAATTGTTTCCATGACTAAGACATTTTCATATACCCGTATAACGGCTAATTGCTCCTTTGATCGAATGATGATTTTGGCAAGTCCAACTTTTTGAGACTCCATCAATGCCTTTCGAAGCAAGGAATAGGCTTTTCCGCCCCCCTCACTGGGAGACATATAGTAGCTTCTATCATAATAGATCGGATCAATTTGTTCCATTTTTACAAAATCAATAATTTCGACCGCTTTCTCTTCGTTTTCTTTTCTTAACTTTTCGAGTTCTTCATTATCAAGGACAACAAACTTCCCTTTTGTATATTCATATGCCTTAACGATATCCTCTGGCTTCACTTCTTCCTCACATACAGAACAAACCTTTTCATATTTAATCGGGGCATGACATTTGTTATGCAGGGTCCGGAGCTTTATATCTTTATCTTCTGTCGCCGTATGGAGCTTGATGGGAATGTTTACAAGTCCAAAGCTAATACTGCCCTTCCACATCGTATGCATCGTTAAATTCTCCAATCTTTTTGTTAATATTGTACGTCACCAAAACAATCACATTCCTAAAAACAATTGGAAAAGGATGAATTCGACGATAATTAAACAAAATAAACTAAAAAAGAAGGGACATTATTACGATGAAACCGATGCTTCCAAGTCTTACATTTGATCTACCAGTTCATCCTGATTGGTTCTATGAAGTTAAATATGATGGATTTCGCGCTATTTTGGAATGGGATTCACAAGGAATTAAACTGACTAGCAGGAACGGAAAATCACTTCTCTCCCAATTTCCAGAAATAAGGGGATTTTTGTTAAAACATGAAAAACAATTCAAACCCTACATACCTCTTCAATTAGATGGGGAGCTCGTTTCATTAGAAAACACGCATAAAGCTAATTTCTCAATGATACAAGTCCGAGGCCGATTAAAATCGGAACGAAAAATTAAAGAACAAGCTAGCAAGTCTCCATGCCGCTTGATGATATTTGATGTACTTGTGATGACCGGAAAAGCATTACATTCTCTTGTTTTCCATAAACGGAAGAAGGAACTCATCAAACTGTTTCAAAAAATCGGATTGGAATTGGAGGCTGACCCCTATGATGAACAATTACTTCAGCTTGTCCAGGCTCATGATGATTTTGATTTGTTATGGGAAAAGGTTGTTTTAAATGATGGGGAAGGAATTATTGCTAAACACAAGAATAGTCTATGGGAAGAAGGAAAACGTTCCTTACAATGGTTGAAATATAAAAATTGGAAATATGTAAGCTGTTTTATTAATGCTTATGATAAAACAAATGGTTATTTTTACGTAAGTGTCTATAAGGAAAATAAGATCCATCCTATCGGCCAGGTACTTTTCGGCTTTAAACCGGAGGAAAAACAAGCTTTGCAACAGACAATTAAACAAAATATGCTCCGTGAAGATGCACAGATGATTATTGTTGAACCTGCCATTTGTATAGAAGTAAAATATTTAGAACTCTATGAAAATCAGCTGCGTGAGCCCCATTTTGATAGGTTTCGCTTTGATTTAGAACCATCCTTATGTACATACGATCGTTTTATTTTTGCACAAAAGAACCTGCCAGAAGACTTAGATATTACCCATCCTGATAAACCTCTTTGGGAAAAACTTTCCATACGGAAAGCCGATTATATCCTGTACTTACGAGAAATATCACCGTATATGCTGCCTTTATTAAAAGACCGCTTATTAACAGTCATCCGCTTTCCACACGGGATGTTCGGAGAAGCATTCTATCAAAAAAACTGTCCAGATTATGCGCCTGAATTTGTGCAGACACATTCAGGCGAGGGGATTGACTATATTCTTTGCAATAATCTTAAAACACTCGTTTGGCTTGGTAACCAATTAGCGATTGAGTTTCACGTGCCATTTCAAACCATTCATAGCAAGGGACCCAGTGAAATTGTCTTTGACTTAGACCCGCCTTCTATCGGCCACTTTCAATTGGCGATAAAAGCAGCACTTCTAATCAAAGAAGTCCTCGATCAATTAAATTTAATAGGTTTCATTAAAACCTCTGGGAACAAGGGGCTGCAAATCTACATCCCGCTACCCGAAAATGAATATTCTTACGATGATACCAGGTTATTTACAAGCTTTGTCGCTGAGTATTTAATTTCCAAGGATCCTGCCTCCTTCACGATTGAGAGGATGAAAAAAAAGCGGGGGAACAGGCTATACGTTGACTATGTGCAACATAGCGAAGGAAAAACGATTATTGCACCCTATTCGATGCGAGGAAACGAACATGCAGGTGTTGCCACCCCCCTTTATTGGGAGGAAGTAAATGAAAAGCTCGAGCTAGTATCGTTTAACATGGAAAATGCGATCAAGCGAATTCGCCACCAAGGTGATCCCTTTTCAAATTACTTTCAAACAAAATCAATCCAGGCGTTTGCACCTGTCTTAGAGATCCTAAAAAAAGGCACAAAAAAAGGATAGGAGGGCCCTATCCTTTTATTTCGTCTTCGAGATACCTTTTTGCTTCTGATTGTAACTTCTCATAAGAAGTCTGTTCCATCAATTCCGTTTTCGAAGTGACAGTAAACGCTCCTTGCTCGAGATCAACATTGACTGTCGCATTATAAAGATAGGTAGCATTTCCGATCAAGTCAATTGTGTATTTCCCCTCGCTTTCGTGGACTACACACTGAACTCTTCCACCATTATTATAGACATTAACAACTTTTTCGAACTTATTTAATTCTTGTAAACAAGTGACTAGCGTGGAGGCAGACATTGCAGTACCACAGGCATTCGTAAAACCAACACCACGTTCAAAGGTTCTGACATAAATTGAACCAGGTTGCAAGTGTTTAACAAAACTTACATTGACGCCGTCAGGAAACAAATTATTGGGACCATTCACCTTTTCACTAAGTTGTTTTTGGAGGTCACCTTTGAGCTGTTCCGCTTCAACAATGGCGATTAAATGCGGATTCGGTACTGCAAGAGCTGTGAACCGTAAATCCCCTGAAAGTTTTTCAATTCTTTCATTGTAAAGAGTTGGTTTATTTAAATTTAATGGGAGGGCTTTTAATTCAAACAGCACCGGTGAAATTTCCACTTGGTAGGTGTGGATATCTTGTAAAAGTTCGTTTTGTTTGCTTACCTTCAGATCGGCTTTCATCGTTTCGATCACAGCGCTATTTCGCCCTAGATGTTCGCAAACATATCTAGCCACAAGACGCAGTCCATTTCCACACATTGAAGCTTCTGACCCGTCAGAGTTAAATACACGCATTCTACCATCTGCGTTTTCGCTTTGCATAACGAAAAGAATCCCATCAGCACCCAAATCGGATTGACGGTTACATAATAACTTTGCGAGGTCCGCTCGTTCACTTTCCGTAAAAGCATATCCATTCGATTTTTCGTCGATTATTAGAAAGTCATTTCCCGAACCATGGCCTTTAATTAAATTGATTTGCATCGTAAAACCCCCACAAAATTGATAAACATGTTTTATTTATCATATCACTCAATGTTCATGAGGGAAACTGTCGGTACTTCTATCTTTCGATAAAATATTCGTTAACAATAAATGACATTCGGAGAAGCTTGTCCTCCTCTGATAAAGTCTCCCTTAGTGAGAGGACTGGTGTATTAGGTTCTGGAAACAGTGGACTCCATTCAACCGGCATCCATCCCCTGCGAAGCCGTCCGTCCGGAAGGTCATTTTTGTTTATTACTTGCTCATCCATAAAAGTAGATGACCCTTCTACTGCACCAATAAACCTGCCTTTCGAATCTAGTAATTCCTTCTTTTTTGTTCTCCAATCTAGTTTCCTTTTTTCAAAGCAGCCTAAATAATGCCTTTTATGGTCAAATACCTCAATCTTTTTGCCAGTAACCTTAAAATATCCGATGGCCTCGCTATCCAAATTATAGAGAGCATAAATTTTCGAAATCCTAAGCTTCTTTAAGCCCTGGTTATGAAACCTTTTAATCATCCCTGCTAGATGCCCGTCAGGAAAATAGAGTAGCAGGCGTGGGGAGTTTGTGTTCAGAAATAAGACAAGTAAATGTCGTGTTTCAAATAAAGACTCCCTAATGCGCTTTGAATTTGCCATATTTCTGTCAATGGATATCGACTGCCTAATTCTAAAAAGATAGATTTGAAAACAAATCAAGCTATAAATCAGGAAAGGTATAGTTAAGATCATTATTTCTTTGTTTTTAATAATAGAAAGATTGCCAGCAACTATCATAACAGCTGGAATCAGAGCAGCAATACTACCATTTAAGTTCAAATGAGCCGTATCCCGGTAATATTCATTTATTTTCATCTAGAAAACTCCTTATCAATTCCTCTAGTCTTAGTTTATTTACTATTCGACTAAAAAATGATAGGAGATTTCGATTAAAGAACAAAAAGAAGGGATGATATGACTTTGTTAAGAGGCTAGCTCTTTTTTTCTAAAAATAAATACACTAAACCCAAGGAGGACTATGATGCATGCGAATGCAATTAGACTAGTCGAGAGTGCCTGTTCAGGAACTGCCTTTGACAATAGCACCTCGTTTGCATAGCTGGTTAATTGGGCTGGGCTCCATTCCAGCCAAGTAGAAAACGTACTGCTGATTATATTGAATATAATAACGATAGCTATAGATAGAAATCCGGCAATTCCTGGGGTCATAAGTGAAGCACTGAAAAAGACCGTTAATGTTAAAACCACAGTAAGCCAAAGTCCATATAGAAGTAATGATTGGATAAGGTCTCCTGCCGGGATCCAGGCAAATAAAATTCCCGTATAATACCAAGTTGCAATGGAGCCAATAAAAAGAGAGAGCCACAATAATAAAATGCCACCAGCCCACTTAGCTGTAACAAAGGATAAATAAGAAACAGGTTTTACTAAAATCATTGCGGCAACCCCGCTTTTTCTTTCAGCAGCAATGATTCCCATTGTTGATAGGACGATTATTAATACACCTAGTGATGAATATTGACTTAGAGCTTGTATGAACACCTCAGCTGCACTTGGCGGGGGAATATCAATAACAGCTCCTTCTGGCAAGTCGCCAAATGATTTTATTATTTGCGGAGTATAATATGTTGTTATTGGTTTTGACACCCCTAATAATATAAAGGTAATCGGTACCCAAATCCATTTGAAATTCCTCCACATTTCTAATATTTCTTTTTGGAACAATGTCAGCCACTGGCTCATTTCTCCACCACCCTCATAAACACATCTTCAAGGGTCATACTGCTTATTTCAAATCTTTCTAGGGGCATGTTTTGTTCCGAAATCAACCTCAGAAATGCCTGTCTTGCATGTACGACGTTTGATACAAAAACACTAACCCTATTCCCTTCTACATTTGTGGAGAGAGTAAGTTCATGATTAGAAAATATGTCAGCAAACTCCCCAGACTTTCCTTTAAAAAACAAATCGATTTTTGGCTGTTGATGTCGTTCCCGAAGCTCTTCCATTGTTCCTGATTCCACAATTTTTCCATTATGCAAGAATAAAATCTCATCACATACTTCTTCCGCATCATTGAGAATATGGGTGGAGAATAGAATCGTGGTTTCCTCTTTTAACCCCTCAAGCAGATCCAATACTTCTCTTCTTCCGATCGGGTCCAAAGCAGAAACGGGCTCATCAAGCATAATAAGCTGCGGACGATGAATAAGGGCTTGGGCAATTCCTAGGCGCTGTTTCATCCCGCCTGAATATTTTGCTACCCTTCGATTTTTAGCATCCAATATTCCTACCAATCCTAAAAGCTCTAAGGAACGCTCCTTCGCTTCCTTACGACCCAAACCAGCTAATCTGCCTGCATAGGCCAAAAATTCAAGTCCCGACATCCATTCGTAAAACACTGGAAATTGCGGGAGGTATCCGATTAATCTGCGGTTGTCCTCTCCTTTTTTTGCATCAGTAAAAATGATCGTCCCTTCCGTCGGTTCCATTAGACCAGAAAGCATCTTTAACGTGGTTGTCTTCCCTGCCCCATTCGGACCTAAAAGAGCGATGCATTTCCCTTTTCTTAATTGAAAATCAATCCCTTTAATCACTTCCGTCCCTTGAAAGCTCTTTTTTAAATGATTAATTTCGATAAGAGACATCAGTTACTCTTCCTTCCAATCACGAAATAAAGAATCGGTCCAATAATGTTAATGAATAATATAATGAGTGCCCATAACCATTTTGGCCCATTTGTATTTTCGATTCGTACTAAATCAATAATCGCTACGATTATTAATATTAGTTGAATTATAAGGATTGGAGCTATTATAGGTAGATTATTTACCAGCGCATCCATGAACTTCCCTCCCTTGGTTTCTTCTAAATTACTTTATTTAACATTTATCCCAAAAAACCCTTTATAACCCGACAAATTTTTTGCCGGGTATATTTCTCAAGATTATTTAATTAGCCTAAAAATTAACGGAAACCGATATTCATTTCCTTCAAAGGCTTTGATTGCTGCAATAATGGTGAATACAAAGAGCATTACGCCTAATATCGCTAGTGCTACAAAACCAATTAAGATGAGTGTTAATAATCCGCTAACAAAAAAGTAAACTGTATAGGAAATCAAAAAGTTAAAATATTCCCTGCCGTGATAATCAATGAATGATGACTCATCCTTTTTTATTAACCAGATAACTAGCGGTGCGATAACTGGGAAAAATATACTTAACACATAAATACCAGCAGCAAACAACCTTTCATCTTGATTAACCATTTTCTATTCCCCCATTGGAATATATTTTTTACATTCGTTAATATTTACGGCAGTGCTTTTAAAAGGTTTCGTTATCTTTAAAAAAATTTATGGGGTCAAACTTCTCCCTAGGCACGTAAATTGGTAAAATTGATAAAATAACTATTATCAACGTGCAGAAAGGTTTTATTATGACAAAAATACTTTTAAAAAAAGCAACGGTATATCCAATTTCATCAGAACCAATCCATCACTGTGATGTCCTAATTGAAGCAGGGAAAATTAAAAAATTAGGCAAAAATTTAACGACAGACTTAAAAGTAAAAATAATCGATTGTGAGGATTTATTTCTTTTACCGGGCTTTATTGATGTTCATACTCACTTAGGTCTTTATGATGAAGGAACGGGCTGGGCTGGGAATGATGCAAATGAAACAGTCGAAGCCCTCACGCCCCATATTCGGGCAATTGATGGTGTTTATCCATTGGACCCAGCGTTCTCTGATGCCGTCAAAAGCGGCATTACAACCGTCCATGTCATGCCGGGAAGCGCCAACGTCATTGGCGGAACAACTTCAGTCATTAAAACTACTGGTAAAAATATAAAAAAAATGATTATTCAAGAAGTTTCAGGCTTAAAAATAGCCCTAGGGGAAAATCCAAAAAGAATTCATAGCCATGGGAATAATGATTCCATTACACGGATGGGGATTATGGGGATGCTAAGAGAAGCCTTCTACAAAGCCATCCATGCGGATAATCCCGAGGAGCCTAGAATTACTCCTATCGTGAAGGCCTTAAAAAGAGAAATTCCCGTAAGAATTCATGCTCATCGTGCGGACGATATTATTTCAGCGCTTCGTTTTGCAGAAGAGTTTAATCTGGATTTACGTATTGAGCACTGTACTGAAGGGCATTTAATAGCCAGTGAATTATCTGGAATGGGTTTAAAGGTTTCTGTAGGACCTACATTGACACGAAGATCCAAGGTAGAATTAAAAAATAAAACGTGGAAAACCTATCAAGAACTGACGAATCATGGTGTTGAAGTATCAATTATTACCGACCATCCTTATACACCAATTCAATACTTGAATATTTGTGCGAGCCTTGCTGTCCGAGAAGGATTATCCGAGCAAAAAGCACTAGAAGGAATCACCATATTACCAGCCAAAAATTTAAAAATAGACAATACCGTCGGAAGTATCGAAGAGGGTAAGGATGCAGATTTAGTGCTTTGGAGCCATCACCCATTCCATTACTTAGCAAAGCCAAAGTGGACGATGATTGGCGGTGAAATGATCTATCAAGAAAGATAGATTAATGTTGAAAATTGGTAAAAAATATTATCGAAAAATACACAAAAAACCTATTTATTTTTTGGCTTTTTTCTTGTATTATACTCTAAGTGAAATGTTTTAGACCTGAATACTTTGGGGGTTTACGAACACAATTTGTTAACAAAAAAATGATATAGGGAAGGCAAATGGTGCGCCACCAGTTTTACTGGTTCTAGTGGGTTCGATTCCCACCCCGAAATTTTTTAGTAACTTTATAAAAAATTTCGAGGGTGGACCGCTTCTTTTGACATGGGATCGGAATGCCCTAATGGAGGGATTTTCATGCTTAAAAAACGTGATCTTCATGACAGCCACACATTGTACGAATTAATGACGCACCCTGATGTCTTCCCTTTTGTACGCCAAAAAGCTGATTCTTATGAAGAATTTTTATTTATGACAAAACAAACCATAGAATCCGAAGAACGCGGTGAATTAATTTCACGGACCATTCTCGATGAATGGGGAGCGCCTATCGGAACAATTAATCTATTTGATATTGAGGACAACGCTGGTTTTTTAGGAACATGGCTTGGCAAGCCCTACCATGGCAAGGGTTATAATAGCCCGGCTAAGGATGCCTTTTTTCAAGAACTTTTTTATGAAACGGGAATTGAGACAGTTTTTATGCGCATCCGCAAGGTTAATATTCGCTCAATAAAAGCTGCTGAAAAACTTCCTTATGTAATAAAAGCAAATGAAAGTAGAAAATCTATTTATGAGCAATTAAACGCTAATGGTGAAGTATATGATTTATATGAGATTCCAAAGGATCAATACACCTTTTACCTTATGCGAAACGGTGCTGTTCAATCAGACGATTCACAATTGCTGGAGGCATAAAAAAACAATCGGCCCTCGCCGATTGTTTTTATTTAGTTTTCAAGGAAAGAAGTCTTCTTATTATTCCGTTAAATTTTGTTCCATGCTTTCGTTTACGTCATTAAGACCCATTTGGAGCAAAAATTCATCTAATTCCTCATTCGTCAATGTTTCAAAGCGGCCATCATGAAAAAATACTTGGGTTTGATTTGGGTTAATTCTGTTCATGTTAAAACTCATTTTCTTTGCTCCTTTCATAGATGATTATTTTCTATTGTCCACAAAAGAAGCTGTTTTCATTCCTGAAAATCAAATAGTTCAAAAAATTATACTAATTCTTAAGTACTTTACCTAATACGTTTAGTCCACCTGTGACAGGTATTATACTCCCAGTAATTAAATCGGATTTTTCATCCGTAAGGAAGGCAATTACTCTGGCAATATCTTCTCCTGTTCCTTGCCTTCCAATAGGGCTGTCACCCATTGCAGCTATAGCATCCCCGATATTACTGTCTTTCCATTCATTTATTATATCACCTGGACAAACCATATTAGCGGTTATCCCATGTTCTGCTTCTTCAATTGCAATTGTTCTTGTAAGTGACGCTACTCCTGTCTTCGCTGCAGCAAACGCAGAACGAAATATCCAACCTGGCGCGGTTTCGACTCGGTCATATCCGATTGTAATAATTCTTCCCCATTTTTGGTTTCGCATCGAAGGAATAATAAGTTTTGACAAATAAAATACAGCACTTAAGTTCCCTTGTAATATATAGTTCCATTCATCGAAGGAATAGTCTGTCAGCTTCTTTCTTTCATGTATGTATGGACCTGCATTATGAACTAAAACATCCACGGTTGAAAATAAAGCAAGGGCTTCATCGACAATTCGGATACAATCCTCCATGTTCGAGACATCACCTTGAATCGCAATGTTATGCGTTCCATAATATTTAGTCAATTGGTTTGCTAAAGAAATAGCTTCTGCTTTACTATTACGATAGTTAATGACTAGCTGATACCCATTTTCCGCGAGATATAAAGCAGTTTTTTTGCCAATACCCGAAGCTCCCCCCGTAATCAAAGCCGTTTTCTTTTTCACAAATCATTACCTCTCAATGTTTAGAATTTCTCTCTTAACTATATGTTAAAAAGAAACAATTATTTATGCAAATTTTAGTTCCATCTCTATCGTGAAAACTTGTTCCTCTGTAAAGGATCTAAGTTTTAATAACGAATGGGCAAATATTGGCATAGGATAAGATAGCTACAAAAGGTGGAAAGGATGAGATCATTGTTCCCTTGGGATAAATTTCCTTTTGATAACGATTTGAAGGATAAGATAACAAAAATGAAGCCTGAAGAAATCAATAACTATGTTCAGGATATTATGGGGAAAATCATGCCCGCTAACATGAAAGGTGTGATGAACCCTCAAGAGATGTTTAAGGGTTTCCAATCGTCGGTATCCCCGCAGGAGCCAACGAGGAGTATATTGAATTCAACGGCCTTTGAGACCCATGATTTTGTGTATGTTAGAATTCCAATCAAAAAAGAGGAATGGGTTAAACAGCTCCGTATTTTTCATACAGCTAATCAACTAATTGTTGAGCATATTCCACAACATGAAGATAAACACACGATCATCCTTCCTGCAATTGTAAAAAAGAAGGGGGCAACTGCTACCTTCAAGGATCATATGCTTGAGGTGAAAATCCCCAAAAATGTTGATATGCAGTTTTCTCAAATTGATGTTACTGAAATTTCATGAACGTCATTAGAGTAAAGGACAGCCAATTTTTCTGTCCTTTAGATTTAATGACCTTCATCTTCCATCTTCATACCATCCATGGAGTTTTTGGTGTTGGGATCCTCAGGTGCACTTGGGGTCCCAATGGTAAATTCTTTCTTAGGCATATTATGCATATCTCTTGCTGTAACGTGAGAAATGATATAATAAGTACCTTCTTGTGAGAAGGATCTTTCTAAGCGATATATTCCTTTTTCAGCATGCTTAATTTCTACCTTTTCATGCTTGTCATCCTTTGCACGCCAGATCTCAAAAATAACCTCAGCATCCTTCACTTGATCATTCCCCTGAGTAACCTTCGCTTCAAATGAAATCGGTTGATTCATTTTGCCTGGGTCCGGGTTAATAGATAACTCTACTTCTACCATTTGCGGTAGATTATCGGCTTGTTCTTTTTTATTACTGCACGAAATAACAATACTTAAACATAGAACAGTCACCAAAAAAACGAAAAGCTTTTTCAAGGTTCCTCTCTCCTAACTTAATTCTTCCATTACTTCATTATGAATTTTAATTAACAATAGCTTGGCTTCTAGAGAAATCGTAGAATTAATCACTCTTTTGATTGCAGAATAGTATTTCTCATACTTGTTTTTCCGGATCCTCGGGTGAGAGTTTTCATCTTGAAGCTCTCTTTTTATCGCTTCAACTAGAGTCACCTTACTACCTTTTCCTTCTGTTTCTAGTATACGATTATTCCAAATCTGCCGATATTCCTCTAGTAATTCATCGAAGGACACTCTTTCTTTCGACAAACAATCCCTCCCCTTTTATGTCTACACTTGCATTGTTACATATTTACTAACATTATTGCAAAAAATACAATTTAACAAGTCAAAGAAAGGAGAAACCTTATGTCTACCCCTTATAAATGTCCAAATTGCAAAACGAATCGGAGCCGCTTTAATGTTATTCAACAAGTTTCCCAATCTGTTAAACTTGACCCTCAATCGGGAGCAGTAATCCGAGAATATGGTGAAAATGATTTAGAACCCTTCCACCTCCCTTACAATGGACCAGAAATTCGAGTCCAATGCGGTGCCTGTGGTTTAATTGAGGATGAACGTACGTTTATCAAATTTGGCGAACAGCCGATATAGTCTTCTTCTTTACATAAAAACATCCTAATTATTGGGTTGTCCCGTAATTAGGATGTTTTTTTGTTTAGTGAAGATTATTTTCTTTTAGAAAATCCTTTGAATCCACTTTCCAAGCATCAATTGGTGAAAATCTTACCAGATGAATATCCCCTCTAAAGGATTGTCCGCCTCTGTTTTTTATAAACCAATCAATTTGGATGGGGACATCTAAACTAATTTCCTCGGTTAAATCCTCTGCTGGCAAAAGCTCCATTCGAGAAATTCTAACACTTTCTACATTCCCTAAAATCGGCTTCCAGTTTATTTTTTGTAAAGAAGCTTGGGAAGTAATCTGGACATCCTGCTGCTTCAATCCTGCAACATAGGCATTTATGACCTCATAGGGATTCGCCTTTCCTAAATACTGATTTAATTTGCCAGAAGCCTTCAAAACCATGAGCATATGTGATAAGTCCATTGAGTTGGTGCGATGAGTGGTACTACCATAAAAATGAATACAAAAGTGACCTGGAAAGCTATTCGCTAATGCTCCAGCACCATGCGGCATTCCATGCATCGAGCCCGCTATCCATTGATCCTTATGAATAACAATAATAGCTCGGCGTTTCCAACTCCATTTACCCCCGTATATTCTTTTCATTACCTTCGTGTCTTTTGTGGTTAATGGCTGTACATCCGCATGGTGGCTTCCCGCTCGTCGTTGCACCTTGAACTTTCTTCCCGTTTCCACGTCCATTACCGTAAATTTTGTGTACTTTGGCAGGATTTGATTAACTTCTTTCCAATTTAACATCTCAATTTTATAGCTGATTGTTGATGCTGCTTTTACCCCTTGGCCATTTAGGAGGATATGAATTAACATTAAAAAAATGACTACCCTCTTCATCGTATCCTCCTTTTACAAAAAACTTGCTACATTAAAAGAGTTACCTGAAGAGGAAATTATCATTCATTCAATCATGGTATTTTTCTTACTTTTCAAGATTTTTTAATTGTGTTTCAATCCCATTCCAATTTATACCTTCACCAATAAACACAAGGTTTAATCGCATATTCATGTCTTCTTTTAGATAAATCGGCATGCCATAAGAAAACTGAAATAAAAAAGGCAGGTCCGAATGATCAAACTTAACATAGCCCTTTATACGGTAAATTGTATCTGGTAAATGTTTTAAGAAATTCTCAAATTCAGCATGGCTAATGGCAGTTTTAAATTGATAAACAAATGTCGTTAAATTTATAGTTACTCGTTGTGACTCTTTCTTTTCCTTTTCAAAGGATACAGAAAGCTTTCTCAGCTGTTCAATTGACACCTGTGAATAATTAGTAAGAAGGCATCTTGCATTTGCATTAATGGATTGAATCTCGAATATTATCTTTGCTTGCTCACTCTCTTTTAATTCATCCATTTTGTTGATAATAATGAAGTCAGCATGCCTTACTTGCTCAAGGATCAATTGCTGGAGCTGGGGACTTAAGGATTTTCTTTCCATCCATCTCTTGCCATCGACTGTTGTTAGGATGCCTTTAATCAATAATTTATCTGCAAACAATGGGGAAAGGATCGCATCCAAAACCTCCACAGGGTGGGCAGCACCGGTTGTTTCGATATATATCACTTCTGGTTTTTCATCTAATAATAATCCTTGCAACTGGGCTTCAAGTTTGTCTTGGATGGAGCAGCAAATACATCCTCCTAACAATTCTTTTAAGGAAACATCCTCGCCCTCAACTGCATCAGAGTCTATGGAAACCTTACCTAGTTCGTTCATCATGACAGCTGTTTTTCTTCCTAACCTTTGTTCATCTTCTAACAATCGTTTTAAAAGGGTAGTTTTCCCGCTTCCCAAAAATCCTGATAAAATATAAACCTCAGCTTTTTTCATCCTTAATTCCCTTCCAATGGTCATTAATTGTACTCTAAAAAAATGACCCAACTCCGGGGAGTCGGGTTACTTTTTTTATTTCATTGTTCCCTTTAATACTTTAATCGCCTCTTGCATTTGTGTATCACTTGTTTTTATTTTGTCCCTTAATAACTCCATTAGTTTCATGGTGGAATCACCTTTTAAAACACCATTGACTGGGAGTTTTTGAGCTTTTTGGAACGCAGTAACAGCATCTTTTGTCTTTTGATCGAAAAATCCATCTGTCCGACCTGGATCAAAACCAATCGCTTTGAGCATTTTTTGGGCAGTTTGAACTTCCGTAGATGATGTAGATAGTTTCAGTTCCTTATCGGGATTAATAATTGTTAGAGTTGCATATTCAGGCAGGGCTACAGCTATATCAGGATTTATCCCCTTTTTATGAATCCAATTCCCGTTCGGTGTCAACCATTTCGCCGTGGTGAATTTAAGATTTGAGCCATCCTTGAAGTCAGAAGCAGTCTGGACTGTTCCCTTACCAAAAGACTTCTCTCCGACTAGCTTAACATTAGCAGATTCTTTTACAGCTGCAGCAAGTATTTCTGATGCACTGGCACTACCTTTATCAATTAATACAACCAAAGGAAGATTTGGGTTCCCTTCATTTTGAGAAGGATATTCCTTAATCTTTCCATTTCGGTCTTCTACTTTTAAAATAAGTTTCCCTTTTGGAACGAACATGCTCGAAATCGAGATGGCTTGGTCCAATAAACCTCCTGGATTTTGACGCAAGTCTAATACTAGCCCCTTCATTCCTTTCTTATTCAAGTCATTCAAGGTCTCAACTAGCTCCTTAGACGTATTACTGGAAAAGCTCGTAATTTGAACTTTAGCAATCCCGTCTCCCACCATTTCACCATAAACAGTTTCAATTGGTATCTCATCACGGATAATTGGCACAGTCATTGGAGCTGCTGTACCAGGGCGTTGGACAGACAACTCAACCTTTGTACCCTTTTTCCCACGAATCAGTGTTACTGCTTGAGTAGAATTCATCCCCTGGAGGCTTTTTCCATTTACGGACATAATCATGTCATTTGGTTTTAAGCCAGCTTTTTCCGCAGGAGATCCTTTTATGGGAGACACAATCACGATGTGCCCATCCTTTTCCTGAATTTCAGCGCCAATCCCTTCAAAAGATGAAGAAATGCTGCCATGAAAGCTTTCTGCTTCTTCATTACTCATATAGTCTGAATAGGGATCATCCAGCGACTCCACCATCCCATTTATTGCACCATTAATGACCTTTTTTTGATCAATATCCTTAAAATAACCACTTTTCAATGTATCATATGCTTCATAGAGTTTATCAAATTCTGGTCTTTCTGTTCCAACTGTAACGACCTTTTCTTCTCCAAATGCTAGTGCAAACGCTGTAATTCCCGCAGATAGAAACACAACCATAAACAATAGCATGATAAAATGGAATTTTTTTAAACGAATGTGTCCTGATTTGTTTGCTGATCCTTGCTCTTGTTCAACGTTTGCTTCTTCCGCTTTTATCTGTTCAATTTTCTCGTCTTTCAAATCCTTCACCACTTTCATTAACCATAAAAATAAGAAATGATCCAGCGAAAATTTTCTTATTAGGTGCTAGATGGATTTCCAAATTTTCAAAAGCTATTATCAGATACTTTTAAAAAATAACCCTTAGTGATTAGAATAACATCTTTCGTATAAAATTAACAAAGAAAAGTTAATGAAATTATAATAAGATCACAAATAAAATTTCACAATAAACGGCACCTACCAAATGGTAAGTGCCGTTTATTTTTATCCTACATCATAACCTTGATCTTCGACGGCCTCTTTAAGCTTCCCAACTGAGGCTTTGCTTAAATCATGACCAACCATAACCTTGCCATCTTTTAATGAAACATTAACTTCTGTTACACCTTCTAAATTGAGAAGGGCTGTTTTCACTGCCTTTTCACAATGTCCGCATGTCATTCCTGTAACCTGTAATGTTGTTTTCTCCATGAAAATTACCTCACTTTATATTTATATTTTCACTCGCTTCAAACGAAGGGCATTGGACACTACTGATACTGAACTAAACGCCATAGCCGCACCAGCAACCCAAGGGGCTAACAAGCCAAGTGCCGCAATTGGAATCCCCCCTGAATTATAAACAAGTGCCCAAAAGAGGTTTTGGCGAATATTTTGCATCGTTAATTTACTTAAACCCATTGCCTTTGGAATCAAGGTTAATTCCCCGCCAAGAATTGTTATATCAGCCGCTTCAATCGCTACATCAGTACCCGTACCGATTGCAATCCCTATATCAGCTACGACAAGGGCTGGTGCATCATTTATTCCATCGCCAACCATGGCCACTTTTAGACCTTGCAGCTGTAATTCTTTGACATGATTGGCCTTTTCCTCGGGAAGGACTTCTGAAATAACATTAGTAATGCCGACTTGATTCGCAATCGCTTTAGCCGTACGTTCATTATCACCAGTTAACATAAACACTTTAATTCCTAATTGGTTTAATTGTTGAACCGCCATTTTAGCTGTCTCTTTTACTGTATCGGCAACAGCAACTACACCCATAATAGTGGAATTTATGGCAATAAACATAGCTGTTTTCCCTTCGTTCTCCAATCGGGTTAGGTCTTGGTCTCCCGTAATGCTGGGAATATTTTTTAGAGCCATAAGTTTACTGGTGCCTACAAATATTTCATCATTGCCTATTTTTGCTTCAATTCCATAACCAGGTACTGCCTTAAACCGTTTGACAGGCAGGGTACTTGATCTTTTTTCAATCCCATATTTTACGATCGCTTCGGCAAGTGGATGTTCAGAAGACTTTTCTGCTGAAACGAGGTATTGGAGTACTTTTTTCTCGTCCTGATAGGCTATAAAATCTGTTACTGTAGGATGTCCTTTTGTAATCGTGCCGGTTTTATCAAGGACGATTGCATTAATTTTATGGGCTGCTTCTAAATGCTCTCCACCTTTAAAAAGAATCCCCATTTCAGCTCCTTTACCTGTACCAACCATGATAGATGTTGGAGTGGCTAGTCCTAACGCACATGGACAAGCTATAACAAGAACAGCAATCGCTGTTTCTAATGCGGAAGGGAAATCTCCAGGATTCACAAAGAAATACCAAATTAAAAATGTAAACATTGAGATTGCAACCACAACAGGCACAAAATAACCTGAAATTGTATCTGCTACGCGTTGGATTGGGGCTTTGCTGCCTTGCGCTTCTTCGACAATTTTAATTATTCCAGCAAGTGCTGTGTCTTTGCCAATCTTCATTGCTTTTATGGTCAGGGTGCCATTCTTATTGATCGTTGAACCAATGACATTGTCCCCAACAGATTTTTCCACTGGAATTGACTCACCGGTTATCATTGCTTCATCAACAGAAGATTGCCCAAAGGTTACCATTCCATCGACAGGAATTTTTTCCCCTGGCTTTACCAATAAGTAATCAGAAACTTTCACTTCCTCAATTGGAATTTGAAGTTCCTTACCTTCTCTTAGTACAGTGGCTTCTTTTGCTTGGAGACTTAACAACTTCGATATGGCAAGCGTTGTTTTCCCTTTTGCCATCGTTTCAAATAATTTCCCTAATAGAATTAAAGTAATCAGTACAGCACTTGTTTCAAAATATAGATGTGGCATATAGTTAGTGTTACCAATTGTTTTCATTCCTTCAGCTAAGCTATAAAAATATGCTGCTGATGTTCCTAACGAGACAAGGACATCCATATTAGCACTTTTATTTTTCAGGGCCTTAAAAGCACCCATATAAAACTGACCACCTATATAGAATTGCACAGGCGTTGCCAATAGTAATTGAAACCATGGATTCATCAAAAAATGTGGCATTGGTAAACCAAAATCAACTGGCAAATGGGAAAGCATCGTATATAGAAGCGGTATTGCCAGAATTACCGACAGAAGAAATATACGTTTTTTTTGTTTAATTTCTGCATCTTTATTCTGCTGTTTGGTATCCCTGTGAACCTTTTCTGTTGCTTCATAACCAAGATTTTCTATTTTAGTAATAATATCATTACTTGAAACCAGTTCTGTATCGAAAGAAATAGCTGCACTTTCCATTGCCAAATTGACATTTGCCTCAACACTGTCCATTTTATTGAGGACTTTCTCGATTCTCGTTGAACAGGCTGCACAGGTCATTCCAGAAATGTCTAATTTGAGCTGCTCTTTCATTTGGATCACCTCTTTTATATACTATACCCCCGCAGTGTATATTTGGTCAAAGGATTTTTGCCGAAAATTATACTATATTTAATTTAAGCCTTATTTTAACGTCTTTCGATGATTTTTGTCACAGAGGAGTTTTGTTTTTTATTTATTCTCCATTTTGGTAGTGAGTTCCTGTTAATTACTAAAATAAAAAGCCTCATCCAATTTGGAAAAGGCTCATTTTGATTATTCTTTTATCGCTGCTTCTAAAGCAACTTCTATCATATCGTTAAAGGTTAATTGCCTTTCTTCGGCTGTTGTTTCTTCACCTGTTAAGATGTGATCACTAACTGTTAGAACGGAAAGTGCTCTTCGATCAAATTTAGCGGCTAGTGTATAAAGGGCTGTGGTCTCCATTTCGATCGCCAGGATTTGATATTTAGCCCATTTTTCAAGTTCAGCGTTATCATTATAGAATGAATCTGCTGTAAAAATATTTCCTACTTTCAAGTTAAGTCCTTTTGCCACCCCTGCATCATATGCCTTACGAAGTAAATCAAAGTTTGCTGTAGGGGCAAAATCGACATGACCAAACGTTAAACGATTCATATTTGAGTCGGTTGAGCTTGTCATTGCCAAAATGACATCACGAACCTTTACATCTTTTTGAATGGCTCCACATGTTCCAACACGAATTAGATTTTGGACATTATAGCTTTGCATAAGTTCATTTATATAAATTGAGATGGAGGGAACACCCATTCCAGTCCCTTGTACAGAAATTCTTTTTCCTTTATACGTTCCAGTAAACCCGAACATATTTCGAACTTCGTTGTAACATTTTGCATCTTCTAGAAATGTTTCTGCAATATATTTTGCGCGAAGCGGGTCCCCTGGCAGTAACACTGTTTCAGCAATTTCGTTTTCCTTCGCACCAATATGTACACTCATCTATATTCCTCCAATCAATAACTACAGCGTATTAAAACTGTTTCTTTGACAATATATCATAAACAATTTCTAATGAGAAACTCTGCGATGAAAAAGACATGAATTTATTATTTTGTGGGAAGCTATTTTTAAGATTGGAGGGAGATCATTCATGGGTAAAAAACATCGAAGCCGCACTAATTCACCGAAGAAAAATAATCACATCCCTGCTGAGGCTATTGTGGCTGAACATGAGGCACATGCAAAAGAGCACAATGCAACTGGTGGAAGAAAGCACTGAGCTAAAAAAACCTAAGGAATATTGTCCTTAGGTTTTTAGTTTACAGAAGAACTATTCTGTTAATAGGAAACCAACCACCAGGTTTTAATTGATAATAATGCTGTCCTCCCCTGCCTTGGTCAATTAACACAATATCCCCGGTTGAGAGAAATCTGCCTTGATAATCTGCAGGGATTCTGTCAGTAACATTAAAGCGGCTGAAAGTTTCCTCTAAGCATTGCACTCGGCTATTTGCTGGAATAGTGGTTCGAAAAACCTCTTTATGCCCTTTATTTTCACGGTATTTTGGAGTTTGAAAGATCGTCACATCATATTGTATACATGCTCTTTTTGTTAATACTTTGATCATCATATACCTCCAATTATTAGAATTAATTGCTTATTCTAATAATTAGCGATGGACATTGTCGATTCCTTCTTGAAAATCCCATTATTTTTGTCGAATTGCACTTTTTTTATCCAGCAAAGATGATTTTTATCGAATCAAGCGTTTCAATATACATAAAAACAATAGGACCAAAATGGCCCTATTGTCAGGATTTTATGAATATCGTTGAATTACACTTTGAATTTTTTGTTGTAAATTCGGGACATCTGCATTTGAAACTGACAAGCGTACATTGGTCTCATCTGCACCCATTGCCTCTGAAAACAATCCTGATAGCCCTCTTGCCCGACGGTCCACTTGGAACATGATATCAAGCATGCCATTTCCAGAAGGGAAAAAGACTACTTCTAGTTCATCTAATCTGCCACGAAATAATCCTGCAGTAGGTACAAACTCAAATTCTTGAACAAACGGTAAACGTCCCCGTAATCGCCGCGGTGCTTCTTCACAATCGGCTTCTCGAATCCTAAATCCTAAATTATCAATAGCATTAAACACAGCAGACATAAGTGGGTTAGGGACAACTTTTAGATAATCTTTATCGCTTGGGTCCACACCGCCTTTAATATCTAGACCGGTAGTTACCCAAATCTTTGACCTGCCAATGGAAAGTGGCGTATCAAAAGGAAGTTGAAAGGAAAATGGAATGTCTTTTTTCTCATTTGCACGAATGACAAAAGGAGTAGTTAATCGAAACTTTTCGATCGCAGCGGTGACGGTATACTTTTTGTCATCTGACTCTCTTAAATAGGTGGTATTTAAGGTGAGATAGATCTCATCAACCTGCTGATCGATCTTGCCTCCTTTAATTTCAACTACACCGTTAACAGTCTCCCCCGGCATATAAGTATCTTTTTCAAGCTTTGTGTCCACTGCTGCTGACCCAATTCCTACGCTGGCAAATACTTTGTTAAAAAAAGACATTTTTTATCCCCCTAGATTAAGTATAAATTTATTATTTCAGCTCTTATTTGGGCACAGTTTTCATATGCTGGTTCAATCTGTAAGAGCTTTCTAATTATGTGTTTGGCCTGGTTCGAAATTTCCAATTCCTCTTCCCAGCTCTTTTCCTGTTTGTGTTGTGGAAAAGTAAAATTTGAATACAGTAAAAACAATAGGAAATGTCCCAATCCATAAAAATCCGCTTGGCAGTTAACCTCTTTACGGATATTTTTTTCCTTTGTTGTCTGAACTGCTGTTTTAAAATTAAGATGTCTTCCTAACCCTAAATCAATTAGCCTAATCTTAGCACCATCCGAAATGACATTTGGGATTCGGATATCTCTGTGGATTATTTTATGATTGTGCAGATATTCAATCGGATTTAATAATTCATAGACGATTAGAAAAGCTTCTTTTTCAGTGACTTTCTTTCCTTCAGCAAAAATAAGCTGTTCAAAGTTCATCCCCTCAATAAATTCCATTGTGTAAAAAGGAATGTTGTTAAAGGAACCACCCTCAAAATACCTTGGAAATCCAGGATGTTCAATCGAACTTAACAGTTCTTTCTCATATTCAAAGTCATTTCGACCCGATTGCGTTAATCTTTTATGGAGTCGCAAGGCTTTTAGAACCTTTTTTTGCTTTGATTCCAGATCATATACCAAGTAACTATGACCGTAACCACCTGCTCCGAGATGTCTAATGACCTTGTATCGATCAGCGATGAGCTTATTATTTGGGAACAGTTGTTCAAATAAATTGGAAAATAGGAATGCAATTCTTTTTATCATGAGAAGGGCACCTTGCTAGCTGCTAAAAAAACTTCTACTTTTATACTTCTTTTTATAATGATGATGTCCTAGGTTGTTGTGCTTATAATGATTTCTTCTCTTCCAGGCATCACTTGAAGAACTATATTGATGGTGATGGTGAAGCTTACTTTTGAAAATTAATTTAAGGATTTTTTTTAACAATTCTTTCCCCTCCTTAGCTTCGTAAACATTCATACGTTTAGAAAAAATAAAGGTTTCATGATTAGCGAAATTTATTAAATATGATGATCCAATGTACTTTGGCTAATGTTTTTTTTAACGAGCACAACAAAAAGCGAGCACCGAATGCTCGTCTTCTGTATTAATCTATATTAAAAGGAAAAGACTATTTCCTTCTATTTGATTAATTAATTTTTTATTCATCCTCTTCTTCTTCGTCGATAATACTCTTCTCAATTAAATATTCGAAAGTTATGTCTGCAATTTCCTCTAATTCTTCTTCACTAGGAACGTATCCCCTTTTTACAAGCTCATGAAAGAAAAATTCGGCAATCTCTTCAGTATCAATAAATACTTCAATTTCTCTCATAGCATCGCCCCCTTTTTAGAGAATGTATGATGTATATGGCTTTTTCATGCTATTTACTTTAAGGACCTAACTGAATATCCATTTCCAAAGAGAAAGAGGATTTATTAACCCTTTAAACTTCAATAAGAGATGAAGTCTTTTTTGGATTGGACAAGCATAGGATGAATGAAAAGAACTTTCCCTGAGGTGATCTGATGTTAAATTTACAATTAAAATTAGAGGCATGGATAAATGATGTTAATCGGGAGGATGGTCTCACCCTCCAAACATTTGAGAAGATTCTAGATGTGATGTTTTTTCTTATTAAATGGGCTGGTATCCCGTTTGTTGTTTATTTACTATTTGAAATTTCAAAGTGGTAGCTTCTCTCTTAGACGTGACTCTTGCCATCGTTACTGACAAGACTTTCTAATTTCCTAAGAATCACACGCATTACTTGATAATATTCCTGATCCTGAAACATTTCATATAAAATCCGGTAATCATTAAATATGTCCAATAAGTTGTCAATTAATTCCTTTTTTTCCTTTTTGCGTTCAATTTCTTCGAATTCTGCTTTTCTAATAATGTTCTGGACTTTTGGATTATCGACTGCCTTTTCCTGCTTATTCACTAAGTATAGGAGACCCAGTTTTTGAATAAATGTGTCAGCATTTTCAGCATCTGCAACAAGTGTCAATTCTTCTTCACCAGCTTCAAGCCATTCACCATCACTTACCCTAGATAGCTCATAAATGACATCTTCCCAGGCATCTTCTTTATAGCGCCAAATTTCTGTACGGAAGCCTACAACTTTAAACAAGTCTGCACCATAACCGCTTACTTGAACTAAATCGCCGAAGAAAAAACTATATTCGATGTCAATTTGTTCTTGTTCCATTACAACGCCATCGAATTCTGATAGTAATTGTAAGGCGGATTCAATGAATAATCCGTCACTTTTATTCACTTCATATACATACTTCCCGTCTAGCCACTTTACATCTGTTACCTTGCCAACTGTTCCATAGATTGTAATCACGACCGTATCACCGATCTTATACTTCGGTTTTTTTCTATTTCCCATTTCCTCCCATCCTCTCAATAATAAGTCGTGAATTTTGATTACAATAGTATATGCGCCGTTTAAATAAAAGCGCATGTGAATTGTAAAATGAAAAAATCGCCTCATTTCTGAGACGATCAAATTGTGTTATATTTTGCTTTCAGTAATCAAATATTGCTGCCATGCCTCATCAAAAACGGACATTGATTCTAAGTATTGACCATTCAGTTCTAAATAAGAACTTAACTCATGATAGTCCTCGGAAGTTTTCGGAAAACTATGATCTAAATAGGCATGATTGGCAAAGTCACTAATAGCATCCTTTGGAGCAGGATGCCTATATTTCATTAAAAAATGATAAAATGATTTAATCATTTATAAACGCCTTCCTCATCCAGATTCACTCTATATGTATTTCTTATGAAATACTATAACGGATACTATGGTAAGCGTCCAGTGATTAGAAATACCAAAAAGCATAAAAGCAGCCTACAATTGTAATGCACCCCAAAAGTTAGAGTAAAATCTTAACTTTGGGGTGCATTTTTATGGCTAAATATAGTGAACAATTTAAGTTAATGTTAGTCAAAGAGTATCAAGAAGGGAAATTGGGATATGACTCTTTAGCTAAGAAGTATGACATGAAAGACAGTACCCCCATTTTGAGATGGGTAAAAGTATACGAGAAATTCGGTGTGGAAGGTTTAAAGAGGAAGAAACATAGAGAATCATATTCTGTTCAATTCAAGCTAGATGTATTAAGCTTTATGAAGAGAACAGGGTCTTCAGAAACTGAAACAGCTCTTGTATTTGGGCTAACAAACGCTCCCTTGATAGCCT
>NZ_JBGBPR010000014.1:0-140158 GCF_041106275.1 Neobacillus sp. BF23-41
GCACGCCATCTCTTGCCTGATGCTCTAACTCTGTCAATTCCAATAACGTCTATATCAAATCCACATTCCTCAAATATCTGCCTAGGTAATTTCCCCTTATCATTTTCTACAATAAAAATACGCTTAAATTCATCGGTGTAAGTAATCCCCTTTGGACTAACTGACTTAACAAAAGTGTTATTTGAAAGTAACTTAACTTCTTTTTCTGTAAATACTTTTTTACTCATTTCTAGCTATTCCCCAATCCCCATTTTTTCTTAATTATACAAAAAAGTACCCGATAGGTAGACTTTTTTATAAGTGTCTACACTATCGGGTACATTTTATAAGTAGCCAGATTTTTTATTTTTTAATCTGTCTACCTATTGGGGAGCATATCACTTCATTCGTGTGCTTTTTGTTTATAAAAAAACTAAATTCAATTTTTTTGGGTTTTTGGAAAAGTAATTTCAATTGTTGTCCCTTTACCAAGGGTGCTTTGTACCTTTGCTTTTCCATGATGTTTCTCAATAATCCATTTGGCAATCGACAGGCCCAATCCTGTTCCCTCGGCAGCAGTTCTAGCTTTATCGCTTTGATAGAAGCGGTCAAAGATTTTAGGGATATCCATTTCAGGAATACCAATTCCGTTATCTTTTACTTTAAGGAAAATAGACGAATGAGTATGTCCGCACGAAAGCAGGATCTCTCCTCCTTCAATCGTATTTTTCATCGCATTGTCCAGTAGTATGACAATAAGTTGATGAATTCTCGCTTTATCACCAAAAAAGGTAACAGGTTCAGCTGCTTCTAACCGAAGTGATTTTTCTTGATACATAACAATTTCTTCGTATTGTTGATGGATTTCTTTTAAAAGTTCATTTAGATGGAACGTTTCCTTTTTCACTTCTATTTGGTCAGAGTCCGATCTCGCCAGTGTCAATAAGTTGGTGACTAATTTGGAAAGTCGCCTAGATTCATTTGAAATCGTTGATACATCAAGAATTTTGTCCTGTATCGTTGCAGCGGGAGACCGAAATAGTAAATCCGTTTTTGCTTGGATGACGGCTAATGGGGTTCTTAACTCATGCGAAGCATCGGAAACAAACTCTGTCTGCTTTTGCCAAGCCTTTTTAATCGGGACAAGTGCCTTTCCCGCTAAAAAATAACCAGACGCAACTGCACAAATGATTCCAACTCCCATTCCAATCAGCATTATCAACAATAGTCTTTCGAGTAATTTTTGTTCAGAGTTTACATTACGGATGAATTGAACAGTGATTTTTCCTAATTGAGGATGATCCACTTCGAAAGCAATATACCTAAACGAAAAATCTTCTACATCAACATCCTTAAGGGTATTTAATGTTTTGGGGCGAATCAGCTTCTCATTATCTTGAAAAATTTCAGAATCACGGTTTTGATCCGACATGAGCTGATTATTTTCATCCCAGATTAGGGTTAATATCCGGGGATCTCTCCTTATAAATCTTGGAATTGGCCCCCCATCGTCCCCACGAATTTCGCCTGGTCCCCCCGGCTGCTTTTGAAAATGTTCAATCGATTCATGGAGCGATTGGTTTACATCTCTATATAATTTATTCTCTGTGTAAAAATAAATAACGCTTCCGAGTGCGCTGATAAGTACAATAAAGACTAATGAATTTAAAAATGTCAGCTTAATAAGTGTTTGCCGAAACATGAGATGCCCCTATTCTTCGTTCAACATATAGCCTACGCCACGAATGGTTTTAATATCGGTATGATAGCCTGATGGTTCTAATTTTTTACGGAGGTGGTGCATGAATACCTCAACTATAGCGATTGTTGTATCCGAATCAAAGCCCCATACACGGTCATAGATTTGCTCTTTCGTTAGGATGGCGCCTTTATTCTGAATCAGAAATTCTAATAACTCATATTGCTTGGCCGTGAGTTTTAACTGCTCATCATCGACGACAATATCTCTTTCCTTCCCTAACAATTCAATGCCGCGAAATTGAATGGTTTGATTGGTTGTTAAGCTGCCACTTCTTCTTAATAAGGCACGGATTCTGGCTTTCAATTCTGCTGCTTGAAATGGTTTAACTAAATAATCATCTCCCCCGCTATCTAAGCCTTTGACACGATCTTCGAGGGAATCCCTTGCAGTAAGGAATAGGACAGGAATCTTTAATCCTTCCTTTCGAATCGTACGTAAAACTTCGAACCCATCAATCTCAGGAATCATGACATCTAATACAATAACATCATGGATATTCTGCATCGCTAAAAATAAGGCATCCTCACCATTGGATGCTTGATCCACTTCAAACTCATCTGATAAAAGCTGAACAATCGATTCCAATAAAGGAAGATTATCCTCCACAACTAATAAGCGCATAGTCGATCTCTCCTAAGTTTGTATCTAAAAATAATTATATAGCAAATAAAGCAATCGTAACAAAGGACATGTCCGCTGTTTACCTTTCATTTAAAAGAGATGTTTGGGAAGCTAAAATTACCTCCTGCTTAGTTTCCACCCCTACCGCCAAATTGTCCTTGACCTCCAAAGTTCCGGTTCATTCCGCCCACGTTTCCGATTCCACCAAAAACACTGCTTTGGGAATTACTACTTGAATTATTTGACGAGCTCGCTTTTGCTAATTGAGGTAATTTTACTGTTTCTCCTTCCGATACTCCTTTTGTTATTTCCACATAATCTTCATTTGCTATGCCCGTTTGAACTATATTTTCCTCTGTTCCTGAGGTGTCACTATCTGTACTCTTCGAATTGACTATGACATATTTCTTCTTGTTTGATGTGTATACAGCATCAAGTGGAACATAAAGGGCATTAACTTTACTTTCTGTTAAGATTCTTGCTTCCGCACTCATCCCGACTTTAAGCTGATCTGGTTTGTCAATATGAATGGTAACATCGAAAGTGGAGACTCCGTTCGATGATGTTCCGTCTTCAGAAATGGCAGATACTTTACCAGTAAATACTTGATCAGGAAATGCATTAATGGTTAGGTCAACTGGCTGGTTCTTTTTAATTTTGGATATATCAAGCTCATCAATTTGGACCACGGTTTGTAATTGCTTATAGTTTGTTACATGGGCAACAACTTGTCCATTTGTTACTGGCTCTCCTGCGGAAACTGCGAATGTCGTAAGAACACCAGTGGCGGGAGCTGTTATAGGGTCACTTCCATCCGAAAAAGTAATTAATTCATCTCCTTTGGTTACGTTCTCCCCCACAGCTGCAAGTACTTCATCAACTTCATTATTATTAAACGTTGATTTAATATCTTCACTCGTTACCGCTTGAACTGTCCCCGAACCACTAATGTTGACGTTTAACGTCCCTTTTTGAACAACCGCTGTTCTGACTTGAGCTGACACCGTTTGTGTACCTAACTTTAATGAATCCCATCGATAACCAACGAAACCAACAACGAGTACACTGCCTACAATAATTATCCATTTTTTCATCTATACTTGCTCCTTTTCCCTCCTGAATTCCTCCCAGGAAGCCAAATAATCTAATCTACACCCATTATTATGTTTATTTCTTAACTTTTCCTTAATTGAGAGTAAGATTGACCAGCATGCTTTTTTATGGCTTTATATATTTTTGAAACTTTTTCACTCTTGTCTCGTACATAAAGTAGGGTATAAACAATGAAGATACTTATCTGTTATGAAATTTTTCCCTTTTTCAAAAATACATTTATAATGTACATATGAAATTAATCAAGAGGAGTGAAAAAAGTGGGTGTTACACTAAGCAAGGGGCAAAAAGTAGATTTAACAAAATCTCACCCTGGACTGCAAAACGTCGTTGTCGGCTTGGGTTGGAACATTAGTCAACAAGGGTCCAATTTTGATTTAGATGCTTCTGCATTTTTATTAGGGCAAACTGGAAAAGTGAACAGTGACCAGGATTTTGTGTTTTATAATAATCCGGCAGGTGGAAATGGCTCCATTATCTATAGCGGTGACAATCGAACTGGTGCAGGAGCCCAGGATGATGAGCAGATCAGGATTGATTTAAACAAGGTTCCTTCCCAAATTCATCGGATTGCTTTTACAATTACGATCCATGATGCGCAAGCGAAACGGCAAAATTTCGGACAAATTTCTGATTCTTATGTGCGTATTTTTAATGAGCAAACAAATGAAGAATTATTGAGATTTAACCTTGGACGGGATTTCACGGTTGAAACAGCAATTGTGGCAGCGGAGCTCTACCGTCATAACGGTGAATGGAAGTTTAATGCAATTGCCAGTGGCTTCCAAGGAGGATTAGCTGCTTTATGTGGTAACTTTGGTATTACCGTTGACGCCCCACCTGCAAGTGTGCAAACACCGCCGCCGTCTCAGCCAACAAGTTACCAATCAAGTCCTAATTCATATCAACAGAGTAATCCATACCAACCAAGCCAAACAAATCCTAATTCTTTTCAACAAAGTAATTCATATCAACCAAACCAATCAAGCTCAAATTCGTATCAGCAGCCCATTCATCTTCAGCCAGAATCATCTTATCAGCAGCAGCCTGCCTACGGATATCCGACACAGTCCTATCCTGCTTCAGCAAATTCTCACCAATCGTATGGTGGAGATGATATCATTTGTCCACGCTGCCATTCCTCAAATGTTCGGACAGGAAAGAAAGGGTTCGGTCTTGGTAAAGCAGCAATAGGGGGGTTAATCCTTGGTCCTGTCGGTTTACTGGGTGGTTTTATTGGAAAAAATCAACTAAAGTTCTCATGTAATAGCTGTAGCAACAACTGGTCCCCTTCGCAAACAGATTACGCGGAGTGGGCAAACAATCAAAAGAAAAAAGCACAAGAACTTTTTAATCGATATAAAAGCCAGGATGTACTCGAAGCGGTGGTCGCAGCCTGTGCATTAGTGGCGATGGCAGACGGATACTTGGATGCTTCTGAACGCCAGAAAATGACTGAGTTCGTCCATCAAAGTGAAGAATTACGAGTGTTTGATACAAATAAGGTCCTCCAAAAATTCAATATGTTTGTTTCTAGAATAGAAAATGATCGGATGCTTGGTCGTGCCGAGGCATTTCGTGCCCTTGGAAAAATCAGAACTAAGCCAGAAATTGCTCGTCTTGTCGCTCGTTATTGCATCGCCATTGGCTATGCAGATGGAAATTTTGACAACAATGAAAAACAAATGGTTAGCGATATCTGTCGTGAACTCGGCCTAAACCCTGCAGAGTTTCTATCTTAAAAAGAAAAAAGCCTCTTTCCCATCAAAGGATCGAGGCTTTTTGGCTATTTTTTCCAAACTCGCTTATTTTCCACTCGCTTTGTAAATCCTAATGCATCTAATTTTTCTAAAAACGGAATCATGTATTTTCGTGACAGTTCAAGAACATCTTTTGCATCCCCGACCTCAAATTCAGAACCTGTATGGCTGCGCAGTTTATCCACGGCTTGTTTAAATACTTCCCCATGATAAGCAAACTGTACATCCAATTGGATAAGTAGTTCTTCCTCTTCAAGAAAGCGTCGTAAATCAGCTTCAAGATTGTCAGGAATACCGGCATCAGCAAAATATTCCTTTAGGTTACGAACCTTTAATCCGTCCCTCTGCAATCCATTAATTAGATTTTCAGTCCGCTTCGCCCAGTTTTTTGGTACATGTGGTACAAAACTTGCCAACGAAACAAACTGTCCTTTTCTGTGAAAAATATGATTTGTCATTCCATTTTCCAAAACATAATCTAGCAGTGATTTAGGAAATCTTTTTTGCATTGTTTGCAATAGCTCTGCTTTATTGATCCCAATCTTCATCGAATGAAGTTGATGATAATCCTGCAATCTATCAAAGATATCTTCCTCTATCGAATCGATCAACTGCTGGAGTGTATACTCTTTTCCATCATATAAAACAAATTCTGCTTCCGATAAGTGCTCAATTAAGGTAGATTCATCTAGGGAAGTTCGTTTGATCAACTCATGTAGGGGTAAACTTTTCGCTTCCATTAAAGCAGCAGAAATTCGCTCGTTCGGTGTGCCGACTTTTTTCTTTTCAAGATCCTCGATGGTTTGATTGCCGAACCGGTATTTATCTCCGCGTGGGTCAATCACCCAACCCCCGCCAATCGTCTCTTGCGGGCTTGGCCTGCGTAGAATAAAGCGGTCACCTCGTTTTGTAAGAATTTCATCCTCAAGCCTCAGTTGGCAAAGGATTTCACCATTTTCTTCCTTGATTTCATTGCGGTCAAAAAAGACAATCCGCCCCATTACCTCAGCTGTTCCAAGATGAAGCTTAATGGGCATCCGTTGTTTAACCATATGCTCTAGGTCCTCAACCACACGAATAGCAACATCCAAAGTCTTCGTAACAAGGAAATGTTCAGACGATACAAGCACATCTCCCCGTTCTACCTCTTCCTTTGCAACACTTGAAAGGTTAATCGCCGTCCGTTGTCCAGCAAAGGCCTTCTCGGCCGGATTATGATGTACTTGAATCTGCCGCGCTCTTACCTCAATACCTTTTGGCATAATCTTAAGTGTTTGTCCCTCTTCGACCGTTCCTTCATAAACAGTACCTCGAACTACAGTCCCCTGACCCTTAACCGTGAATACTTGATCAATCGGCAGACGGAAGGCCCCTTTTGCATCTCGCATTTCTTGTTCTTTTAACATTTTGATGATTAATTCTTTAATTTCTTCGATCCCTTTTTTGGAAAGACTGTCTACTAAAACGAACGGTGCTTCCTCAAAGACGGTCCCAGAAAGTTCCTCCAAAATATCATCTTTCACTAGCTCGATAAATTCTTCTTCTACCCGGTCAATTTTTGAAATAGCGATTAAACCATTTTTAACTCCTAAAAATTTCAAAATATCCAAGTGCTCCCTCGTTTGCGGCATAACACCTTCGTCTGCTGCAACGACAAGTACTACTAGATCTATCCCGGCTACACCAGCTATCATCTGCCTGATAAAACGCTCATGTCCTGGAACATCTATTACAGAAATTTGAATTTCATTATCTTCATATAAAGGTGCAAATCCGAGTTCAATTGAAATTTGACGTTCCTTTTCTTCTTTTAAACGATCTGTATCTACATTAGTTAACGCTCTCGTTAACGACGTTTTCCCATGATCTATATGCCCTGCCATACCTATCGTAAAATACCTTTTTTCCAAATTTGCCACCTACTTTATCGTTCTTCCAGTCTACTCTAGCCTAGCCTTTATAGCTCTATTGTTCAAGAGTAGATTTTGCAACATCTACTCTTATCTTTCAATCAAAAAATTTAAAGGAACTAAGGAGTTTCCTTGAAAAAAACTCACTAAAATAACAAAATAATCATTCTGGTCAAATTTAGTTTCTACTAACATCATCCGTGCTTTTTCACCTCCTGCTCTTCCAATCCCCTAAATAATAATAATAATAATAATAATAATAATAATAATAATATTGACGTGTGCATTTGCACACGTCGTTTTTTTCGTTTAAAAAGGGATCATTTTAATTACCTCTTTTTCTCTTAAGTTATAAATAAACAGGCTAATTTATTAGGACAACATCATTCCGTGATACATATAGATGCAGTATAGATATAATTAATTATTTTAAGGGGGAAAATTTTTTATGAATAAAGACATCATGAAATGTTTTATAGGTAAAGTAATCAGAATTGATCGAGGTGGACCAGAATCCAGAATTGGGAAGTTACTGGATGTAAGTGACAATCTTATCGTCCTTCTCACGGAAGAAGATGGGGTCGTTTACTACAATACATCTCATATTAAAAGTTTTACAGATAATATGAAAGAGCAGATGGCATTCAACATTAAAGTTCCAAAAGATTTCAAGTTTAAAAAAGCTGCTAATTTCCAAGACCTTCTTGACACATTGAAATTAAAATGGATAAAAATTAATCGTGGCGGTCCTGAGAAGTTAGAGGGAGTACTCTGTGAGGTAAATAAAGATTTTGTGTTTTTGATCAATAATGGGGAAATTGTGCGCCTTTCTATGTCCCACATTAAAAGTATTAGTTATGGAGTAAAAATTGAAAAGGCAAAATCAAAAAAATAAAAGTCGCGGCATTAATAATGATAAGAAAAGGATGAACCAGATGAATAATTTCCTCATCCTCTTCTTTTGATCTCTCAATTCGTCAATGGATTCTACCTCCAAAATCCTATGTAAGTTATGTTATACTGAATTATATTGATTTTTCAGAAAATAAAACAACACAATAGATAAGTACTTTTAATTAACCGGGGGGATTCATTTGAAATTTGACGTGATCGTGGTTGGTGCAGGTTTAGCTGGTTTAGTGGCTACGGCTGAACTGGCTGAAGCTGGAACAAAAGTGCTGCTATTAGACCAAGAACCCGAAGCGTCTATCGGTGGACAGGCTTGGTGGTCATTTGGAGGTCTATTTCTCATCGATTCACCCGAACAAAGAAGAATGGGCATCAAGGATTCACGGGAACTTGCCTGGCAGGACTGGTTAGGGGCAGCAGGGTTTGATAGAGAAGAAGATGAGGATTATTGGGGGAAAAAGTGGGCCGAGGCCTATGTTGACTTCGCCGCAGGTGAGAAACGTGAATGGCTGTCAGGGATGGGCGTTCGTTTTTTCCCTGTTGTCGGCTGGGCAGAGCGTGGCGGATATACAGCGGAAGGCCATGGCAATTCAGTGCCCCGCTTTCATATTGTATGGGGAACCGGTCCAGGTCTCGTTAAGCCGTTTGAGGATAGAGTCAGACAGGCAATGGAAAAAGGTCTTGTCGATTATCGCCCCCGCCATCGTGTGAATGAATTATTAAAAGAAAATGGTGCCATCATCGGAGTCCGGGGTGAATTACTAGTTCCAAGTATTGCTGCCCGCGGTGAAGCAAGCTCTCGCGAGGTAATTGGAGATTTTGAGTTTCATTCATCCGCCGTAGTGGTGACAAGCGGCGGTATTGGTGGAAACCATGCGTTAATTAGAAAAAATTGGCCGGGACGGCTCGGTAAGGCTCCTCAAAATATGATTTCCGGAGTACCGGAACATGTGGACGGTAGAATGCTTGGAATAACGGAGAAAGCCGGCGGACGTATCGTCAATCGCGACCGGATGTGGCACTATACAGAAGGAATTAAGAACTGGGACCCCGTTTGGCCGATGCATGGTATCCGGATCCTCCCTGGTCCATCCTCGATTTGGCTCGATGCAAAGGGACAGCGTTTTCCTGCGCCAAACTTTCCAGGATTTGATACCTTGGGGACCCTTGAAGCGATTATGAAGTCCGGCTACGATTACTCCTGGTTCATACTAACACAGAAAATTATTGAAAAGGAGTTTGCCTTATCAGGGTCCGAGCAAAATCCTGATCTGACTGGAAAAAGTATTAAAAAAGTATTAGCCCGTATTCTTCCTGGACCCACTGCACCGGTGAAAGCCTTCATGGATAAGGGAGAGGATTTTGTTATTGCGAATACCCTACCTGAACTTGTTGCTGGGATGAACAAACTTACAGGTGATAACTTACTTAATTTCGCCGAAATCCAACGGCAGGTTCTAGCTAGAGACCGGGAGATAGAAAATAAATTTACAAAGGACCTTCAAATTACCGCTTTGCGTGGGGCTCGAAATTATCTTGGAGATAAACTGATAAGAGTGGCATCCCCGCATCGAATTCTCGATCCAAAGATGGGCCCATTAATCGCTGTCCGGTTAAACATTGTTAGTCGGAAAACGCTGGGCGGTCTGCAGACAGATTTATCCGGCAGAGTCCTCGATTCATCAGGAAATCCTGTTCCAGGTCTATACGCAGCTGGAGAGGTTTCAGGGTTTGGCGGAGGTGGAATTCACGGCTATCGCTCGTTGGAAGGAACATTCGTCGGCGGCTGTTTGTTTACAGGAAGACAGGCTGGACGTGCAATTGCTAAAGAATTATCATAGTTATGATGAGAATTTTATTAAAGGAGGTGAAAATATGTCATCATTAGTTTTTATGGCACTTTATCGTCCAAAACCAGGAAATGCAGAGGAATTGAAAGAAGTTCTTAAAGTACATATCCCAACATTAAGAGAAGAAAATTTAATTACAAACAGGGATTTACTAACTCTTCAAGCAGAGGATGGGACGATTATCGAGATCGCTGAATGGGTGTCAACGGAGGCAATTGAAAAAGCACACCAATCGGCTGCTGTCATGGCCGTTTGGGATAAAATTGGTTCCTTAGCAGAATTAATTAGCCTTTCAACACTTGCTGAAGCTCAAGAACGGTTTCCTAATTTTAAGCCTTTATGAGTAATGGATATTTTTAAAGTCCGTAGAAAAACACAAAAAGCAGTGTAATTTCAAGCCATTGAAATCACACTGCTTTTCGGTTTGGCCATGGGAGGCTACCAATGCATTAATTAGTAAACCTAAATTCCGTCCTGCTGCCCGTCTGGTCTGCCATGACCTCTAGTCTGACATCAATTCGTTCTTTTAGTTCTGGAACGTGCGAGATAATTCCAACCAAGCGGCCGCTGCTCTGAATATCCATTAAGGCTTCAATTGCCTGATCCAGGGACTCAGGATCCAGCGTACCAAAGCCTTCATCGATGAACATCGTTTCTAGCGATACCCCGCCGGCATAATTTTGAACTACATCTGCCAGTCCTAGTGCCAGAGATAATGAAGCTTTAAAGCTTTCCCCACCCGATAATGTTTTGACATGCCGTTCCTGGCCCGTATACTGGTCAAACACGAGCAATTCCAAACCGCTTTGCGTATTACCTTTGGATCGATCGGTTTTTCTCAGCAATTGAAAACGGCCAGAGGTCATTTTTCGTAAGCGGCCGTTGGCTTCTCGTAAAATATCATCAAGAAAAGCCGCCAGCACATACCGTTCAAATGTAATTCGGAAGTTATTTTGACCCTCAGCAATTTCATAAAGATGACCAATTAACTTGTACCGTTCTTCTAGAACCTTCATCTGTTCATTCAAGTTTTCCACCCGGCTGTAAATTTCTTCGTTGTCCCGTTTTTTTACAAATAAATTTGTGCTTTGATGATTAAGTGCCTCGATTTCGCTAGTAATTTTCACTAACTCTTGCTTTAATCCCTCAACATCAGGTGTTTTCACGTCGATTAACAGTTCAGTAAGTTCTTTCAAACGGTCAGAAACCGAGCGTAATTCTTCACGGTAGCTGCGGATTTCTGCTTCAAGGCTGCGAATCTCTCCTTCTGTCCGTTTGGAAGCAGCATACATACCGTATTTTTCAAAGCCCTGCTCTGAAAGTTTGTTAATAAAGATTTCCCTTTCCGTTTCGAGCTCTTTGTGTTTACTTGCATGGTGTTTCTCTGCATCTAGTAATCTTGCCGTTTCATTGGAAAGTTTTTCTTTCACTGCCTGGAAGCGCTGCTGTGCTTCTTCGAGCTGTTTAATTAGTATTTCTTGGCGGTTCCGGGATACAGAGACAGCCTTTTCGTATTCCGCTTCCGAGCGAAGATTTTCGGGAATGACTTTCATCATCCGTGAAAGATTGGTCTTCTTTTCGGTGAATTGCACCGTTAACTCATTCATTTGAGCAGAAACATGATGAATGGTGTTTTGTACATTAGTTTTTTCAGTTTCTTTGTTTTCTATTTCCAACCTAACCTTTTCAAGCTGTTTAATCTGTTCAGCAAGCTTTCCTTGAATCTGAACAAGCTGGTTCCTTGCAGTGACACCCTCAATTTTTGTATGAGGTAAATCAGATTCTGTAAAATCTGGCCGATACGTACGTATTTCTTGCAATATTTCATTTACAGCTGCCCTTTGTGCTGCCTCAACTGACTGACTTTGGTAAAAAGCAGCTTCATCTGCTGACTTTTCTTTTTCCCATTTTGCAGATTGAGCCTTAGCTGCCTTCATTTCCTCTTCAGTAGGAATACTGTCATCGTGTTGGATTGCTGGTGAAGGATGATGCTCCGAACCGCAAACAGGACAGCCTTGACCTGATTGAAGCCCTGCTGCTAATATCGCTGCCTGCCCTTGCATCCATTTTCTCTCTAAATTTTCAACCATTGCTCTCGCATCAGCAAATCTAGCCGTCGTATTTTCATAACGGGCGGTGATCGCCTTTAGATTTTGTTCAGCCTTTTGATGTTTTCCGAGCAGAGTTTCATATTTTTCATAACGGTCAAGTTCAGCCTTTATTTTTTCAATTCTTCCCTCATTTTCTAAATAAGTCAGCTTTCCTTTTTCAATTTCTTCCTTCTGCCGATTAAGGAATCCTATTTGTCCTCCTAGTTGTTCAAGAAGTTGTTCGGACTGCATATGCTTTTCTTTCGCAGTTTTTAGTTCAGTATCCTTGTTTTGCGTTTCTTTAAGCAATGCGGCAAACGAATAGACATCCTCTTTCATATTTACTAATCGATTCACCTCATCAAGGGCCGTCTGGCGCTCCCCCTCTCGTTCAAGCTCCCGTTGCAGCTGTTGCTCATGCTGTTTTAAAAGTCCTTCCAATTTTTCCATTTCCATTTGAATCGACTTCAAATTTCCCTCGAGTTGATCAACTTCGCGTTTTAAACGGTGGCACAGTTCCTCCTGCTTTGCTAAAAGGGCAGCCTTTTGTGCAAGTTGAACCTGCTTTTCTTTTTCAATAAATACTTCTTCTTGAGAAACTAGGCTGTCCTTTTGCCCCTTTAATTCCTCTTTCATTTGCAGTTGTTTTAAGATCGCTTCTGCTTCAAAAAGCTGCCCCTTAAGTTTGTCCTGTTCCTGTACCTTTCCTTTTAATTGGTGGTTCAGTTGTTCCAACGCTACACCCATGCCGGCAATTTCTGCTTGTAAAAGCGGCATAATGATCGTGTCATTTACAGAATCGGCATCCAGATACCCAAGAAGCTCTTCATTTGTTACCGAATGAATGCGTCGAATTGCTTCATTTCTTGATTGTATCTGGTCTTCAACAGTCCTTTTTAACTCCGTTGCTTCTTCCTTTAACTTATCTTCTACCATTTTATATAACTGGGTATGGAACAGGCGCTGCAGAATCACTTCTTTATCCTTACTATCTGAGGTGAGGAGTTTACGGAATTCGCCCTGCGGAATCATTAATATTTGCCGGAATTGATTCGCATCAATAAGCATAATTTCCTTAATCTTTTCCTCAACATCATTGATTTTAGAAGCCAGCAGCTTCTTCTCGCCATTTTCTGTCCACATATATAACTCAGCTTTGGCACCTATTTGTGTATAGCCATCACCTTTTTCTTTCTTCTTCAACTGCTGCGGTGACCTTGTAATTGAATACGCTTTGTTACGAAGGGAAAAATCTAGTGAAACTTCGGTTAATACCTCATCTTTGGCAAACTGGCTGCGAAGTTCGGGACCATTACGGTCTTCTCCACTCGCTTTTCCATAAATCGCATAACTAATTGCATCAAAAATGGTTGTTTTCCCGGAACCGGTTTTACCAGAAATGACAAACATCGTACGATTGCCCAGGGCAGTAAAGTCGATTTCTTCACTTCCTGCATAAGGGCCGAAAGCTTGTATCGTCAGTTTTAAAGGTTTCATTTCAATCCCTCTTCCCTAAGCACTTTTTCAATTACATCAGTCATTGCCTCTTTTTTATCCATTGAAAATTCAGAGGTTGTCATTTCTGAGTAAAATTGTTCAAACAACTCAAGCTCCGACTTTTTTTCACTTCGAATTGAAGTGAAAGATTGTTTCTTCTTTAAATCGGTAATATCCAGTTTTCTTTCAAGATGGAGGACGTTCGGATACACTTGACGTAACTTATTAATCGGATCGATTAAGGCTCCTTCATCAAGGAGAGTGATTTTTAAATAATCATGGACGGTTTCTTTTTCATAAAAATAAGGATCAAGTAATTCTTCAAGATGTCCTTCTAGTTCACGCATATCATGTTTAGGTTTAAGCGACCGATAACGTTGTGTAAAGTTACCCTTTTCATCCATTTCAATAATGGAGATCGACTTTCTTTGTTTTGCTTCGGAGAAGGAATATTTTAAGAGGGAACCAGAATATTTCACTTTGTGATGGTTAATTGCCTCTGGACTGTGTAAGTGACCCAGTGCGGTATAGGAAAACGGTTCGAACAATTCGGCGCCAACACAACCTGAGCCGCCTACGGATAAGACTCGTTCAGAATCAGAAGTTTGTCCACCTAAAACAAAGGCATGTCCAACCAAAACATTGGGCTCGTTTGGATTAAGGTGTTCCTCCATTTTTCCTATCAGTGCTTTCATCGCTTCTTGGTGGGAGTGGATCGAATCATCCTGGAGAAGTTGACGGACCATCCCGGGCTCTGCATAAGGAACTAGATAGAAGTTTACTCCATTGATTTGCACAGGAGTGAAGCTTGTTGATAATTTTCCAGAAAGATAAAATTGGCTGTGCTTATACCATGAACTGCCAAAGGAAAGTCTCTCTGCACTATCGTGGTTCCCAGCAATGGCGACAACCGGTGTTTTCAATTCGACATTTATTTTAAAAAGCATTTCATCAAGTAATTCCACGGCATCGGTTGGCGGTACCGAGCGATCATATAAGTCTCCTGCGATGACAACGGCATCGGGCTTTTCTTCAGCAACAATGGCCACAAATTGCTCTAGTACTTCGCGTTGATTCTCTGTCATATAGACCCCATGGACTAATTTTCCTAAATGCCAATCAGCTGTATGGATAAATTTCATCTGCTCACCCCAATTTTTTAATCTGCATCTTTTCCAATAATACTATTATAACAAAATACTTTCAGATATGAGCTTGGAAATGCTAGCAGATTACTGGAACAACGGGTATTTTATACTAGAGGTTATTTAAAGGGAATCTATAAAAATGCAAAAAACAGCCCGGAACTAAAGTACCGGGCTGTTATAGTAGATTACAATATTATTTTTTAGTTACGTTAGCAGCTTGTGGTCCACGAGCTCCTTCAACTACTTCGAAAGATACTTCTTGACCTTCTTCTAAAGTTTTGAAACCTTCTGTTTGGATTGCAGAATAATGAACGAATACGTCGTTACCGTCTTCAGCTTCGATGAATCCAAAACCTTTTTCTGAGTTAAACCATTTTACTTTACCGTTTTTCATGAAAAAAAATCCTCCTATTGGCTTATACACTTAAGCCATGTGTAAATTCACCAAATTACAACGTGATAGCTTTACCTTCATTTCCTCATCCAAACATCGGTTAAAACTTTGAACAAGCTTGTAATATAAATCTAATCTCGTGCAACGGCTGATTAAATTTTAGCATTCTAATAGCCTAAATGTCAATAAAGGACAAAGCAAGATAAACCTACATACTTCTACATTTCTCCCTTATTTTCTGCGGTAATTTCGAGTCAAATCGACATCTCTTCAAAAGGGACTTTTCCATTCAAATGGAAAGATTATAAGAAAAAAATTACCGAAGAAAATTAATTCTTCGGTATTGCTGGCTCTTCCTCATCTTCTTTAAACTTGTCTAGTATTGTGATCGTATCAACGAGATGATTGTTAAATATTTGCCTTGCAACGGCTAACAATTCGATGATCATCGGGTCCTTTAAAGTGTAGATAACTTTGTTGCCCTCTTTCGTTCCAGACACAATATTTTTTGCTCTTAGAATAGTTAACTGCTGTGAAACTGCTGACCCTTCACTGCCAACAAGGGTTTGAATTTCATTTACATTCTTATCCCCTTCGGCAAGAAGTTCTAAAATGCGGATTCTCAAAGGATGCGCTAATGCTTTGAAAAATTCCGCCTTAAATTGTTGCATTTCAAGATTCAAATTGTCCACTCCTATGCTTTTTTAGAAAGTAGCCGTAAGTTTTGCTCTGCTTCCTTCTACTGCCTCAGGAGCTGATAGCTTTTTGCATTCTCTAAATGCGTAATGCTTACAGCCTAGGCACTTATTTTTGTTAATATGCTCAAGTGCATATTGGATGGCTACACCAGTATGTTCAAAAAAATGTTCCTCGCCGATTATTTGATATAATCCTGTCTTTTTCAAGACATTTTCCGGCTGCTGATTTAAACCCGATATCATAATTATACCATTTTTAGAAAAATGACGAACAATACTTGATAACGTTGCTTCTCCGGTTGTATCCATTAAAGGCACCTTACTCATTCGCAACAATAGGATTTTAGGTCGATAATTTATTGTGCTCATGATCGTTTTTTCAAACGTTTCAGCGGCACCGAAAAATAACGGACCCTCCACATTAAATATACTAATTTGTGGACAGTCATTTGTATCAGAGACAATTCCTGTCACTACCTTTTCGTGTTTATGTTTTCGGTTTGGCAAAGCTTTAGCAGTAACCATAACATCACTCATTCTTTTTGCAAAAAGAATGGCAGACATCACTAAGCCAACCTCAACTGCGATAGTCAAATTTACAAAAACGGTTAATAAAAACGTAACCGTTAAGACAAGTGAATCCGTGGATTTTGTTTTTAAAATATGTGAAAATACTTTTCTTTCACTCATATTCCAAGCAACGACCATCAAGATTGGCGCCATACTTGCTAATGGAATATACGATGCATATGGTGCAAAAAATAGCAGGATTAGCAAGACAACAAACCCATGGATAATGCCAGAAAACGGAGAAATCGCTCCATTTTTAATATTTGTCGCAGTCCGAGCAATCGCACCTGTTGCTGGAATTCCGCCAAAAAACGGCGTAATCATATTGGCAATTCCTTGTCCGATTAATTCTTTATTGCTGTTGTGCCTGCTATTGGTCATTCCATCAGCCACCACTGCCGATAACAATGATTCAATACCGCCTAACATTGCAATTATGAATGCAGGCTTTAAGAGCCTGATAATCATTTCTAAATTTATGTTAGGAATATGAAGTTCGGGTAATGTGCTTGGGATTTGACCATAGGCTGTTCCAATCGTTGCAATTTGACTTGGGTAAAATATGGTTGCAATGACCGAGGAAACCACTAAACCAATCAGCGGACCTGGAACTTTTGGTGCAACCTTTGGCGTTACAATGACGGTTACTAAACAAATAGCTGCCGTTAGAATACTGAAAATATTTATCGTATCTAAATGAACAAAAATTTCTTGGGTATTTTTAATAAATTCCTCATGTTTCTTTATTCCCACTAAACCTAAGAAACTAGCAACCTGCCCAATAAATATTGTCACCGCTATCCCTGTTGTAAACCCAATGGTTACTGGTCTAGGAATATATTTAATTAGTGATCCAAGTTTAAATACTCCCATTAATAGCAGAATAATACCGGCCATAAATCCAGCGACGAGGAGATTATCATAGCCGTATGTCATCACAATCCCAAATAAAATGGGAATAAACGCTCCAGTTGGGCCGCCTATTTGATACTTCGATCCGCCAAATAAGGAAATAAGAATCCCTGCAACAATCGTCGTATAAATTCCATATTCTGGCTTCACTCCTGAAGCAATAGCAAAAGCCATCCCAAGTGGAATTGCGATTACCCCGACAATCAATCCTGAAAGGAGATCCTTTGGTACACTCCTTAAGGAATAATTATGGAATCTTTTGTCAATAAACATATAAACCCTTCTTATCTTCTTATTTTTGTATATCTGATTATTTGAATATATGGTAATTTGAATTATATAGCAAGCTTTTTGTTTTAAAATCTGGAATAATATTTATATAAATACTACTTGTTAGATACTCGTTACCATGTTACAATAGCTAAGCGATGAGCTGAGTTGTGTAAGTCGAGAAACATTCCTTTTTGGAGCACACTATGTGGAGTGTGGTTTTTCGCCTCAATACGCAAAAGACGTCTGTGAAAACAGGCGTCTTTTTATTTTTATTTTATTAAAATTAGCACTTTTTTCCTAAATTTTTTATAATATATATAGATTTGCCATTATAAAAAGTGGCGGGAAAAGTATGAATAACCACGAAATTGATTATAAAATCTATGGAGATGACATGCAGTTTGTTGAAGTAGAGCTCGATCCACAAGAGACAGTTGTTGCTGAAGCAGGAAGCTTTATGATGATGGAAGATGACATACATATGGAGACTATTTTTGGTGATGGCAGCGGCACTAGTCCCGGAAGCGGACTTATGGGTAAGCTGTTCAGCGCTGGTAAACGGGTACTTACCGGTGAAAGCTTGTTCATGACTGCCTTTACCAATAACGGAATCAGCAAGAAACGGGTGTCGTTTGCTTCTCCTTACCCTGGTAAGATTATTCCGATGGACTTAAGCCAATTGGGAGGAAAAATTATCTGCCAAAAGGACGCCTTTCTTGCTGCAGCTAAAGGAGTTGAGGTCGGGATTGAATTCCAACGGAAAATTGGTGCCGGCTTCTTTGGCGGCGAAGGATTTATCATGCAAAAACTCGAAGGTGATGGGCTTGCTTTTGTTCATGCAGGTGGAACGATTATAAAAAAAGACCTTTTGCCAGGCCAGTCTCTGCGCGTGGATACAGGCTGTTTAGTGGCGATGACAAGTAGTGTTAATTATGATATCGAATTTGTAAAAGGAGTTAAAACAGCCTTGTTTGGCGGCGAAGGCTTGTTTTTTGCCACACTCCGCGGTCCTGGTTCCGTTTGGATTCAATCCTTGCCATTTAGCCGTCTGGCAAGCCGTGTTTTTGCTGCGGCACCTTCACGTGGCGGGGCAAAAGACGAAGGCAGTATCGCAAGAGGAATTTTTGATATGTTTAATGGTGACTGATATGGGAGCGGGATCATTTGATCCTGCTTTTTTTGTTTGTGAGGAAGATATTTGTAGATATATGATGAATTATTGTAGATAAAGCTTGGATTTTTGTAGATATATTCTGAATTTGTGAAGATAAACTTGAAATTATGTAGATATATGCTTAAAAAGTGTAGATATCTCATAAAAACACATTTCTCTCATCCACCGGAACAACAAAAACCGAGCATATGCCCGGTTTACTCCGTTAAATCTATTAACTTACACCCTGTTCTTTATCCCATGATCCTTGTATTTTCCGCAATGTGACGATTTGACCAATATGATAGGCATTATGAAGTGTTAGTGAAGATAATGTCGTGATCCATGAACTTTTGGATTCTGGATTAAAGGGTTCGTCTAATTTGTCGTCCTCACATGACTGTATAGTTTCATAACAGTCAGTCATCACATCATTTAAACGAGCTACCGTCTCCTCCCACCCTAAATCGCCTTTATTAAAAAATGTCAAATCATTATTGCCTTCCATTTTAGGATTGGGAATCCCCTTAAATTGGTTTAGGCAGTATTCATTCCAAAACACAAGATGGTTTACCAGTTCCCAAATGGAATTGTCCGATTCTGACTTTTTCCATTCAGCCTGTTTCGGTGTCACCCCTGCAATCGCACTTTGAAAAGAAACAAACCAGCCATTTTTGTTATGAGTAAATAAAAATTGTTCAAGGATTACATCTATTCGACTCACGGACAGCTCTCCCTTAGTTTTATACTAAGATATATTTAAAAACCAAAACAAAATGCCTATTTTTTACTACTGCCCTTGTTTCCTACGAATTTTCTCCAGTACATGCTCAACATCATCCGGTCGCAAAAACTCAATCGGAGAAAAACCTTTTTCAAAAATTACTGAATCGGCTTCCACCATTAATAAATACTTTCCATTCACTTTAGCTAAATGAATTGTATCACCAAAATCAGCTAGTAACCCTTTCACCGAAACGTGATCTAATTTCATTTTTAATTCGAGCTCAGGTGTGTGCTCGATAATTTGCGCAGCGGCTTCAATCACTTGCTCCGTTTCAAAATGTTCCTGCAGCTCTCGCTTTTCACTTGCGGCCCATATCTCCATTGCACCCTCAAACTGCTCTCGTTCTTCACTCTCAGGTTCGAATGCTTCTTCCACATGCCCTCTCACCATCTCCATAACTTGCGTCTTGACGATTTCAGGCATCGACTGAGCATATTCCACATACTTGAGGAAATCCTCAAAATAACGGGCATGGGATGATTGGTTAATTTTTAATTCATGCTCTTCTAATATCCCTTCCTCAGGCATGTATGGATATTGAATTGATTTCATATTTTTCGTTGTAATCGCCATTTCCACATGGCGAATCAGCGTGGATTCATCGGAAATCGAGGCAACCTTTGGCTCAAAATCACATTTTAAAATAAAAACAAAGGGTTCTTCAAAATAGCGCGCTAGTTTGGCTCTCGCCACTAAAAATACCCCGCCGCGAACTGCACTAGTATTTAAATAGGTGTTTACAAATGTTTCTCCTTCAACCAGAAAGGCTTCCTTAGATTCTGCAAAACGAGCACGATTGAAAAGATTATAATTAGGATTCGACGTTAAATCGTGGCCTTCTTCCACGACAAAGTAACCTATTTTGGTTGGAACCTCATCCGCTTTTGGATGTCGCTCCACCTTTCGTTTCACTATTTTAGCAAACTCACCATCAAGAAATTCTTTCAAGGAACTATCTTCGTACTCTTCTTCATCGATTGTTTGATAGTGTTTATATCGTTTATCAGCTTGTTCCCCTTTTCCTTCTACTTGGATCACAAAAAAGGATAAGTACTGCACCTGAAAATCCATCACAATTCACCTTTTTCTTGAAATTCACTTTCACAAGTATAGAAAAGTGCTGGACCTTCGTCAATTTACACAACCTATAGTTTTTGAACAAACTCAAATTTTTTTGAGGAATGGGATTCCATCTTAGGAACCTTTCCCTTTGTTTCTTTCTTTTTCACAACCCTTAAAGCATATAGGTTCTCTTCTAGTTCTTTCTTGATCAAATTCACGATGACTATGACCACAAAAAATCCAACCACGGGACTTAAAATGGACCACGGGGCACGAATAAATTCACTATAATTTTGTCCAATTAAACCTGCCCATTCATTGGAAAGCGTTGCCGGCTTTGGCGGTTCATCAAACCCTAGCACTCCTCCCCGATTTCTCCCACCAAGAAACATTCCAAACAAACCAAGCTGCATCGTTATATGAAGGGTGCTTATAAACTGTTGGACAGTAAATAATAGCCCGTAAGAACGTATATACGGCATCAATTGCTTTCTTACAATATGTAATTTGCCAGCCCCCATTAACTTAGAGCTTTGCACAAAGGAGGTTTTTAATAATCCATCGGTTACATCGGCGGCGAAAATCGTAACCGATGGAAATCCGATAAAAACGAGAATAATAATTTGATAGGTAACAATAGAAGAAATGGCAACATCATTAAAATCTCCCACAATCGGTATCATTAAAATTATCCCAATCAGGATCGATGGGATGTAACGAAAAGTTAGGAAAAAGTCTTTAACATAACTTTTTAAGAATGGCGCCCATAGTGATAGGAAAATTCCGAATATCCCTCCAAGGAATACTCTTAATAAGGCGACTCCAAATGCCGAGATTAATGTAAATTTTGCACCGTAAAGTAATAGCCAGTACATATCCTCGCCATTCCGATTGGTACCCAGCAAATGTTGTGCTGATGGAGGAAACGGTGCCCTGCCAAGTATTTCGCCCTGTTCATTTTTAACGAGCACCTGATGATTGTAATCTTTTGGCCCATAAAAGGGGTACAAAATACTCATTAATAAGAGAATCAAAAGCAACGTGGATCCAATAATAGTTTTTTTATATTTTCTCATAAACTGACTGCCTCCCTCCCTTTGATTAGCTTAGAAATCAACCATCCCACCGCTTCCATTACCAACAGTGGTATCGATAACATTAGTAAGCATACAACGAGTGAAGCAAAATCTCCGCCCATAAAAATAATCTTTAGAAATTGCTGAGTAAACCCATTAATATTAAACAAAAATTCAACCAGAAAAATATTGGATAATAATACCCAAATGATCGTCCGCAGCTGCAAGATTAAGAGTGGAAAAATGTTTCGCAAGATATGCATGAGTAATGTTCTAAGTCTGCCCATTCCCTTTGCCCTCGCGTAAAGGACATATTGCTGGATTTGTTCCTCATTAATGACTTTAATCAGAAACTGCAGGAATAAGAAAAAAGGCAGAAAGGATACAGTCATAATTGGAACAAAATAAGGCTTATGACCAAATATCCCATAGAGTTGTAAAAACTTTAATCCCGTCGTTTTATATAGAGTAATAACAAAAAACTGAAATAAAAAGATTACTAGTAAATCAGGAACAGCTTCGAAAAAATTGATCCCACTTTTCATTCGATTTTTTGCTTTTTCTGGTGAGAGCAAAATTATTATTGCCACAATCATAGCAAGAAAGATTATAAAAAAGAGGCTGATTAGTAGAATCGTCATCGTGTACTGATAACTCTCGGCTATTTCTAATTTCTTAAAAAAAGCTATGTATTGATCACTATTAAATTCCACTAAAAATTGAAAATCTGACTTCATATTGATCCATAGTGTTTTAAAATTAACTATGACACGCTCTTTTCCAATCCCTAATAACGAGGGAAGATTAAAAATAAACAGAAAGCCTGCTAGTATTAATCCAATTCTGATAAGAGCCCGAAATAAACCTTTCATTTTATCCCACCCAATAATTTTATTCTAAAAAAAATACAGTTCTTTTCCATTTTTACATTTAATTAGTAATTTTGCAATATTCCTAATTTATTCAGATTAATAAACATCAACTAAAAGACGATTCGGATCACCGAATCGTCTTCTTTTTACTATTTTATATCCAACTTCTTAAGTTCCGAGAATGCCTGCTCTCGTTTTAGATTATACGATTGCCACGGCAAGCTTTCAGCAAGTGCTTCCTGTTTTCTCTCTAGTAATATTGTTTTTAGTTCAGGTATATTCTTATCTTTTTCATAAAGGTCAATTAATCCTAAAACACCTCTATATGACAAGTTATTAAGGTAATGGACATCAATCTTCCCGATCACCTCGTAACGGTTCATATTTTCTTTCACGACGATCTTATCCAAGTCAATAACTGTAATCGCTGTATAATAGATTAATGAAGTAATAAAATAAAAGTGAAATAACGACAGCTTCTCCACCCAAATCTTCACTAGTGTATACGTAAAGATGACGACTAGGAAAATCATAAACGAATGCACAAGCACCCTAGTGAACGTAAATCCATACGCTTCTTCATACATACTTAACCGTAGGAAGGCGGAACTGAGCATCACGGAACTCGCAAGGACGAGGATGGTCAACATAATTTGTGTTGCTCTCCGCATGAAACTTGTTGCTCGATTAACAAAGGTTAACACGATTACCGTAATCGATAAATTGATGAGTGTCACAAATAAGAGCTCGAAAAATCCTTTTCTAGCGTATTCGGCAAAGGTAAAATCCGCTTGTAATGTTCCGCTGAAAAAATACCTGAATTGTACGACTGTAAACAAAAGATAAACGGCATTGATGATGACAAGTACCGTGATTGCGATAATTCCATCCATCTGAATCCGTTGCTCATTTGACTGTTGTTTTATTTCGTTCATATGTCGATTGTATAGGATTTGCATAAATCCAAAGAATGCGGCGGTTAAGATAAGCATAACAATTAGTCTCATGACGCGTTCAACAGTAATGACTTGGAACCATTGTGGAATGCCGCCAATTAATTGCTCAAACTGAGAATCTGCCGAAATTAGTAAATTCAAGACGACAAAGAGGATTGGCAGTGAAATCGCTATCCCCAGGATTATTTTTTTCCATACTACAAATTTGTCCTCATTAACACCTTGTTTAAAGCCCTTTCCAAATAATGCCGCGAAACTAGCATTATATTTTAGTGCTTGGATAAACTTTGTAATTACAAAAGTAACCAAGGCTGGTTTATTCCATTGAAAATTATTCGGACTGGTGATTAACACTAAATGAAAGATAACTAACCCAGGGATCACCAGTATATTTAAGGCATAAAATAGCACGTTATTATTTAAAAAATAACTGGCTGACAGCAGCCAAATACAACAAAGAATGAGGTAACCTAGTCGTTGATGTGAAAATTGAAAGCGGCGGTAGCGCCAAATAAATACCGAGTAAAAAGCTGAAATAAACACAAAATAGGAGATCCCTACCTCACTGCGAAAGAAAGCTTCTTCACCTAAAATCCCAAGCAATAAACATAAGATTAAAAAAATCCAATCAGATTTTGTAATTTTCATTTCCATCTTCATCCCCCTTTTGTATAGAAATTCTATATATATAGTTTTACTAGGTAGTTATGCAAAAAAAACTGCTTATATCGACGCTTTTCTCCCCCAACGATAGCCAATCCAGCTGACTGGGTATAGAATGATGGTAAAAATGATACAAGCAATAATAAATGTCTTGGTTAATAACGGAGCAAACCAAGAATGTGGAATAATCTGAAAAACTGTTAGGACCATTAATAGCAAATTTGGCATAAGCGATAGTAAAAACGTTTTTCTAAGGAGCACTCTTCCATTATGCCCAAATCCCTTTCCGATTTCATAACCTAACAAGGCCCAAAAGAACATATACAAAAAAGCAATTAAGGTTGGAATCGAGGTTAAATGATTCCATAGAACAGAAAGCCATTCCCACTGAAAGATATTGTGAGCCAAGGTTAGTAAACTGCCTCCCCCGAAAAAAAGAACATTTAAGAGGATAAACACCCATTTCATATTACTTGGAGTGACAGAAAACTCTTCTCTCCATACTTGGACAATTTCTTCCGGGCTACCAAACCGGGATACTATCAGGTCAAAAACCGTATCCTCATCCTGACATTCCGATTCCATTAGAATTTCATCGATATGTGACGCATATTCACGGAGAATCTCCTCTTTATCTAATTGGTTCCCTAGCCCCTTTGCCAGTTGTTCAAGAAACCTATTCTTCGGCCGTTCCATGCTTCGATCTCCCTATCACTTTGTTCATCACTTTAACAAAGTCCTGCCATTCACGTGTTTTTTCACCTAATAATTCCTTTCCAGCTGTGGTTATCTTGTAATATTTTCGTGCTGGTCCCTTTTCCTGCTCCTGCCAATAACACTCAATGTACTCTTGCTTTTCAAGCTTGTGAAGTGCAGGATACAGGGTCCCTTCTTTAACACTTAAGTCATTATCACTGCGCTGTTCAAGCTCTTTCACTAATTCATAGCCATACATATCCCGTTCGTTTAATAATTGAAGCAGGATTAAGGAAGTACTGCCTTTCACTAATTCTCGGTTAAACATTTTATCACCTACCTAGATATATTAGGTACATAGAAATTCTATAACAAAGGAATTGTATTGTAAAGAGCTTATAAAAAAATAGTGGTAATTTATTAATCACCACTACCTAAAATGAATCCTATTTTACTCTTCCGTTATTTCTCAGAACCTTAATGTTTTGGTCTCGTTCTCCACCATCAGATAATTCCTCTGAAAACTCAAGTTTTGCTTCACTCCCAACTAATTCTCCATGCTTGATTGTCTTTCGTGGACTATTATTATTGGGTGCAGCTTGTTCATTCCATTTTCCCATCTTCGTCACCTCGATAAATAGTATTTGAAGTTTGCTTTAACTTATCCATTAACAGAAAAAAACTGCACCCCTTATTGTTAGATTAGTGTCCAACAATTCGGGTGCAGCTCATTTTCAAGCGTTTTAACATGGTAAACTAAATTATCATTTTTTTATTTTCATGCAGTTGTAATTCTTGTTCACCTTCACCATCTTGTTCGCGGTTCTTTTTAATTCTAAAATGATAAATTAAATAACAGGCTGCTACAAACGGAACCCCAAGATACAGAGCCAAACGCTGTTCTGAATCAAACGCTAAACTTGCCAATACAATAACGTTTAAGGTTAAGGCAATGATTGGCAGAGCTGGATAAAGCGGCGTTTTGAATTTAAGATCCTTTACATTTCCGCCTTCGCGGATGAATTTTCTACGAAAGGCAATTTGTGAAGCTGTGATTGAAATCCAACCGACCTGGGCACCTAATCCTGCGACGGAAAGCAGCCAAACAAATACTGTTTCTTCGGCAAAGAAGCCTGACAGTAAGGATAATAAGGCGATCCCGATCGTTAAAACAAGCGCGTTGATTGGTACTCCTTGTTTATTTACTTTTGCAAGTGCAGGACTAGTCATTTTCTCTTTAGACATGGCATACAACATTCGTGTTGCTGCATACAGTCCTGAGTTTGCAACAGAAAGTAACGCCGTCAGAATAACAAAGTTCATAATGTCTGCTGCATATGGAATTCCAATACTATCAAACACGACAACAAACGGACTTTCCACGACTCCAGCTTGTTTCATAGGAATTAAACTGGCTAATACAAATATCGCTAAAACGAAGAAAAATAGCGTTCTCCAAACTGTTTGTTTAATCGATTTCGGAATGGTCTTTTCAGGTTCTTCACTTTCACCTGCAGCTATCCCGATTAATTCTGTGCCCTGAAACGAAAAGTTAACTGCAATCATTGTAATAATTAAGGCAGTAAAACCATGTGGTAATAAACCATGTGCGGTGAAATTAGAGAAAAACGGTGCTGGTTGTCCACCTTTCAAGTGAATTAAACCAAACATCGCCGCTCCACCAAGAACGATAAATGCGATGATAGCGAATATTTTAATACTTGAAAACCAAAATTCGGTTTCGCCAAATGCGCGTGCTGAAAGTGCATTTAGTGAAAATAATACTATGGCAAAAATTGCACACCAAATCCAAATAGGTGAATGAGGAAACCATCTTTGCATAAGCTGTCCGGCAGATAATAACTCTAATGCTACAGTTACAGACCAGCCTAACCAATAAAGCCATCCGAGTGCAAATCCAGTACCAGGACCAATAAATTTCGTGGTATACGTTTGAAATGAACCAGATACCGGCATGGCCACAGATAATTCACCGAGACATAGCATGGTTAAAAACATGATCATGCCGCCGACAATATAAGAAAGAATGGCACCCGTTGGTCCTGCTTGGCTAATTGTGTAGCCGGAACCTAAGAAAAGACCTGATCCAATTACCCCACCTAAAGAGATCATAAATAAATGTCTCGTCTTCATCGTTCTTTTTAATTCATGATTTGAATTATTTCCTTGCAAATTCATTAAATATCCCCCTTTTCCAAGAATGCGCTTTCAACCCTTTTAACACGAAATAATAGGATAATTTTCTACCTAAAATGGCAACTTTAAAATAGAACCTTTTGCATTAGAAATTATACGGAAATAGTAGCCTATTTTCAATAGCTAATATTAGCTAATAATTTCTAAATTATCGCTATATTTCAAAATATTAAAATGCAAGTTTCATGCCAAAATTAATATGCCTATTTGTGAGCATTTTTTGAACAAATAGGCAAAATATTTTTGCATGATTAATAAATATTTTGCACCTATACCGCCAAAATAATTTTTCCACAAAAAAGGAAAGAGTATTTATCTAGCAAAAATTACCACATTGAGAAATAATCTGATAAACGCCAATATTCTTTGCAAATTTCCACGATTTCTCTATGAAACTGCAAAACTATTTTGCATTATTACGTTTTATTTGGTTAAATAGGTGCATAAGGGATAAAACAAAGGGAATGAATCACAATGGAGAAAACAAAACAAACAGCCAATTACTTACTTTATGTAAATCGAATGTATAAACGGATCTTGGACGAGGTGGATGTTGGTGTCCATGCTGTAGATGAAACTGGAAAAACGATTATTTATAATAAAAAAATGATGCAAATGGAATCGATGGACCTTCAAGACGTTATTGATAAAAACCTATTAGATGTGTTTATGTTTAAAGACGATCAATCAAGTACTCTTGTAAAAGCGCTGCACGAAGGAAAAGAAACGAGTAACGTAAAACAAACCTATTTTAACAATAAAGGTCGAGAAATTACGACAATAAACAATACTATCCCCATTTATTCGGAAGAAAAACTCCAAGGAGCAGTTGAAATTGCCAATGATGTTACAAAACTAGAACGATTAATTAAAGGCAATATGAATAAAGGATCGACCCGATACACGTTTGATAAAATCATCGGAAATAGCCGTGCCATTAAGGAAGTAATCGAATCAGCTAAACGTGCGACCCGAACTTCCTCCTATGTTTTGATTGTCGGAGATACAGGTACCGGGAAAGAACTTTTCGCCCAAAGTATTCACAACGGGAGCGGGCGATTATCTGCACCATTTATTTCTCAAAACTGTGCAGCCCTTCCTGATAATTTAATCGAAAGCCTCCTATTTGGGACAAAGCGTGGTGCCTTCACTGGTGCTGTCGATACCCCGGGATTATTTGAACAGGCAAATGGTGGAACACTTTTGCTAGATGAGATTAACTCATTAAATTTAAATCTTCAGGCAAAGTTACTTCGTGTTCTTCAGGAAAAGACCATTCGGCGAATCGGTGATACGAAGGATACACCTGTTGATGTACGGGTTATTGCCAATATGAATGAAGATCCGATCGATGCTATTGCCAATAATCGGATGCGTAAAGATTTATATTATCGGCTTGGCGTCGTAACTATTTTTGTCCCACCCTTAAAAGAGCGCAAGGAAGATATACCATTATTAGTCCAAAACTTTATTGAAAAATACAATGAACTTTTTCAGATGAATGTAAAAGGTTTGTCAGAGGAAGTTAAACAGTCTTTCTTTGAGTATGACTGGCTGGGCAATGTTCGTGAGCTTGAGCATATTATTGAAGCAGCTATGAATATTATGATCGATGAAGAATGGATCATGTACACCCATTTACCCTACCAATATAGAAGCAAAATGCAGATGAAAGAAAGAATGATCCCTCTTTCTACAGTTGATAACTTTATAAAAGAAAATGCAGAGATAGCTGTTCCCTTAAAACAACAAATGGAGTTATTTGAAAAATCTTATATTGACCATGTATTAGCTAAAAATAATTTTAATGTTTCTAAGTCAGCCCAACTACTTGGACTAAGTCGGCAAAGTTTACAGTATCGAATGAAAAAATTAAACATTACAGTGAAATAGGATGAATACGATTTTATGAAGGTGGAGAGCAATGATGCTTTCCACTTTTTTTATTTTCATTGTAAAACCACTCACAAAAATGACTTTTTTTACATAAAATTATTATAGAAAAGTATTGAAGTTTGATAAATGGAAAATTGTATATTTCAATCGTTTCCCTATTTGCAATAAAATAATACAAGCATAATAATTCCATTTTTTCTCCATACTAAGAAGAAAAAAGATGAGGTGAATAAAATGGGACTACTCAACTCTTTTAACCAGTGGAAAGAGACTAAATACCAGAATCATGTCTCGAATATGAAAGACCAGGGCAAATGTCCTGATTGTTATGGTCGAGGCTATACCGTGTACCCTTATAATGAATTTGCATACTTTAATTCGTTTGAATGCCCGGGATGCCAAGGCAGTGGTCAATATACAGATTGGGAGGAAATGAGGTAATACTGTAAAACGGTAACCCATTAAAAATAAACATAAAAAATCCCTTCATCAAATCCGTTTTCTCGGTTCAATGAAGGGATTCTTTCTGACTTTAATGGTATCTTTTCATGTGGCAAACTTCACATTCTTACTAGTTAGATACCTTTCTTTACTTGGTCTTGGAAGGCTGTTGATGTCCTTACCTCTACTGTTAGTGACCCATTTCTTACAATTGCCTTTAATATTAAAGGTACACCAGATGTATTTTGAAATCTAAAATCTTTGCCGCCATAGGATACGGTTGCATCTCTTCCTTTTGGCACGTAACCGACCTTTAAGGAATGATGATGTTTTTCTACATAAGTTACAGCTATTTGATCGATTGCATTATACAAAGTAGAAGAAGTTTGGCAAATGCCTCCGCCATATCCCTCGACTAATTTCCCGTAATTAATCTCTTGTGCTTTTTGGTACCCGTGCTCCGCATCACTCGGGCCAACTGTCGTATTGTATGAAAAATAATCATTCGTTCCAAGGATTACATTATTTATCGCTTCTGCTGATAGTTCAATATTTTTCGTTCTTCCCTCAACACCACTATTAAAATAAGTAGTATATGAGGCAATTACCACTTCATCTAAATGGGCCGCGTCTTCGTTTTCATATCCACTTGCAGTAATATATAAAGGAATCTCTACATCGCCGCCTTTTTCTGATACCAGCATAATCTTTTCAGCCAATTCTTCTTCATCAAGGATTGTTTGAGGTGTTCCTTTGATCACCTGACCATTTCCATCCAGCTTATCAAGAACCATTCGTTTATCGTACCCAGGTGTCGATTGAGATCCCCGCGCTAATTCTCTGGTCAATTTTGCAATTTCAACTTTATAATTTTCAGGATTAGTTATATACCCTAAATCCTTCGTATTAAAAGTTTTTACCTTGTCTTTCGTGTTCGGATCTATAATATTTACATATACAGGCCTTGCCTCTTCCCGTTTTCGTTCTTCTTCACGTTTCTTTGCTTCTGCCAGTTTTTTTTCTTCTTGTAATTTTTTCTCTTTTTCACTCTTTTGTTGCACTTCTGCTGCCTTTGCCTCTTTTTCTTTTGCGGTTTGTTCCGTACATCCAGTTCCTATTAAACAAACTGCTACTAATAGTGAAATTACCCAATTATGCTTCGCCATTTTATCCTACTTGACCCCTTTTTTTATAGCTCTATGCCCTTTTATAAATAGTTAGACGATACCCATTGAATTTTGTTTCATCTGACTCTCCTATTCTATTCCATTTTTAATTACAATTTCCTGCAAAAAAGTTGGAAATTATAATATAAAAATAATAAACAAGATGAAGTTTGTATAAATCGTAGTCTTTTTTTAAAGGTGCGTGGCAACTAAGCCCATTTCCTCATATGGTATAAATAAAGCAGAAATCAATTAAATATCAATACCACTTTAGTCCCCTCTTTGACTTCAGCACCAAATTATTCCTTGTACTAAACGATTTCTGCACCCTGGTCAGAACGAAAATAAAGGGGGAATTACCATGACAGAAATCTTAATACTTATTAGCATTCTTTTATTTTCAGCATCTCTTGTTTTAGGAGTAATTTCTCATGCCCATCGAACAAGAGGAAAAGGAATTTATTATACTCTGGCAACAATCTGTTTGCTATGCGTTGTTTTCCTGTTGTTTTTTCACGACAGGAACCTGCCTGCCTTAAGTGGAAAAACAGTTGATTCTCCTAAAACAGAGATACCTTCAGGTTCCGGACAAAATAATGGAACCGATTCAGGAAATGAAAATCCACCCGACATCGAAAACCCTCCATCCGAGGAACCAGCAAAAGAAGAACCTAATCAACCTAACCCCACTACTCCCGAACAAATTATTGTGGGTGATAACAACACAGTTGACTACAAGGTCGTTAAAGGCGATACATTATTCTCCATCGCCAAACGAGCAAATGTGACTGTAGAAAAAATTAAGCAATGGAACCGTCTCCCTTCCGATGTCATCTATGTGGGTCAAATATTGAAGCTTTATGGGAAGAGTGTAGAGCCGGCACAACCTGCAGATCCACCAAAGCAGGATCCCCCACCTACAACAGCTTCATCTGTGATTATTTCAAACGGCAGCCTCCAGCAGAAAAAAATCGCATTAACCTTTGATGCCGGAAGTGATGCAGTGGGCATTGGGATACTCGATGTGTTGAAAAAGCATAATGTCAAAGCCACCTTCTTCCTTACCGGTAAATGGGTTGTGAAATATCCAAACCTCGCTAAAAGAATTGCCGATGAAGGACATGATATAGGTAACCATTCTTATTCCCATCCGGACGCAGTAAAAACGACAGCTAGTGCATTTAAAAAGGATATCATCAAAGCTGAAGAAGCAATCAAGAATGCAACGGGAAAATCACCCCAACCGTATTTTCGCTTTCCATTCGGATCATATAATTCATCCGCTCTTAAAACAGCAGGCGAAGCTGGGTACCCGTACAGCATCCAGTGGTCACTTGATACGATAGACTGGCAGCAGCCGGCTACTGGGGTAATCATCTCCCGGATTAAAACTGGAGCAAGCAACGGTGACATCATCCTCATGCATATCGGTGGAATAAACACACCGGAAGCTGTTGATCAAGTAATTCCATGGCTAAAAGCCCAAGGGTACCAACTGGTTCCATTGAGCGATCTATTAAAGTAAAAAAATAGTGCCTGACACTCAATACGTAATGTAGCGGGTGTCAGGCACTCCTTATTTAAAAGAATAATATTTTTGTAAAGGCTGTGTTAAAGGTTATTATTGATTTTATAGCCAAGTTGATTGGAGCGGAAGGCGCGTAGACTCCTGCGGGAGGACGGGGCAGGGGAGACCCCGCAGGCGCGCTTAGCGCCGAGGAGGCTCCCCGGACCGCCCGCGGAAAGCGAAGCGCCTGGTGCGGAAATCAACACCCAAGTATAACCGAGTCTTTGTAAAATGAACTTTAATCTCTATCTAAAAGAGCAGCACCTGCGATTCCAGGTTTGGTCATTTCATATATATTCAAAATAAGATCTAATTCCTCTTCGCTTAGCACATCATATTTCAGGCATAATTCACGAACAGACTTGCCAGTTATAGTTGCTTCTCTTGCGATTCTCGCAGCCACTTCATAGCCAAGGTGTGGATTAACCGCTGTAATAATACCTACGCTTTTTTCAACATTCTCTTTTAAGCGAGCCTCATTAGCCTCAATCCCTACAAGACAATGATCCGTAAACGATCGGAATCCGTTGTTCATAATACTAATAGATTGAAGTAAGTTAAAGACTAATACAGGTTCCATGACGTTCAATTCAAGCTGGCCTGCTTCTGAAGCTAAACAAATGGTATGATCGTTTCCAATCACCTGAAAGGCAATTTGATTAATCAGTTCCGGCATAACAGGGTTTACTTTTCCAGGCATTATCGAAGATCCTGGCTGACGGGCTGGAAGGGAAATCTCAGCAAGGCCAGCACGAGGACCTGATGCCATTAACCGAAGGTCATTGGCGATTTTTGACATGTTCATCATACACACCTTTAATGCTGCTGAAACTTCGGTATAGGCATCCGTATTTTGCGTAGCATCAACCAAATGTTCTGCATTGACCAACGGTAATCCACTGATTTCTGTAAGCTGTTTGACGACATCTATTATATATTTTGGGTCTGCATTTAATCCTGTTCCTACTGCTGTTGCTCCCATGTTCACTTCATATAAATTCCCCCGAGAAAGATTGACCCGTTTAATATCCCGTTCAAGCACTCGGGAGTAAGCCTCAAATTCCTGACCTAATCGAATTGGAACTGCATCCTGAAGATGGGTTCGACCCATTTTGATAACGTTTTCAAATTGCTTAGCTTTATCCTTAAAGACCTTAAGCATATCCTGCATAGTCTCTAGCAATTTTTCAAGTAACCTGAGTGTTGCTATATGAATAGCTGTAGGAAATACATCATTCGTTGATTGCGACATATTCACATGTGTATTGGGACTTAAATGCATATAAGCACCTTTTTCATGACCAAGTAACTCTAGTGCACGGTTGGCAATCACTTCATTAGCGTTCATATTCATTGATGTCCCTGCTCCACCTTGGATCGGGTCAACGATAAACTGATTGTTCCATTTACCTTCAATTATTTCATCAGCTGCTTGGCTAATAACGTTGCCAAGTCCACTATACAGCCTCTTCGTATTCATATTGGCAATTGCAGCCGCTTTTTTAACCATCGCGAGGGCGATTATTAACTCCTCATGAATTCGATAACCTGTAATTGGAAAATTTTCAACTGCCCTTAATGTTTGAATCCCATAATATGCATCTACAGGGATCTCTTTTTTGCCTAAGAAGTCTTGTTCAATTCTTTTAGTGTCCATGATAATTTGTCTCCCACCCTTTATAGTAAACAGTCGATATTAAAATTTTTTCACACAAAAATAATACCAGTTTAATCAACCAATGTCTCTCTTTTTACAGATATAGCTGAAATTGCTTTATTAATGTTACACTTTTTTAAAAAAATCCCTGCATACGAACTTCCTTTTGAGAGTTTTATAGAGCTTTTATCGCCGCTTAAGGCCCGATATAAAAAAGAGGTTGATCCAAAAATTGTTTATCACAACTTTTTGGATTACCTCTATTTTCTATAAACTAGAATCTTACTCTTTTTTTCGTTTTATAATCAAATATTAATTAAAGGCCCGATTGAATTTTTCCAAAAGTACTCCGAATACTTCACGTTCCTCATCAGACCAATCTTCCAAAAGTTCGGCAATTCTCTTTAAACGTGCCTGTTTATAATCGAATAATTCCTTTGTCCCCTGCTCTGTTAATTGTAGGGAATATGCTCTCCCATCCAATGGATCGGGAATTCTGTACAAATAACCTTTATGCTCTAAACCCGCTGCCTGCCTGCTGATGGTAGATATATCTAATTTAAATTCCTCCGCTATAACTTTAACCCCTGCTGCACCCTTCGTTTTGATGCGATGAAGGATTAAATAGGCTGATCTATCAAGATTCCCGAATTTTTTATTATTCGAAATTGAAGTAGTTCGGCGAATCATAATCGCTAGTTCAAGTTCGATCATTTCTAAAGTATGTTCATCCATTTATTTCTTACCTCACTGTCAACCTTATTTCCTCATAATAATTATGATAACATACTCGCATTATCATTAGTAATCACAGCCTGCCGCCATCGCAAAATCACTATTGACGTAGTGGAAATTTGTTGTATAATACAATTATATACTTTCATCATACAACTAAATCAAAAAGATGGAAACTAACAATAGGAGGAGATTATGAAAGCCCACGATATCATGATTACCCAAGTGCAGAAAGTAATGGAAAGTGATACTGTTCAGTCTGTTATTGAAAAATTTATTGACTATCGTATCAGCGGCCTTCCAGTTGTCAACGACAGAAACGAAATTGTTGCATTCGTAAGTGACGGGGACATACTGCGTTATATAGGCAAGCATGAAGACAGAGTGGTTGACAATTTCTACTATGCTTTTGTAATAAAAATGGATGAAGAGAGTTTTGAAGAAAGAGAACAGCGAATATTGAGTTTAAATGTTATGGAAATTGCCAAAAGAAAGGTTTATAAAGTTTCTTGGGATGAGGAACTTGAAAACATTTCTGCAATTTTAGGAAAAAAACAAATTAAAAAAGTTCCAGTTGAGCGAAATGGGGTATTAGTCGGAATCATTAGCCGTGGGGATGTTATCAGGAATTCCTTTAAGTCATTACTCTAACACTTTATTATCGAACACGGTGCCTCAGGAAAAATAAAACATTAGGGGGAAGTTAAATGTCATCAACAACAGAAACTAATATATCAGCACCACGACAGATATCAGCAGCAACAACTGGTAAGGTAAGTCTACTTAGTCAACCAAAAGCAGTTTGGGCTGTATTTTTTGCAAGTATTATCGCGTTCATGGGATTGGGTCTTGTTGATCCTATTTTGCCGGCAATCGCCGAACAATTAAAAGCCTCACATAGTGAAGTAACTCTACTTTTCACTAGCTATAATGCAGTTATGGCGGTTGCCATGCTTATTACTGGGGTGATATCGTCAAGGCTTGGCATCAAATGGACATTACTTACTGGAATCGTGATCATTGCAGTATTCTCGGCACTTGGCGGATTTTCAAACGGGATTTGGACACTTGTTGGGCTTAGAGGCGGCTGGGGCCTTGGAAATGCACTGTTTGTGGCTACAGCTTTATCCGCGATCGTGTCGCTTTCAAATAGTGGGACGGCAAAAGCGATTATTTTGTATGAAGCAGCAATCGGTCTTGGAATTTCAGTGGGACCTCTGCTAGGCGGTTGGCTTGGCGCTATGTCATGGCGGGGGCCGTTTCTTGGGGTTGCTACTTTAATGGTAATTGCCTTTATTGGCCTCTTTATCCTGATGCCAAAATCAACTACTGCAAATGTTAAAATAGCTCGAACTTCTTTATTGGATCCGTTCCGCGCATTAAAGCATCGTTCACTTTTAGTTTTCGGTATTGCAGCCGCACTCTACAACTTTGGCTTCTTCACCTTGCTGGCTTATGCACCATTTGTCATGGGCTTAGATGAACACGGTCTAGGCTACGTATTCCTTGGATGGGGAATCTTACTGGCTGTCACCTCTGTTTTTATGGCGCCAAAACTTACCGAATGGTTTGGAACCATAAAATCAATGTGTATTATGTTAATTTTGTTTGCTCTCCTTTTAGTCGTTATGGGGATGTGGACGTCGACACAATGGGTGTTAATCGCCGCTGTTATTCTAGCAGGTGCATTATTAGGCAATAACAATACCCTGATCACCACAGCTGTGATGAATGCAGCCCCGGTTGAGCGTTCAACAGCATCTGCTGCATACAGCTTCCTCCGTTTTATTGGAGGTGCGATTGCTCCCTTTACTGCCGGAAAACTTGCCGAAATTTATAATCCAAGTGTTCCATTTCTTGTTGGTGCGGGGTTTGTCATCGTTTCGGTCCTTTTTATTTGGGTTAATAATAAACATGTGAAGCATGTGGATGATATTGGTTTAGGCCACTAATGATAGTTGAAGGATCTGTGATTCATTTGCAGATCCTTTTATTTATTGTTAATGAATATCCTTTTTCTTAAATCGGCCTCCACGGACTTCTGAAATGTCTGCTATAGCTAAAAAGGCTGTCGGATCAATATCCTCTACAATTGTGGTTAATTTAGATTCTTCCAACCTCGTGATAATGCTGAAAATGACCTTCTTGCTATCTCCAGTAAAGGCACCTTGACCCTTAATGTAAGTAACCCCTCTTCCCAGTCTGGCATTGATAGCATTTCCAATTTCTTCTGCCTCATCACTAATAATCCAAACAGATTTGGACTCTTCTAATCCTGCAACAACAGCATCTATCGCTTTAGATGCAATAACATAGGCTAACAGAGAGTACATCGCCCGGTCCCAACTAAACACAAAACCGGCAGCTCCTAAGATAAAGATATTGATAAACATGATGATCTGGCCAACTGAAAATGGGACCTTTTTAGTGATCACAAGTGCCAATATTTCTGTCCCGTCTAACGCTCCGCCATTTCGGATGACGATTCCTACGCCCATACCCAGAATCATCCCCCCAAAAACAGTAGCAAGGAGAATATCATCTGTAAATGCAGGAATCGGGTGGAAAAATGATACAAAAATAGATAAAACGATTATTCCATAAACAGTAGAAAATGCAAAGGTTTTCCCCAACTGTTTATATCCCATATAAACAAAAGGCAAGTTTAAAATGAAGATGAAAATCCCTAATTTCCATCCAATTATATGGGCAAGCATAATTGAAATACCTGTAATGCCGCCATCAATAACATGGTTAGGAACTAAAAAAATCTCTAACCCGGTAGCCATAAGAATGGCTCCAATTGTAATAGCAATGGTTCGAAGAATAACTTTTCGAAGTGGTAACTTGCGGTGTTGAATTTTTTCATTTATAAGTTCTGTCACAAAATCACATCTTTTCGTTAGATTTTCCCATTTTATTATCCCCTGCTTTAGCCTCTCTTCTAATAGATTTATTTATGTAAGAGATATTTACATTTACACCTTTATTATAACATTTATCCTATTAAAAAGTGAACTTTAGTTCAGGTTTTAAGATCATTTATATAATATAATTCCAAATAAATAGCTAATAATCCATTGGACTATTAGCTAATGTGCTTTAATAATACTTAGCGTATTTTTAACATCCTGCAACCCGTTCAATGATGATATCCTCAATGACTCGATGTTTGCTAAGTGAACCTGTGTGGATAATTTGCTGATCAAGATTTTGTCTCATGCTGACCTTTTGATCGACTTCAGTTAAAAGTAGACCGGAAAATAATAAATAAGGAACAACGATTATTTTTCCAGTTGAATTTTTGGAAATAGCCTCAAGACCTACTGGGAACTTGGGCTCAGTTGCAGCCAAATAACAAACAGAAACAAGTTTCGTTCTGAGGCGTTCCTGAATCCCTTCAGATATCTGTGCGAAGGCAGTGTGAATGCTCAGGTCACTGCTTCCTCTTCCAACAATTAAAATGGAATCCTCCGAAGATAAATCTACGACAGTATTCCTAACGAGTTCAGCAATTCCATCGAGAATCCGCCCCTGGACACCAAAAGGATTCCTTATTTTCACTTCGATTTTCGGAAACCGCTTCTGAAGAGAAGTAAGTGCACGAGGAATATCTTCTTTAATGTGACCTGCTGCCAACAAGAACAGGGGAATGACTGTAATTTCAGTCGCTCCCCTAATCACACAGCGCCGAAAGCCTTCCTCAATACTTGGTTCGGTCAACTCAAGAAAACTCATTTCCTGAATAGAAACATCAATTCGTTCCATTACTCTATTTATGAAGGAATTTGCTTCCTCTGCTCCTTCTTTTGAGCGTGTGCCGTGGCCAATGTAAAGAATCCCTCTCATTCTCGCTGCCCCTTTATTAATTCATCATTTAGATAATTTTTTTCTCTCTTAAATAAGCAAAGACTTGTTCCACTGCCTCTTCCACACTTACCTGATCAGAACGAAGTGTGATTTCCGGTTGTTCTGGCGCTTCATAAGGTGAATCGATTCCCGTGAAATCTTTAATTTCGCCACGACGCGCTTTCGCATAGAGTTGCTTAGGATCGCGACGTTCACATTCCTCGATTGGACATTGGACGAAAACTTCAATAAATTCACCGTCTTCAAATAAAGCCCGCACTTGCTCACGATCAGAGCGAAATGGTGAAATAAAGGCGGTGGTCACCACTTTGCCGCTGTCGACAAACAACTTGGCAACTTCGCCAATTCTTCGGATATTTTCAGTTCGGTCATAATCGGAAAAACCAAGATCCTTGTTTAAACCGTGGCGAATATTATCACCATCGAGGACATATTCATTGATTCCCTGACGGAACAATTCGTTCGATACAGCATTTGCGATAGTTGATTTTCCCGATCCTGAGAGTCCCGTAAACCAGAGTACACAGCTTCCGTGACCATTTTTTTCACGCCGAATTTTTTTGGAAATAGATGTTTCATGCCAAGTAATATTCGTTGGTTTAGACATTGATTTATTTTCCTCCTTACACTGTTGCTTTTTCTTTCATTCCCTCAATTAACACTTCAACAACTTCTTTGCGGCTAAAGGTAGACGGTGGAAGTACTCCTGCTCGTAGCATCTCTCTCACCTTTGTTCCAGAAAGAATCACTCTGTCTTCCTTGCTATGCGGACAAGTTTTATCTGAAGCCATTCCTTCGCATTTATTGCAATAGAAGCTATGTTCAAAGAACAAAGGCTTGATACCAAGTTCTTCTTCTGTAAAATTACTGAAAATATGCTGGGCATCGTAAGTTCCGTAATAATTTCCAACTCCTGCATGGTCACGACCAACAATAAAATGGGTGCAACCAAAGTTTTTACGGGCAAGTGCATGGAAAATGGCTTCCCTTGGTCCTGCATATCGCATAGCTGCTGGATACACACCAAGTTGGACTCGTTCGCTAGGATAATAATTCTCTAGTAAAACACGGTAACTTTTCAAACGGACATCCGCAGGGACATCATCTGACTTTGTTTCGCCAACAAGCGGGTTGACGAACAAGCCATCGACCGTTTCAAGGGCAGCTTTTTGAATGTACTCATGTGCACGATGAATAGGATTTCTTGTTTGGAAACCTACAACAGTCTTCCAGCCCTTTTCTTCAAAAATGGCCCGTGTTTCCTTCGGTTCAAACCACACATCACCGAATACTCCTTTTTCGGCTTTTTTTACTAGTACAACTTCCCCAGCAACGTAAACAGGTCCTCTTTCGTAAAGACGTTTCACACCAGGGTGGGCAAGTTCCTCTGTTTTATATACTTCAAGTGCTTCTTTGTCTAAATCAGGTTCATACCATTCTGAAACCCTAATAACACCATAGACTTCCTTGTTAAATGAAAGTTTGTACTCTTCTCCTGCCACAAGTGTTTCAGCAACACCGTAAGATACGGGCAATGTTACAGGGATAGACCAGATGGTATTGTCTGCTAAACGCATATTGCTCACGACAGATTCATAGTCTTTTTGGCCGAGAAAGCCCTTTAAAGGACTGAATAATCCGATTCCAATTAATTCTAGGTCACTTAATGCAATTGCATCAATTTCAATTTCCTTTTCGATTGTGGTAAGATTGTAATTTGGGTCGAACGCTTGAATAAGTTTTCCTCCATGAGGTTTTGGTAAGTATGACATTTTGATCAACCTTTCTCTACAAATTTTAATTTATTCGCTACCTTCGTATTCGGGACTCCTACCTTTGAAGGTGATTTCTTCATTAGGAACAATACGCCAAATACGGAGATTAAAACACCTATCATTGCAATAATTGGATAGAAGTTCTGTTCAATCACCAATTGAATAATGGTGTATGAAAGTACCATCGATAAAACAGGAGATACAATCCAAACAGTTAATAGCTGAACCACAATATCTTTTTTTAGAACTGCTTTTCCATATTTGGCAAAGCCAATACCGATAATGGAGGAAGTGGTAATTTGCGTTAATGGGACAGGAATACCAAACAGCGAAGCAGCAGTAACAATACTTGCTCCAGTACCTGAAATTACACAACCTTCTTCTATCCTGAGAGTCGTTATTTTTTTTCCATTGGTTTCAATCACCCGGTTACCTAGAAAGAAGGCACCTAGTGCAACGGCTAGACCGCCCCAGATGACCGCATCTCCCTTATGCATTAATCCTGCGGCAACAAGTGGTCCAACTGCATTTGCTACATTATTCATTCCAGCGGAGAAGGCTTCAAACAAGCCCATAAGTACAACAATGATTGCTAATATAGGACCAGCTTTTGACTTCTCCATCCATGTTTTAATGAATGGTCGCCTCAATAGTGATGCAGCCAAAATGGCAATAACAAATGCAGCAAAAGGAGTAAGCAGCCAAAACATTGCTATCCACAAAACCTTGCCTACAAAAACCGATTGATATACTACACCTGCCCCAATAACTGATCCTACTGCCACTTCGCTGGTCGAAAGAGGAATCCCAAAAATGTTGGCTAGGAATAATGATAATGCTGCTGAGGCAAGCACAATCAAGGCAATCGCCGTCGTAAAAGTACTGCTAGGGACAATCCCGCTCCCGATAGTCTTTACGACTTCCTCTCCACCTAGCCAAGCACCTAGGAAAACTGCAATGGCACATAGAGCCAATGCCTTTCTTTTTGCTATTACACCGGCTCCATAGGATATACCCATCGACGCTGCAGCACCACTAGCACCAATATTTACTGCAAAAAATAATCCTATTGAAACCGCAATTATGGTAAGCGTAGGAATGACCTCCTTTACTTAGAGTGCAAACCGCACTCCGTTTTACTGCTGCCCGTCCAACGCCCGTCTCGGGAATCACCATTTGTTCCGACGGCCTGTGTACATGGGAAACAGCCAATACTTGGATAGTTTTGATCATGTAATTGGTTATATGGGAGGTCTCTTTCCCTGATGTACGACCAAACCTCATCCCACGTCCAATGAATTAATGGACAGATTTTTATATTTTTAAATTTATCATCTTTGTTAACGAATTGCGTATCCTTCCTTGTTGGCGACTGTTCTCTCCGAAGACCTGAAATCCATGCATCTTTTGGAGTTAATGCCTCGCGCAGAGGGATGACCTTTCTGATTTGGCAGCATTGGTTTGAATCACGTTTCCATAATGCCGAGCCATATTCTGCTGCTTGTTGGTCTAAACTCAAATCAGGGGTTTTTCGCTCGATTTGTAACTCTGGAAAACGAGCTTCAATCTTATCAATCACTTCATACGTTTCAGGAAAGTGGAGCCCTGTATCTAAAAAAACAATCTGAGCATCTTTTTTTACCTGATAAATCAAATCGATTAATACAATTGCTTCAGCACCAAAACTGGATGCATAGATAATTTTCCCTTCAGGATAATTGCTATATGCCCACTCTAAAACAGACCTGGCACCCTTAGTCTCATCCTGAATAGAGAAGTTTTCCGAGATTTCACTCCAATTATTATAAGTCACTGCTTTTGTCATCCTCTATGGACCCCCTTTGTCAAAATAGAAAGGCTGTCTCCCACCACAAAAAGGTGTAGACCGCCTCAAGTTTTTCTAGTCAGCGAATTTTATTTGATTGAAGACGAACCTTTTCATTTTTCTCAATTTGTACTATTTTTCCATCCTGAACTACTAGTGTAATAGATCCATATTTTAATGTGTCCAGCATACGTTCAATATGTTCCTTTACTTCTTGCCATTCTGAACCTTCCAGTTGATTCGCCTCCCTTTCAAAAACCGCCAATCCACTCAGGAAATGCGATTTAAACCTTATCTCCCACCAGGTTGCTTGGCTTAATTGGACCAGTCTCCTCAGCCAAACTTGATAAGAATATTTAATATTAAAATTAATCCTACCATACACATAGGAATTGTCAATATGATTTATTACAATATTTAAAAAATCCTAGACTGATCACATATAAAAAAAGAGGCAGACAATTGTCCACCTCTATTGCACTAACTAAGGAATGATCTTAGTCGTTCTGGCCTTTTCTGCTGTTTGTTGAATCCGTTTGCTTAAAGGTTTTTTTAATATCAATGCTACAAGAAAACTAATGAATACAAAGACCATTAATGAAAGGATATCTTTAATAACCACCTCTTTGATCATTCCACCGACCGTTTCACGGAGCATGCTTACCGCATACGTAAACGGCATAAAGGGGTTTAATTTTTGAAAAAAGGAAGAGGTCAAACTAACTGGAAACGTAGCTCCCGAACTAGATATTTGCAGGACTAAGAAAAGGATTGCTAAACCTTTTCCAATATTTCCGAACACCGAACATAAGGAATACGTAATCATAACAAACACGATACTGATAAAAATGCTTAAAAGTACAAACCAAAGTTTGTCCACAGCATACGTGTGAATTAAAAACAAATCACCCAGAGCTACAATGGCTGCTTGGAAGATGCCGATCGTCAGAAATGTTAGCAGCCTCCCTAAATAGATTTGGTAGCTTTTGTATCTATTCTCAGGGTCATCGACATCTACTTTTAAGGAAGCAATCAGGAGAGTAGCCCCGACCCATAGAGCCAGCATCGTATAAAAAGGGGTCATCGCCGATCCATAATTCGGGATAGGAAATAACCTTTTCGTTTTCAATAGGATTGGGCTCGATAAAAAGTTACTTTCCTTTTGTGGATCATGTTTAAGAAATTGGATTAAATCATTTATATTCACACTGCCTTCAAACTTACGGATTTTATCGGCCGCACTTCTAATTTTTGTTTCAAATTCAGGTAAGTCATTTCGAGCTAAGTCCGCTGCTTTATGAACAACTTTTACAAGTTCGGGAAGCCTAGTTTGAACAAGATTACTGGCTCTTCGAATGTCTTCCTCCACTTTTGGCAAATCATTCCGCACAAACTCAGCCGCCTTATGTAGTTTCTGTTCAACCTTGGGCAAATCATTTTTAAAAAATAAGGCTGCTGAATTTATACCCCGAGTTGCTTCGTCCACTTTCTGTTGAATGCCAGTCCGAGTGTCATGGATGCTACTATGGATTTTTACTAACTCCTCGTACAATTGGTCTAATTGCTCTTGATTTGCTGTAGTATCTACCTGTTTTGTATCCTTTACGCTATCGATTGCTTGGTTAAGTTTCGTTTCTATCTCATTTAAATTCGATCCTACTTCTGAAATGATATCGGTGGTACGCTGCATATCAGTAAGTTTCCCTTGTAGTACGATCACTTTGTCCCCGGCGTCCTTTATAAGTGGCAAACTAGCTTCAACTTTCAAGATACTGGTGCCGGCCTGCTGGATTTCGGGAATTCTTTGTTCAAGCTCAATAATTTTCTGTCCCTTTGCTTGTATTTCAGGCAGCCTCTTCTCCAGTTCAATCGCCTTTTTTCCCATTTCCTCTATCTGCGGTAATGCTTTTTCTAATTCAAAGATTTGTTTCTCAACATTATAAATGGAAGGCAATGCTTGCTCAAGCTCAATACCTGCTCTATAAAATAAAGAGAATAACTCATTTCCTACCGTTTTAATAAACGCCTGACTAATTTGCGAAGTAACACTCGATGCCCCTGAGTTTGCAATTTTTGGGGCCACGGCATTGATTTTTTCGTTAACAGCGAACTCTATATTTGGTTTTTGAGGGTTCACTTCTAAAATACTCGTAAGTTTCTTTGAAAAATCCTTTGGGATAATGAGATATGCATAGTAGTCCCCTTTCTCTACGCCACTCTGTGCATCCCTCCGATTCACAAAAACCCAACCAAGCTGGTGATTTTTTTTTAGGCCTTTTACAGTATCATTTCCAACATTAAATTTCTTCCCACGAATTTCCGCTCCTTCATCCTCGTTGCTAACGGCCACCCGAATCCCCGATGTATTGCCGTAAGGGTCCCACATCGATTTGATATTAACCCATGCATAGGCAGAAGGCAGGATCATTAGTGCCCCAATTAACAAAACTACAGTTGGAACCCTAAATATATTTCTCCAATCTGTTTGGTAAATATGAAAAATCTTCCCCACTATTTCCCTCACCTTTCACTAGTAGTCCATGATCTTATCTTCCTACTATCTACAGGAAAAGATTCAGGAAATAGAAACGAAATGCACAAAGAGGGCTGCCTAAGAAAATTTACTTAGGCAGCCCTCTTTGGTTTACTTACTTATTGGGTTCCACATCAGTCGTGGGATTATAGTTATATTTTGAACGGTCGACAGGAATAAACGTTTCAGGTTTGTAGAAACGTAATAAATCTCCATTGACAACTTTATCTGAAAGCTTTAATTTATATTCGACGATTTTCTGATCTTTCTTAGCTTCTTCGGTTTTAGCTTTATCTATTTTCATTCCCGTTTTGGAATCATAGAACTTACCATCAATAGAGGTGATAGTTGAACTTACAAAGCCTCCATTTCTGAAAGGAACTACATCATCATGCTGCTCAGATAATAGGTCGGTTCCAAATTGGACATATTCTTTTGTGTCCGTGCCAAGCAAGTGAAGAAGTGTTGGAAGAAGATCGATTTGACCACCGTATTCGTGGTTTACTCCACCTTCCATTCCTGGGACACGAATAAATAAAGGCACGCGCTGTAATCCACTATTTTCAAATGGTGTAATTTCTTTTCCCATTACCTGTGCCATTGCTTTATTATGATTTTCTGAAATACCATAATGGTCCCCGTACATCACAATAATGGAACGATCATATAAACCTGATTTTTTCAGGTAGTCAAAGAATTGCTTCAATGCTTCGTCCGCATATCGTGCAGTTTGAAAATACCCATCAACCGATTTATCACCCGTTGTACCTGGTGCAATCGTTGCGTCTTCTTCATTAATCGGATACGGATAATGATTCGAGACGGTAATAAATTTTGTATAGAATGGCTCTGGTAAAGATTCCAAAAGTGGAATCGATTGTTCATAAAATGGCTTATCCATCAGTCCATACTCAGCTAGATCTTTAGAATCTATTTTATAGTAGTTTGAATCAAAGAACTTGTTAAAACCAAATGATTTATAAATTTCATTACGATTCCAGAAGCTACCTGAATTCCCGTGAAATACAGCAGACGTATAGCCTTGCTGACCTAGTATTGCGGGAGCAGCCTCATAGGTGTTTAAACCTTTTGTCGTATATGCTGACCCTTGAGGTAATCCATATAATGAATTTTCTAACATAAATTCAGCATCCGACGTTTTACCTTGTCCAGTTTGATGGAAGAAATTATCAAAGTAAAGCGTATTTTGATCTTTCGTTAATGAATTTAAAAATGGTGTTACTTCTTCCCCATTCAACTTGTAATTAATAAGGAAGTTTTGCATTGATTCAAGATGAAGATAGATTACATTCATTCCTTTTCCAGCACCAAAGTAAGCTGGATTTGGCTTTGCATAATTCGATTTTGTATAGTTAACGACTTCAGTAATATCATCACTGCTCGCCATAACCCTTTGAGCGGATGCTTTCGTACTTTGAACGGCATCATAAATTGTGTAATTGTACATACCTAAATATTTCACGATATAGTTTCGGTCAAATCCTCTTGTTAATAATTGAGGACGGTCCGTTTCAGCTAGGGCTAGATTCGCACTAGAAATCGCAAGAGCCATTGAGAATAATGCTGCGACTTTCCCACGATTCATGTCATTAGCCTCTATTTTCACAAAACGAGAAACAAGTAAGGCAGCCAAAATAATGATATCAATGAAGAATAAAAAATCATACGGTTTTAATAGGGACGTCACACTTCCGCTTACATCGCCAAAATTTTGTGTCTGCGTTAATGTTGGTAAAGTAATAAAATCATTAAAGAAACGGTAAAATATGATATTCGCATATAATAAAATCGATAAAAGAAAATCGATGACAATCAGCCCGATATACTTTTTTCTACCTTTTAAAAAGAAAGAAAGTCCTAAGAAAAGTAAGGCAGATCCGAGCGGATTGATAAATAATAGAAACTTCTGAAGTGAATTTTCTATTCCTAAGTCAAATTGCGTTAACTGAACGATATATGTTTTTATCCATAGGAAAAACACAGTCAAAAAGAAAAAGCCAACATATTTATTAAAAATACTTTGACCTTTTTGCAATAAGTTATTCATATAGCACCTGCCTTGTAGTCTATTATTATATAATTTTAGTCATTATTTTAAATATAATGGGTGGATACTGTTCCCAATAGTCTATCATCTATATTAGCATTTAAATATGAACAATCCATGAATATTTTAGAAATAATCAAATTGGGCAACACAAAAATATTACTATACTCCATTTTTTTTAAATGTCAAGGTCTCATATAAATTAAGGCTCTGTTAAATTGGCTGTTGATTTCCGCTCCAGGCACTTCGCTTTCCGCGGGCGGTCCGGGGAGCCTCCTCGGCGCTAAGCGCCTGCGGGGTCTCCCCTGCCCCGTCCTCCCGCAGTAGTCTTCGTGCCTTCCGCTCCAATCAACATGGTTATAAAAATCAACAATGACCTTTAATTCAGCCTAAAAATAAAGGAAGCTGATTCATTGATCTAAATGATCTACGAATCAGCTTCTAATATTTTTATTTCAATTATACAGCTTTTTCTATCTGCTTCTTTTCTTTTCGCTTAAGTTTCATCAGCGTTTCATACACAATCGGTACAATTACTAATGTAAGCAGCGTCGAACTTGTCAGTCCACCGATGACCGTGACACCTAATCCCTTCGAAATTAGTCCACTTCCCTCCATACCGACTGCTAGTGGTATAAGTGCACCAATTGTCGCAATAGCTGTCATAAGAATAGGACGAAGGCGTGTTCCAGCTGCTTCAAGAATGGCCTCTCTTGTTGAAAGTCCATCATTCTCTTTATGAATAACACGGTCGATTAATACAATTGCATTCGTTACAACAATACCAATTAACATTAAGGCACCAATCATAGCAGAAACACTTAAGGTTTCACCAGAGATCAATAACCCTAAAAGACCGCCGATAATCGTAAATGGTAAAGAGAATAGAATCGCTAACGGTGCTAACCCTCCACCAAATGTAATAACGAGAACTAAATAGACAATCGCAATGGCTGCAAGCATAGCTAAGCCTAACTGTGTAAATGATTCTGCAATATCTTCCGTAACCCCGCCTACTGAAATATCGACGGATGATGGAAGTTTTAATTTGTCGACTTTCTTTTGAACCGCAGCTGAAACTTTAGAGACATCTTTGGTAGTAATTTCAGCACTAACACTTGCATAGATACGACCATCTCGTCTTGTAATGGTATCAGATGTATTTCCCTGTTTTATATCGATGACATCCTTAATAGGGACTGCCATACCCATAGGGGATTGAATTGTCTTATCAGTAAGTTCATTAATATCTTCAAAATCATCTTTCTCAACTTCTAAATAGACATTCATTTCTTTGCCGTCTTTTTTAATTGTTGTCAATACTTGACGCTGTCCATTACCAGCTAGTTCCATGCCAACTTGCGCAGCAGTAAGTCCTAATTGACTTAACTTTTTCTGATCAGCTACTAAGGTATACTCTTCATAAGTATCCGCAATACTAGTTTTCACATTTCTAAGTGAATCATTTTGTTTTAAAATTTTTGAAATATTGTTTACGACTGGTTCAATATCATTCATATTGTCCCCAAATACATTAAACGACAGAGCATTGGATGATCCCATACCTGAAAAATCCTGACTAGCCCATTCGCCTTTATCTTTTCTTTTGTTCAAATCTTTGATCACATTTTCAGTTTCTTGTGAAAAGTTTTTTGTATCTTTATTATATTCAACAAAAAACATCGCCGAATTACTTTGACCTGGATTCATTGGATTTTCTCCACCAACGGAAAACTGAATTGTTTTAACTCCTGCTCTGTTCTCGAAAAATCCCTCTGCTTCGGTTGCAATCCGTTCAACTTCATCCAATGTTTCACCAGGTGCTGGTTTATAAGTGGCAACAACCATTTTTTGTTCATCAGATGGAAGGAAACTTACCCCGATTACTGGTACAAGGAACAAACTGCCTACTAATAACAGAATAGCTAAACCGAAAGTAATGATTTTATGGTTTAATGACCAATTGAGAACCTTTTTATATCCCAATGCTAATTTACCTGGTTTATTTTCCACATGTTCTTGTTTCATTGATATGCCCTTTTTAAATAAGGAATGAGCCATCATCGGAACAATCGTAATGGCTACTAATAGAGATGCCATTAATGCGAATACGATGGTTAATGCAAAAGGTAAAAACATTTCCCCTACAGGCCCTTTTACTAAGCCTAATGGAAGGAACACAGCAATTGTTACTATTGTGGATGAAAAAATGGGCATAAACATTTCTCTAGTGGCGGCGACAATTAATTCTTTACCACTTAAAGTTTCATTTTTAAGTGACATCCGTCTAAAAATGTTTTCGATGACAACAATCGAATCATCAATGACTCGGCCGATCGCTACTGTCATTGCTCCAAGTGTCATCATATTAAGCGTAATATCCATTTGTTTTAACAGTAATATCGCAATTAATATGGATAATGGAATCGATATAACTGAAATTATCGTTGTGCGGAAATTTCTTAAGAAAAGCAAAATTATAATCATGGCGAAAATTGCACCAAATATGGCTTTATTCAGCATTGTTGAAACTGATTCTTCGATCGGTTTCCCCTGATCAAAAATGGTAGTAACCTTTAAGCCATCAATCTTACCTTCAAAATCACTTAATTTTTCTTTGACGGCGTTCACAACGTCCACTGTATTTGCGTCTTGTGCACTTGTAATCTGCACTCCGATGGACTCTTCTCCATTTGTCCTAGAAATAGATTCCGCTTTCCCAATTACCTCAATTGTGGCAATATCTTTTAGTTCTATAGTAGGGATAGCTGCAGGTGCTTGTGCAGATTGTTTGCCTTGGGTAACTTGGCCTCCAGTCATACCTTGTTGTCCCTGGTTTTGTTGACTGCCCGTCATTCCTTGTTGGGTGCCACCTACCGATGGAATGACGGGAATTTTAATTGCTTTTAAGTCGTCTATTGTAGTAACATTACCATCCATAACAACGGACTTTTGTGTATCTTTAAACGTGTATAATCCTAATGGAATGGTTACATCAGAAGCTTTGATCAAATTTTTTACCGTCTCTTCAGATAAGCCATATTCCTTTAATTTAGTCTGATTAAATTTCAATTGAACTTCGTCAACCTGTTGACCTGAAATTTGAACGGTAGATACCCCTTCAATACCTTCAAGTTCTGGAACAATCTCTTCTTCAGCTGTTTTTGTTAATTCTGCCAAAGATTGTTTGGAATTTGTAATACTTAATGACATGACTGGGAATGCAGAAAAACTCATCCGGGAAACTTTAGGTTCATCTACTCCGTCCGGAAGTTTCAGATTGCTCAATGCTTCCTTCACTTCATTTTGAGCTTTTTCCATATCTTTATCAAAATTGTATTCTATCTGTATAGATGAAGCATTTTGAAACGAAGAGGAACTAACAACAGAAACCCCGTCTAAATTCTCCACTCGTTTTTCAATCGGTTCTGTAACTTTTTCAGCTACTTGTTCTGGCGTCGCACCAGGATATACCGCCAAAACTGAAACAAGTGGTGTGTTGATATTTGGAATAGTTTCGAGTTTCATGTTCATCCCCGAATACAATCCAGCAATTGTAATAATAATGGTTAACAGCCATACGGCAAATTTGTTCTTCAATGAAAACTGAATGATTTTCTTCATATTTCGCTCCTTCTTATACATTGTTGACATTTTGGTCTGATTCGAATAGGATTGACTATACGGTCATAACAGATTTAATCATACTGACCAACCGGTCATAAGTCAAGAAATATTCATTATGGCATAGGAACATCAATTAATGGAGGGTTTATTTTGACAGAAAAGGAGAAAGTTATTATAAAATCAGGGATGAAGCTTTTTGCTCAAAAAGGTTTTTCCTCGACGTCTATACAAGAAATTGCTACTGAAAGTAATATTTCTAAAGGAGCTTTCTATTTACATTTTAAGTCCAAAGATGATTTATTACTCGCAATTCTGGAATATATATTTGAAACGATTGAATCAAGTAGATTAGTTTTTGAAAACCAAGATTTATCGCCCCGAGAAAAATTCATTAAACAAATCTCTGCTTTTTTCGGAACCTTTATCGGACATAAAGAGTTTTTAACAATGCTCTCCAAAGAACAAGCGATCCCAAGGAATGAAGAAATTAAAAAGCTATTTTTTAAAAAGCGCTTTGAATTCCATTTATTATATCGCAAAGGATTAGTTTCTATTTATGGATCAAACACAGAGCCTTACTCAATTGATCTGGCATTTATTCTTGAAGGGTTTTTTCAATCGTATGTAGGGTTATTGATAATGGAACCAGCGGAGTTTGAGATTGAAGAGTTATCCCACTTTTTAATGCGAAGGATGGATAGTATCGTAAAAGATATTTCAAACGAAGAACCCTTCTTAACTGAGGAAAAGCTGGGAAACATTATCAAAAACTCTAAGCAATGTTTTGAACCTGTAAATCTAAATAATATTGTTGAAAAGATGAGAAATGAAATCGATTCAATGGAAAATAGAGAAGCGTTGGAAATTTCACTGGATGTCCTTGAAGAAGAAATGAGTAAACATAGCCCTCGTCTTCCTGTCATTAAAGGGATGCTTTCTAACTTTAAAGGAATTCTTGCACTTGAAAAATACACCAAGGAAATTGCTGATTTTTATGACTTTGACATATAGAGGATATGTTTCAACTATCCTTTACTATAAAAATGATTGACTGACCAGCCAGTTTTATTGTATATTTTATGACGGTACTTAATTAATAACATCCAGTTAGGAGAAAAATATATGAATATAGAAGAAAAACAGATAAATACAAAATTAATCATTACCGGCTTAATTATTGGTATGTTTTTCAGTGCTTTAGAACAAACCATCGTAGGAACAGCCATGCCTACGATTATTTCGGAATTAAATGGCTTTACCATTTTTGCATGGGTTACTACTGCCTATATGATCACATCGACAACGGTTGTCCCGATCGTTGGTAAACTATCTGACTTGTACGGTAGAAGGTTCCTCTATTTAATCGGAACGATTATCTTTATTATTGGTTCAGGTCTGTGTGCAACTGCAACATCTATGGAACAACTAGTCATCTATAGAGGTCTTCAGGGTATCGGCGGCGGGATGATTATGCCCCTTTCTCAGACAATCATTGGGGACATCTTTACAGCTGAACAACGGGCTAAATGGCAAGGGATTTTTGGTGGGCTGTTTGGGTTAAGTTCAGTTATCGGTCCTTTCTTAGGCGGACTTATTGTTGATAGCATTAGCTGGCACTGGATTTTCCTGATTAACGTTCCCTTTGGACTTCTTTCCGCTATCTTAATCTTTATGGGATTCAAAAACGAAACAGTTGCAAGTAAAGGCAAAGTTAATATTGATTATTTAGGGATTATCACATTAATTCCTGCCATTGTCCTATTATTGCTAGGTTTGACATTCGGAGGGGATAAATTTGAATGGGCCTCAACCACATCTTTCCTTATTTTCGGTGGTTCCATTATACTGCTTATCATTTTCGGTTTCATTGAACGAAAAGCAATTGAACCAATCTTGGATCTTTCATTTTTTAAAAACCGAACATTTGCAACGATGAATGCTTTAGGATTTTTACTTGGTCTTGGTATGTTTGGGGCCATTATGTTCGTACCTATGTACATGCAAGGTATTCTTGGCGTTTCACCAACCCAGGCTGGTTCTACTATGACTCCAATGATGATTGCTTTAATTGCTGCAAGTATAATTGGCGGGCAACTATTACTAAGATTTAGCTTTCGCTCAGTACTAACAGCAGGTATGCTGCTTGGTGCTTTAGGATTCTTTTTAATGAGTACAATGGGGATCGATTCAAACGAATACACTGCTTATGCATATATGGTTGTTCTTGGTTTAGGGATGGGCTTAGTTATGCCTACATTAATGATTGCGATTCAAAATGAATTTCCAAAATCCCAACTGGGGACTGTTACATCAGCTTCCACCTTCTTTCGCTCCATAGGTGGAACAATTGGGATTACCGTTTTAAATTCAATCATGAATCACACACTTAAAGGAGAAATGGTTACTGCAGCTAATGGTACTGAAAATCCAATTGCACACCAAGCATTAACAGCTCTTTCAGAAAAAACGGATTCATTATTTAGTTTACTACTCAATCCGAGTCTTTTAAAAATGCCTGAAGATATCCAAAATAGCGTGATTCATGCTATTCAAATTGCCTGGTCCGATTCTTTTTCTACGGTTTTCTTGACAGGGCTCATCTTTATCGCAGTCGGGGTTTTTGTGGCTCTTGCTGTTGGCAAAGGTCGTATAAAACGAGATAACGAGCTTAATGAGAGCGGCGAACAACAAGTGACATCGTTTAATCGAGATGCAACTGAATCATAAGATGAAGAGGGATTCCAATTGAATCCCTCTTTTTCTATGTGAAATATTCTATTTTTGCTTGCGGAAAATAGGTGTTAATATATCTGCCAAGAGTATCTTTTATATCTTCTTGCTCTTCATTCGTATAGACGAATTTTCCAATCCCGTAGCGTCCCCATTTCCATTTACGTTTGGTCTCATCTAATTCAAGTTTTGTCATCGGGTAATTTTTTTGAATCACACGCTTAGCTGGTTTTGTAAAACGATGCTGAATCATTTCAAAGGTTAAATCCTGTTTAGCCGACTCCGGAAGTTCCGCCTCCAGCTTTTCTAACATTTCTTTATATCCTTCCTTCCATCCCTCATGCAGATATATCGGGGCAATAATGAAACCTAAAGGAAACCCAGCGCCTGCCACTTTACCTGCTGCCACTATTCTATCGGGCAGTCTTGATGTTCCCGGTTCAAAGTTCTTGATAATATAATCGTCATTGACACTAAAGCGAAAACGAGTTTTTCCATTGTGTTTAGCATCAAGTAAATGGTCTACATGTGCAAATTTAGTTACAAAGCGGAGCTTGCCATATTCAGACTGTCCGAAAAACTCTATCGCCTTTTTTAATGTATGGGTCAAATGGTCAACGCCCACGATATCGGAAGTACAGGAGGCTTCAAACCTGGTTGGTTCAGGTGCACGTTCTTTCATGTAATTCTCTGCAGCCTCAAAAATATCTTCAAGATTGACATAGGTACGAATATAAGGTTTACTGCCCATAGTTGTCTGTAAATAGCAATAATGGCAATGGCCCATACATCCTGTCACAAACGGGATGGCATATTCTGCAGATGGTTTGGAGGTATCAAACTTTAATGTTTTCCTTACCCCAATGACCAACGTGGATTTAGCGGTGCGGTATTTTTGAAAATCATTATCTCCAGGTAAGTTTCTTATTTGATTGTGTGAAGTTGTTTCCCTTATTTCAATGCCCATATGTTCAAATTTGGCAATTAACTCTTTCCCAAGTGGATATTCCAGTGCACTTGGTTCAACGTAAACGAGTTGAGGAACAAAAGGCTTAACCATAATAATCCCCCATCTCTGCCATTCCAAAAGCCTCCTGATAAGCAGATTCCGCCTCATGTGCCGACGAATAGACAGCAATTTCATCTGTTAAAGGGTAATAGGTTTCGTAGACAAAAAGTGCTAGTTGATCAGGGTTCTCAGGATTCTGCACAACTGCGGCTTCTTGGATATTGGCTACATCCTGTGCATGCGGGTTCCGAATAATTATATGAACGATTTGTCCTGGTTGGTATGATTCCATTTTTCCACCTAATCCTTTCATATCTAGGTTTTCTATTGATATTATTCTCCAGAGGAGATTTTTAAGTGGAACGAAATATTTCCATTTCAAACGTGGAACCTACAGCTTTAATGGAAGAACATTGATTGAAGAATAAATTTAGTATCTGAGGGAAATGTAATGATAGGTTTGTAAAATATCATCTAGGGGATGCTGCAAGTGGCAATTTTTGTGTATCAGACATTTGAGATCAAACAGGATAAATTTAAAGAAGGTATTGAAAATTTAAAGGAACTAAAAACATTCAGAAATGAGAATTATGATCAAAATGTCGAGATTTTAACACCCGTTTCAGGTGAGGATCATACATATGCACTACTTACCAAATATGAAGGCTTAGCTGAAATGGAATTACAAAACAAAAAAATGTTTGAGGATGAAGAATACTTAAAGCTTATTGGAGACTTTTTCCTACAAAATATTGTTCAAGGCAGTATGTATACGCAAATTTACCGCGCTCTAAGTGAGAAAAAAGCCGACAAAAAACACGGTTAGAATCAGCCGTGTTTTTTAATGTTCATTATTATCTTCTATTACCTCGAATGGTTTTTGTTTTCTGATGAGGTACCACTTAACGTCCCAATAAGATACCCCACTATTAAACCAATTAGTGCTGGGACTATCCAACCAAGTCCTTCCGAATATAAAGGAAAAATTTCTAGTACCCCACTCCATTTATTTGCGAGGAAAGTTTTATTAATCGTATCTATGATACTAAAAAGAGCAACAAAACTTACAACATAGATATAAATCTGCGGATATCTTTTAATAAAATCATCGATGAGGCCTAAAAAGATAATTACGATCGCCAACGGGTAGATCATCCCAAGTATCGGAACGGAAATCTTTAATATTTGCGTTAATCCTAAATTTGCAATGGCGGTACTCAGAACAGATAAGATAATAACCCACTTCTTATAATCTATTTTTGGAATGGCATTTGCGAAAAATTGACTGCAGGAAGTAACTAAACCAATGGACACGCAGAAACATGCAATTGTAAAAACTAAGCCTAAAATTAAGGTGCCGCTTTGACCAAATAAGTGAGTCATTACATTGGATAATATTTGTGCCCCATTTTCCGTTTGTCCTAAAGACGAACTTGCCGCCCCTAAATACCCTAATATCAGATAAATCACGGTTAGCAGTAATCCAGCACCTAATCCTGCGTACATCATGTATAAAGATCTTTTTTTGTTGTCGTGGACACCTTGTGCTTTTAATGTGTTTGCTATCACGATACCAAAAGCTAAAGCAGCCAGTGCATCCATAGTTAAATAACCATCTAACACCCCTTGAAATACAGGATTTGTCTCATAATTTCCCTTCGGTACTGCAAATGTACCTATTGGGTCAATTAAGCTCTTTATAAAAATAATCGTAATTAATGCCAAAAGAATAGGAGTCAATAATTTCCCGAAAAGGTCAATAAGTTTCGACGGAAACATACACAACCATGCCACTAATCCAAAAAAGATGATGCTATACACTAACAAAGAAACAGGGTTGCCTACTAAATGTCCTGGCAAAAAAGGAGCTAACCCCATTTCAAACGCAAGACTCCCTGCACGAGGAATAGCTAGTCCAGGTCCGATAGCGATATAAATCAAAAATGGGAAAATGAATGCAAAAAAAGGATGAACCCTTTGGTTTAGCTCGTTAAAGCTTCCTGCCTTTGCAACCGCTATAACGCCTAAAATAGGTAGTCCAACAGCTGAAACTATAAAACCAGCAAGAGCTGTCCAAAGATGCGTACCCGCTGATTGCCCCAGAAAAGGTGGAAATATAAGGTTACCTGCACCGAAAAACATTGAAAAAAGCATAAAACTAATAAAGACAATTTGTTTGGCAGAAAAATTCATTAAAAATCTCCTTTAAGATAAAAATATTATTCCATAATAATAAACTATATTTGCCCTTTGTTGGTATATTTATTTTTAACAACTAATTAATAAAAATCCTCTTCCTTATTTTTTCGAAAGAGGAAATTAACTGTTTCTTTATCTAATTCAAAAATAATCTGAGAAATAGGGAGTCTGTCGTTCAATTAAATTCTCCAATATTTCCACGGTTTGGTCATTGCTGGTTAATCGGCCGATCGCTGCCAAATAGGATGGTCGTTTGTACCCGAGTAACATTGTCGTCAGTGTCTGGATATCAACAGCCACTAGAGGCTGATCCTCACTTTGAGTCAGTTCTCCCTGACCTGCGGCGGAAACATGGAGTGTGAATAATCCCTCGTTCCACTCAAGTAGTGGATCATTAAGCAATATTGTCAGGTTTATATCTATGCCTAGTGCTCTAAACGGGTATTGATTTATAAACTGTTTAACATCCACAATTCTTGCCATAAAATAGGGTGCGATTGTTTCTTTAATATCCCCGTCTTCCAGCCAAAATGCCAAGGGTTCATCTGTATAGATAGCTCCGACAACTTTTGATACCATAGAAAAATGGGCACTGATGAAATTCCAGAGTCCGATCCGCGTCTCTTCATTCATATAGACCATTTCTTTGATATGAAGCACATCATGAGATATCCAGTACAACAAATACCCTTGCGGCTGGTGGGAACTATCATAATAAACAGCTGCCGTTAATTCCTCCAAATCCCATCTCCAATACTCATCCCAAGCTAAATTATTTCGAATCATGGCTACATGTCGTTTACTAGAAAAGAGCTTGTAAACCGTTTTAATGTCTGGATGATCTGTAGTTAGCCTATCAACATAGCCAGAGACTTTTTTTACCCTCGGCAATTGATAATCTTTTATTTCAAAGGTCATCTTATCGGAAATAATCTCCCAACCTCTTTTCCGATAAAAAGGTAATGAATATGGATATAAATAGGTAATCGATTGTTTTCTTTCTTTCATATCTGCGAGCGCTTGCCAAATCAACTTATTCATTAATCCCAAATTTGCGTATTCCGGATAGGTGCCTACACCTGTCAATCCTCCCATTTCAAATGTTCGTCCAAAAATATTTACTTGAAAGGGATAGACAGCTACTTGGGAGATCAATTTTTCACCATCAAACCACCCCAACACATCTGCCTGTTCCAAAACAGGCAGTTTTGCTAAGGCTATTTCACGTTCCTCCCAACCCACCGTTTGCAGGTCTTTTTTGGTTACTTGGAACACATAACGCAATAACTCGTTGAACTGACGCCAATGCTTTGGTTCCACTTTCTCCATCTTGAGCCTGTCCAATCGACTCATACCATTACCTCCAAAAATTTAAAATCTTACTCTATGTAAAGGTTTTTATATTAAATTTGTGTAATTTTCTTCTTTTTCATCCGTTTTATTTTTGGTAATAATAAAGTGTTTTTTTTTTATTGTCTATACAAAAAAAGTTGCTCATCAATTGGAGCAACTAGTTAATATTTATTATTTAGGCTCTGTTAAACTGGGCTGTTGATTTCCGCTCCAGGCGCTTCGCTTTCCGCGGGCCGTCCGGGGAGCCTCCTCGGCGCTAAGCGCCTGTGGGGTCTCCCCTGCCCCGTCCTCCCGCAGGAGTCTCGCGCCTTCCGCTCCAATCAACTTGGCTATAAAATCAACAGTGACCTTTAACACAGCCATTATTTAATTCCGAGCGCTTTTTTCGTGGCTGGCCCCACAACCCCATCAACTGTTAATTTACGGGCCTGTTGAAATTTGCGGACGGCACTATCTGTGTTTGCTCCAAAGACACCATCCACACCATTCGTACTGTATCCAAGTGAGGTCAGCTTGCGCTGAAGCTCTTGGACGGCAGGACCCCGACTGCCTTTTTTAAGGATTTCTCCACTGGAACTAACAGGAACAGATGGTGCACTAGACCCGCCATTAACTTTATACCCATTGGCTGCCGCAATTGCATTGAAAGATTTACCTGACGATGTGATGATAACTGTGGTACCTGTTGGCACCTGATTAAACAGCCATTCAACCTCATTATCATACATCCGAATACAGCCACTGCTGACGTACCCTCCAATGGAGGCTGGATTGTTGTTGCCATGAATTGCATATGTCGTTCCCCATGTTCCCCGGGCGTTCAAACCAAGCCAGCGGTTACCTAGAGGATTACGTGGATCTCCACCAGGAATGTGTCCCTTATAGTAAGGCCTGTTCTTAATCTTAACTACAATCTTGAACCTGCCTTCTGGTGTATACGATTTTTGTCTCCCTGTTCCTACTTTGAACTGTTTTATAAACTTACCATTTTCAAAGTATGCGAGCCGATTGATAGTCTTGTTAATGATAATAAATTTTCCACTGGAAGCTGCAGAACCTGTCGGGACACCAACAAACAAACTAGACAACATAAAAAAGGTAAATACAAAAAGAAGCAACCACTTTTTTGGCAATCTAACCCCTCCAATACGACATAATTACTCATCCGTGTATCCTATGTCGGAAGGGCTTGTACACATTACAAATTTATTTAAGATATTACAAATTGGGCAAAAATTAGGTAATATTGCCTCTTCTTTTTAAATATATTTTTTGGATATATAGTAAAATATCATCAAATAATAAGATAAAAATTAACCTAGGTGATACTCATGAAACAGATGATTTTTTTATATTTACCAAATAACACTAGTTTATGTAATAAGTACGCATCTAAATATTAATGGATCCTACCGATGTAATTAGAAAAACCGGGCAAAAAAAGTTCAGTCCTTAGTCTACTGAATTTTCCTTTGGCAACAGACATCAGATGATTCCTTTGATTAACGGTGATCTGTTTTTCTCCTCCTAAGAGCATCAACGGTTCCTATGGTTACCAATGAACTGATTTTTCTTCCTTCACAGGCATCAGATGCTTTCTATGGTTACCGTTGAACCAGTCTACCTTCCTCACTGGAATCAGAAATACCTATTAGTCTTATAAAAAAACCGCAAGACCTTATAACAAGGTTTTGCGGCCAATTGTACCTAAGACGCTATTCAAACTAAAGCTTCGTTCTTAAACTCCAAAGCTCTGGGAAAAATTGTTGGTCTAGTACTCGTTTTAAATAGGTCACACCAGATGACCCACCTGTCCCCTGCTTATGACCGATGATTCTTTCCACCGTACTCATATGATTAAAGCGCCATAATTGCTGTTGATTGCCAATATCGACTAACTTCTCTGCCAACTCGTATAGATCCCAGTATTGATCGACATTTCGATAGACTGTTAGCCATGCTTCTTCAACGCTGGCATTCGGTTCGTAGTTTTTGGACAAATCCCGATGTCGAGCCTCATGATCGATAGGTAATCCGCGTGCAACGAGTGCCTGTATCGCAGCATCATAAATACTTGGTTGATGAAGGGCCTCTTGCATTTTTTCGTATAACTCGGTTTGATGTTGATAGACTGCTAATGTATGGACATTTTTGTTTCCTAAGGCAAATTCAATCAAACGGTTCTGGTAAGACTGGAACCCTGACGATTGACCCAATTTATCCCGAAACTCCAAGTATTCAGCAGGTGTCAAAGTAGAAAGAACACTCCAAGACTGAATTAATTGCTGTTGTATTCTTGAAACACGCGACAGGATTTTGAATGATGGCTCCAAATCGTTGTTTTGTATATACTTAATTGCCGCTGTCAATTCATGAATGATTAATTTCATCCATAATTCACTGGCTTGATGGATAACGATAAATAACATTTCATCATGGTGATCGGACTGCCGATGCTGACTGGTTAAGATTTTATCAAGATGGAGATAATCCCCGTATGACATCGCTTTTTGAAAATCGGTTTGAATCTCTTTCTCAAGCCCAGGGTTTGTGTTTTTTTCTTGTGAATTCATTGTATTAGACCTCCATCATTCTATCGTAGTTAATTTATTATGAGAATTTACCACGTTAATTTACCTTTTTGTTAAGAATAGCATCAGACTCGTTCTTCTCAGGATTGTTTCTCCTTTTTTTAAGAATAAAGTAAGCCGCTGTTAAAAACAGTAACCAAGGAATACCGAATTGAAGCATGATTTTAAAACCTGTAAACCATGTGGTGATCATTAAACTCAGTAGAAGTACCGCTCCTAATATCGTCAAATATGGAAAACCAACCATTTTAACTGGCAATTTCCGGCCGCCTGCCTTCTCCCACTTTTTTCGGAAAAACAAATGAGAAACAAACACCATAAACCATGTGAAGATAGCACCGAACATGGAGATTCCCATCATAAAGGCGTACGACGAGTCAGGTAATAATGCGTTTACCGCTGCAGCAAGAAATATCCCCAATGTAGAAATGGCAAGAGCACTTAACGGTACTCCATTTTTGCTTAATTTACCCAAAAAGGCAGGTGCATAATTTCCTCGTGATAGAGAAAACATCATTCGTGTCGAAGCATAAAGCTGACTATTCATGGCCGAGAGAGCCGCTGTTAAAATTATAAAATTCATAATACCACTTGCACCTGGAATATTTAAGAGTTCCATCACTTTTACGAAAGGACTTTCCTCCACTCCGGCTGATTTCCAAGGAACAATCATTAACATGATGCCAAGAGTAATAATATAAAATGTCGATAAACGGAAGACGGTTGCTTTGAGAGCTTTCGGTACGGCAACATCTGGGTCCTTCGCTTCTCCAGCAGTAACGGCGATCAATTCCGTCCCTAAAAAGCTAAATAGAGAAATAAAGATAGCGACCCACATTCCCCACATGCCGAACGGTAAGAAACCACCTTCATTAACGAAGTTCTCAGGTCCCATTTCCGGCTTAGCAGACCCTCCAATGAAAACATATGCTCCAAGAAGAATGAATCCAACGATGGCACTAATTTTGATCATCGAAAACCAATACTCAAATGTTGCAAAGGTATTGACACTTGTTGCATTTACATAAATTAGGACAGCGGCGAACAATAAAATCCATACAAACCCAGGAACATCTGAAAACCAATACTTCATATATACTGCAATTGCACTTACTTCTACCCCAACGGCAAGAACGTTTGCAATCCAATAGGAATAGCGGACCAGATAACCTGCGAACGGGCTTATATACTTCTCAGATATGGTTCCAAACGACCCTGAGGTTGGATGGGCCACCGTCATTTCTGATAAACATCCCATTAAAAGTAAGACAATAAAGGCACCAATCGCGTAACTGATTAATACGCTTGGGCCAGCAGTACTGATGGCAAGTCCACTACCTAGGAAAAGGCCCGTTCCAATCGCACATCCCATAGCTATCATTGTAAGTTGATTTGTTTTTAATTCACGCTTTAACCCTTTTTCTGAGCCATTTCCATTTTTTAAATAAGTTTTATTGTTCGCCATATAATTCCTCCTCGTTCCATTAGGTTAAGCAACGACTTCTCGTTCATTCTTAAACTTTTCATATTGCTTTTCAGTCATAATTTTCTTAAGAATTTGGACCACTTCCCAAACCTCTGTATACGAGGTATAAAGTGCAACTGGTGCAAGACGAATAATGTTTGGAGCTCGGAAATCAGGAATGACATCATTTTCTTTCAACGCTTTACAAATACGTGCCGCTTCTTTATGCTCTAAACTTACATGACCACCACGACGGATATCGTCGCAAGGATTTCCAATCGTGAATCCGAAGTCATGCAGCTCTTGATTAATTAAATCCATTAAATATTGATTGATATTTAAAGACTTAGCACGGATATTTTCAATCCCTGCTTCTGCAAAAATCTCCAGAGCTCCAAGTAAGGGTGCAAGACTCAACACATGTGGTGTCCCGATTTGATAGGCTCCCGCTGAATCAGCAGGTGTTAACGAATGCTCCATGTCGAATTGTTTGTCTTTTTTGGAACCAAACCAGCCAGCCAATCCAGGGGCTGTGCCAAAATGTTTGGAATTCACATATAATCCTCCAACACTTCCTGGACCACCATTTAAATGTTTATAATTGCACCAATACGCAAAATCAACGCCCCATTCAGTAAACGAATGAGGAATCGCTCCGATCGAATGACATCCATCAAAACCGATTAATATCCCTCTTCTGTTCGCTTCAGCTGTCAGGCGCTTCATATCCAAGATTTGCCCGCTTCGATAGAGTACCGTTGGCAAAATGATAAGCGCAATTTCATCAGTCATCGCTTCGATAATATCTTCTTCCTCTAAAAAGCGCCCATCCCGGCTTTTTACACGAATAAGATGTGTCTCGGGATCAAATCCATGAATGCGAAGCTGACTTTGAAGTGCATAAATATCTGATGGAAAGGTTAATTCGTCAGCCAATATTTTAGTCCTTGTCCCTTCTGGCTTATAAAAAGTAGCAACTAACTGATGCAAATTGACAGTTGTGGAACCTGTTACAATCACTTCATTTGCTGAACCACCTACTAGAGGAGCCATCATCTCTCCTAATTTTTCCGATAAAAAAAACCAAGGGTGGTTCCCACTCGTCCAACCGTCAATTCCATGCTCTTTCCAATCATTTAAAGACTCCAACAGCGTCCGTTCTGCTCTTTTCGAAAGCAGCCCCAATGAATTCCCGTCCATATAAATGGAATTCGGCTTTATGTAAAATTCTTCTCGAAATCTGTTAAGTATATCTTCTTGATCCAATTGTTTTGCATACTCTAAAGTGTAAAGCATCGTATTCCTCCTCGAATCTTGTGTCATTTTAATTAGGGCGTGAAGGGAGGCTATGATTTGCAGGAGAATGAGACACTGCCTAAATCCGCAAATTGTGCCAAAATCGTATCACCTGGTTGAAAGCTAATCGCTTCCGTTATCGCACCGCTAAGAACGATATCACCTTTCTTTAATCCCCTTCCAGTTTCTCCGAGCTTGTTTACAGCCCAAGCAACCGCAGCAGCTGGATCTCCTAATACGGCAGCACTGGTCCCAGTTGTTGCAACCTCTGAATTCTTAGACATGTATACGCCAATTTCTTTCAGGTTTAGAGCATCCGGCGATACCCATTTGTTCCCTACTATAAATTTTGAGGAAGAACAGTTATCCGCAACGACGTCTACGAGAGTAAACTTGAAATCTAAATAACGACTATCAATAATCTCGATCGCTGGTGCTACATATTTCGTAACCTTTAAAATATCTTCGGCTGTAACGCTAGTCCCTTGGATGTCTTCATTAATCAAAAAAGCAATTTCAGGTTCTGCCTTAGGATGGATGAGACTGCTAAATTGTAGTGGTTCCCATTCAGGTGCAAGCATATCATCCATTAAATAGCCGTAGATGGCTTCATGGACACCCATCATATCCTGCTTTGCCTTACTCGTTAAACCAAGTTTTACACCAATTCTTCGAAGTCCCTCCTTTTCTTTTTGCTCGATTAATTTTTGTTGTATTTCATAGGCATGATCAAATGTTAGATCTGGGTAACTAGTGGTGATTTTCTCGACTTCCCGCTTTTCCTTTTCTGCAGCTAATAGGTAGTCTACGATTTCTTGTTCTGTTCCCTGCAAAATTGTCATAATGGAACCTCCAGGTTTAATATTTTTATTCATGAAAAAACTCGTTTACTCAAAAGTTACAGATACAGTACCTAGTGGGCCAAAATCAGCCAAAATCGTGTCGCCTTCTTTTACTGCAATCGCACCAGAAAGTGCTCCGGGAAGAATTAACTCACCTGCTTTAAGAGTAATCCCAAATTCATGCAATTTATTGGCTAACCATGCGACGGCTTGGGCGGGGTGTCCTAGAGCAGCAGTTCCAGTTCCCGAAGCCAAAAGCTCATCATTTTTATAAAGGACCATTCCTTGGGTTCGCAAATCCAAGCCTTCAATCGTGCTCAGCTTTTTCCCAACAACTACTCTCGCTGACGAGCCATTATCTGCCACCGTATCAACCAATTTGATTTTCCAATCAGAAATACGGCTGTCAATAATCTCGATGGTAGGTACTACATATTTGGTAGCCATTAACACATCTAGATAATTCACATTTGGACCAACTAAGTCTTGTTCTAAAATAAAACCAATTTCCGCTTCAACCTTCGGACTGATAAATTCAGCAATTTTTACCGTTGCATCATCCTCTATTTTCATAGTATCTAACAGGTGGCCGTAATCAGGCTCATCGACGCCAAGCATTTGCTGCATTGCTTTACTTGTCAGCCCAACCTTTTTCCCAATTATTTCATTTCCTGCTTCTAACTTTTTACCGATTACTTCAAGTTGGATTTGATAAGCATCACTTACAGTCAGCTCGGAAAAGCGTTCCGTCAGCGGTGCAACAGAAAATTGATGATTTTCAGCATCGATTAATTCATTCGCAATCTTTTCTACTAATACTCCCATTTCTTCCTACACCTTCCTTTTCTATATTAATAGATAAAAAGTGGCCATTCAGCCACCTTTTACTTTCAAACCTATAATTTCATTGTAATTGTCTTGGCCTCAGTGTAAAATTCAAAACTATGACGTCCGCCTTCACGACCAATACCACTCGCCTTTGAACCACCAAATGGCGTTCTTAAATCACGATAGTACCAGCAATTGATCCAGAATAAGCCTGAATCGATTTGAGAAGCTACACGATGAGCTCGTCTTAAATCATTTGACCAAACGACTCCCGCCAAACCATAAATCGAATCGTTGGCAATTTGAATCGCTTCCTCTTCCGTTTTAAATGGAATGACGACTAATACCGGGCCAAAGATTTCTTCTTGTGCAACTCTCATTTTGTTATTTACATCATAGAGCACGGTTGGCTCGTAAAAGTTTCCTTGTGACAATCCTGCCACACGCTTACCGCCTACAGCAAGTTTCGCACCTTCAGAAATTCCAATTTGCACATAGTTGTCAACCGTTTCTAAGTGACCTTTTGATATAAGCGCACCCATATCAGTACTTTCATCCAATGGATCGCCCACTTTGATGTTCTTAGCAGCAGTAACAAATTTTTCTAGGAATTTATCATAAACCGATTCTTGCACCAATAGTCGAGAACCGGCTAAGCAGATTTCCCCTTGATTTCTAAAAATTGCTTCGATTGAGCCTGCGACTGCTTCATCTAAGTCGGCATCCTCAAATACGATATTAGCGGATTTACCACCTAATTCTAATGATACCGGAATTAACTGGGATGCTGCATTTCTCATAACTGTTTTACCAGTGGAACTCTCCCCGACAAAAGAAATCCTGCGAACGTATGGATGAGTGGTCATTGCCGTTCCTACTGTTCCACCTGGACCTGTTAGTATATTCAACACGCCTGGCGGTAATCCTGCTTCGTTGGCAATTTCACCTAACATGACCGCACTGAGTGGTGTATAGGAAGCAGGCTTAACGATCACCGTATTACCAGCAGCCAACGCAGCAGAGACTTTCCAAGTCATTTGCATGAATGGTAAATTCCAAGGAATGATCAAGCTTGTGACACCTGCTGGTGCATATTTGGTATAGCTCATATGCTTGGATTGTTCGAAATGCTCGTGATTAATGTATTTTGCCATTTCTGCAAAGAATCTTAAGTTTGATGCGGCGCGCGGGATATCAAAATCTCTGCTTTCTCTAATGGGCTTACCCACATCTAATGTTTCAATTAGTGCTAACTCCTCGACTCGTTCCATGACAAGATCTGACATTCTGCACAGGATCTTTGCTCTTTCTTCTACTGGCATTTTACTCCAAATACCACTATCATAGGTACGCTTTGCGACCTGAATCGCTCTTTCTACATCTTGCTCACTTGCACTAGCGACAGCAGCTAATTTTTGATTCGTGGCTGGATTAATCGTGTCAAAGGTTGCTCCTGAAATAGCGCTTACATATTCTCCATTAATAAACAGCTTGGCATCGTTAATTTGAAGTTGTTTTTCTAGGACTTTACTCACCGAGTTCACCATCCTCAACTTCTACAATCATCTCAACTTCAACAGCGTTATTATGTGGCAGCTGGGACATCCCTACTGCTGATCTCGCATGCCTTCCCTTTTCACCAAACACTTCTACCAACAAATCGGAGGATCCATTCATGACTTTAGGATGGTCTTTAAAATCGTGCGTGCTGTTGACCATACCAAGGATTTTGACAATCCTTTTCACTTTGCTAAGGTCACCCAGTTCATTCTTGACCACTGCTAATAGATTAAGCATACATTGTCTTGCTGCTTGATAGCCTACTTCTATCGATACATCTTCACCAAGTTTTCCACGGTATTCATCTGTACCTTGTCCTGATGTGAAAATAAGATTCCCTGTCCGTACACAGCTTACATAATTACCAGATGCGGGGCGGAGTGCTGGAAGCTTTAATCCAAGTTCCTCTAATCTCTCTTCTGGGGTGATCACCTTGTCTATCATCTTCTCATCTCATTTCCTATTAAATTAATAAATTAACCGGTATATTTAAAAATCTTAGTGCATTTTCACCTAACATGGCTCTTTTCTGTTCTTCGCTTAGTGTTAAGGTGTCATCAATAATCTTCCCTGGTGGAGTTTCCCGAAGTAAGAATGGGTAATCCGATCCCATGATGACTTGTTCAGCACCAAATTTTTCGACTAAGAATTTAATATTTACAGGGTTATTTACGATTGAATCATAGAAAAATTTCTTGGCATAAAAACTTGGAGGATGCTCCGTGAGCTGCAAATGCGGCCAAACATTCCAACCATGATCAAGTCTAGGGAGAATGTAAGGAAGTGACCCGCCTCCATGAGAAAAACAAATTTTAAGTTTTGGAAATTTCTCGATGACACCTCCTAGGATTAGACTTGCTGCAGCCAATGCTGTTTCACTTGGCATTCCAACCGTATACATTAAATTATGGGAGGAAAAACGATCTCCACCTAGTGTTTCCCATGGATGAACAAATATTGGAACATTCCATTTCTCACACATCGCAAAGAAATCAATTAATGATTCATCGTCTAAATTTTTGCCATTAATGTTTGTGCCAATCTCAATCCCTTTTAAGCCAAGTTGATGTATACAGCGGTCTAGTTCACGAATCGCTTCTTCGACATTTTGCAGCGGAACCGTCCCTAAACCAATAAACTTGGTGGGATGCTGGGCTACTGTTTCAGCGATGAAATCATTTTGAAATCTAGCCATAACTACCGCTTCTTCTGTAGGCGCCCAATAGGAAAACGTTACAGGTATTGGCGATAAAACTTGTATATCTACATTTTCTACATCCATATCGTGAATCCTTTTTTCTGGACTCCAAACTTGGTCGGTCACTTCTCGAAAAACCTTCCCAGCCACCATTATATTAGCACCGCAAGAGCAGGTAGGCTGGAGGACTGGCCACTTGTCGTTTTGGTACTTTTTTGCAAAATCAGGGAAATTTTCAGGGATGATATGTGTATGAAAATCTACTCGCATTTCCATTCACTCGCTTCTTCTGGCATAATATGTCCACAGTTCTTACAAGAGCGAAGCTCTAAATTACTGTTAAATCCATGAATCGCTTCTTTTACCTGGACTTCAATATTTGTCAATTGGACGGTAACGCGGTGCATTTCATGATCACATTCATCACAGAACCAAACAAAATCCTCTAATTCACCTTCACCCCTGTCACGTTCAATTACGATCCCGATTGTATCAGCGACCCGATGTGGGGAGTGGGGAACATTTGGAGGGAGATGAAATACTTCTCCTTCTCTCACTGTAATTACTTCTCTTTTACCTTCCGCATTAATAATTTCAACGTAGCAATCACCTTTTAATTGATAAAATATCTCTTCAGATGGGTCCACATGAAAATCACGTCGTTTGTTTGGACCTCCGAGGACCATGAACATTAGTTCAGAATCCTTCCAAACTACCTTATTATTTACTGGCGGCTTAAGTAAATCCTTATTTTCTTCAATAAATCCCCAAAGGTTAATTGGTTTTAATGGGTTTGTCATAGAAATCTTCTCCTCTCAACTTTAAATACAAAAGCTTATCCATTTATTGTTGCAAATTTTTCCTCTGTTGATTTTAATGCCTCCTGCATGTAGACCACTTCTTTGGCTAAAGCAGTAATTCTTGTTAGAACCTCAGAATCGATGATTTCATTTTCTTCATTAAAATGATCGTTATTGACATAGACATAGCCTGGTGCCACAAAGGATCGGAAAAATCCTGCGATCGGCTTCAATTGATTTTCGATAACAAGGTAATGCTGGTATGTACCACCTGTTGCAACAAAACCGATTACTTTGTTGCGAATATCCTTTGGATTGATTAAATCAAACAAATTTTTTAGTGGGCCAGATAAAGATCCCTGGAATATCGGTGTTCCGATTATATAGAAGTCAGCAGATTTAACAATATCGAGAACTTTTTTCGTGTCACCTGTATAGTTCGAAGGATTTCGTCCATCACAGAACTGAACATCATACTCTCTTAAATCCAACAATTCTACTTCAACGTTAGGATGATGTTTCTTTACATCCTCTAATACCTTTTGAACAACAATACTTGTTTTTGCCCCAATAATTGTGCCTGAAATTCCTAATAACTTCATAGAATGAACTCCTTTCTAATGCTGAGTAGATTTCACTTTGCCTCAAAAACTTTAATTTCATTTACTGTCCTAATAATGAGTAGGACTGTTGGAAATCTCCCTCTGAAATTAACTGGCGGATTCTCGTCGATGAAATAAGTTTACCGCCGTTACAATAAACAGGGGGGGTAATATTGATATGAAAATACTTTTCTAAAAGATTTACATCCCCTGCTCTGTTTTTTCCAAAATGAAAATCTGAACCGACTGTAACCTCTGCCGGGTTTAACTTAGACAATTCACAGATAAAATCTCCAGGTGGCCGGGTCGCATACCATTCATCAAAGCTGGCAACAATGACATAATCTACACCTAACTTCGCAATCCTGCTGACCTTTTCCTGAATTGGTGACAAAATTTGAGCGCCCTTAAAAAAATTTCGAGGAGGCGGGTCGAAAGTATATACAACGCTAGGAACCTGATAAACCCGACTCTTTTCCACAGCTTGCTTAATCACAGCTTGATGTCCTTTATGGACTCCATCAAAAGCACCAATGGCAATCACCGAACCAGATAATGTCAAAACTCCATCTTTTAGCGTTTGCATCGTTCACACCTCCTCTTACTTTTGATTTACTTTTATAAGCTTGTAACCTCATTTTTTCGATTAAATATTTTCATTGCTTCATCAGCCAGCTCAAAGGAATTCTGCTTTTTGTGGTTGTTATAGAAAATCGCTCTTTTACGTATTGGATCGCCAGTATAATAGCGTTCGTATTGAAGAACTCTTTGTCCAAATGCCTCGCCGCATAAATCCCATGCTAGCTTAAAGAGATGAACGCGTTCTTCCGCTGAAACTCCCTCTCTTCCAAGATAATACTTCTCTAAATCCTCTCTTAATTCCGGATTCTCGAAATCGGCATCTGTAGGAGACATTAATAGTCCACCTGCACCAATGATTTGCATAACCTCAATCGCCCGTGGGTACATTTTTGGCAGCAATCCTCGAATTGTTTCTAGTGGTGCATAGGCTGGCATCGCTTCCCCAGTAGCAGTTACTTCATGTTCATACTCTGAAATTCTGAGTAATGCCCTAATCGATTCAACCGATTGGACTAATTCTCCTAAATCATTTTGTACATTTAGGTAGGCATCAACACCGATGGAGTCGGCGATTTTGCAAGCCACTTCGGTTGCAAATTGTAGTTTGATTAACCCTCTTACACCAGACTGATGAGCTGGCTGCTGAGCGATTCCTGTTTTCGGATAGAGTAAATTTGCTGCTTCAACATTGTTATAAAGGAATACACGATCCCAAGGTACTAAAACATCATTAAAGACTAAGACCGCATCCATTTCTTCGAATCTTGATGCTAATGGGTGGTCGTATACCGAACGCTGTCCATCCTGCATTGCTTCACGGCAGATAACGCGAAGACCAGGAGTATCAAGTGGTAGTGCAAACGCAAGTGCATAGCGCTCATCACCAGGCTTAAATCCAGGAAAAGAATAAACAATTACTTCGTCAGTAATCGGTGCAAGGGTAGCTAACATTTTCGCTCCTCTTACAATTAAGCCATCAGGTGTTTCTTTAACAGCACCTAGATGGGTAAACATATCCTGTTGTTCGTGTGATGATTTGCTGCGGTCATTTTGCGGATTAATAATTGCATGTGTTAAAAATAGATCATTATCGCGGATATGCTTATAATATGATCGAATGTTTTTTCCCCATTCAGGATTGTATTTGTCCAGGAACTCCGAATTGCTCGCCATGGATGTAACGACCACATTTAAGAAATCAGGTGTTCTTCCCATTAAACCAAACGTCGCTTTGGCAAACTCTTCGAAATTTCTTCTCCGTGCTTGTAAATCTTGATAGCTTTTTGGTACCAAGAATGCATTGGAGATTCTTTCTCCCGTTTCTTCACAAATATGAGTTATGTCCTCTTGATATTTGGAGTCATGCTGCATATCGTATAGCTTTGCAATTTGAAGAATTGGCTGATGAAAAACTGGCTCTTCAAAGATATTTTTTACTTTTTTTCCTGATAACCAAACTTCTGGATTTCGGGATTTTAATGCCTTGATATATTGTGCTCCTGTACGAATTCCCATAAAACATCCTCCTTTAATTTCATATTTTCATTATAAAATTGATTTTTTTGAGTCATTGTAGTCTGATTAACATTTTTTCTAAAAAAATAAAATTTTCATTTTATTAAAATAAATAAAGCAACTCACATCATTCTGAATACAAATGATGTGAGTTGCTTTTCTTTTAATATATGCTAGATCTTCATATCCCCTTTTTTAGGGATAAACAAAATAGTGATTGATGCAAGAACTCCTGCTGCGGCAAAAAGATAAAAATTAATGGAAAAATCCAAATTTGAGCTCATAAAAAATCCAATAAGAATAGGTCCAGAAATAGCACCAATCCTACCAAATCCAAGTGCCCATCCTAGTGCAGTGGCCCGATTTTCTGCTTCGAAATATTTGGAAATATAGGCATTGAGAATAAGTGTTGTCCCAATCGTCCCAAACCCTGCAACACCCACTAAGCAATACACTAGTAACATCGATGATTTGATACTAAGTAGTGCAATTGAGACCCCAGCTAAGAAATAGGAAATACTGATAATATTTTTAGAGCCAAAGCGGTCAGCTGCCGTTCCCGCTATTAATGCACCAATGGCTGCTGATAGGTTGAGCATCAGTAAAAATCCTAAGCTTGGTCCAAGAGGGTATCCAGCCTCTCTCATCATTTTCGGAAGCCATGTACTCAAACCATAAATCATAAGCAGACCTAAAAAGAAGGTAACCCAAAAAAACATCGTAGCCCTAATATTTGTCCGTGCAAAAAGACTTGCGATTGCAGCAAATTTGTTCGTTGATCCTTTGTTTTCAACCTTCAAATTGCCTTGGATAAAATCATCAGGAAGATTAAATTTTTTGGCGATACTTTTAGCTTCAACAAGCTTTTTCTTTGCCATAAGGAAACTAATCGACTCAGGGAGAAATTTTATAAGAAAAGGAATCACTAAAAGTGGTGTGACACCAATCCAAAACAATAATCTCCATCCATAATCCTCCAAAAGAAACATTGAAAATAATGCACCAAGGACTCCTCCAATTGGATAACCTGTATACATAATTGCGTAAAGTTTAGATCGATGTTGTACAGGAGAATACTCGATTGTTAAAGCCGAAGCTGTAGGTATTACTCCCCCTAGTCCTAGACCACCTAATAAACGAAAGAAACCAAACATTTCTGGAGAGGTAGATAGTGCTACAAGACACATTGATAAGGAAAATACAGCGATACAGCAGATTAAGGTCAGTTTTCGACCAATCATATCGGTAATTGTCCCTACACAAATGGCACCGATCAGCATTCCCATTAAAGCATAGCTTCCGATAGCTCCTGCCTGTGCAGGTGTCATACTCCAGTCTTTGTATTCCATTAATGACGGTAACACAGCCCCATAAATCCCCAAATCATAGCCATCTGCTAACATCGCAAACCAGCACAACACAACAACAAGTAATGTTGCTTTAGGCATACTCTTTAATGAAAGATTAGTAGTATTTTGCTCAATCATTTTCTTTTTCGATAAATCTTGAGCTGCTTCTGATTGTACTTCCTGGTTCATCAAACCATCCCCTTTTAGAATTTCACCAATAGTCACAATTGTTTTTCCTAGATGTACCCTCTCTCTCCTCCTCCTTATCAATTATCTTTTGGCTGAATATTTCGAATTCATCACCCAATATTGATTTTATATCCTGAATCTTTTACACTGTTGTTAAGTTGTTAACATAAATAAACTTTTTCTTAAGTACAAATGTAAGCGTTGCCAAAAAATTACCACTTGAGGCTCCAATTAAGAACAAAGCATTTTGATTAATTTACATATTTCCTAGATTTACAGTTTTATTGTTTTTTTCATCTATTTCACTTAGGAGTTGATTAGTTGGCAATCTTGTTTGACAGTGATATTAATTGGGAATCATGCTTGCAGTTTGGTATTAGACAATTCTTCAAAGAGAAATCATCTATTTACCAGCAAGGGACGATCGGGGATGGATTTTATTATATCCAAAAGGGATTAATTAAAGTAACGACTACCACTTCGATTGGAAAAGAGCGTATGTTAAACATCGCTATTCCCGGGCAGCTATTAGGAGTTCAAGCGATGGACCGACAGCCACATTTTACTACCGCAACGGCAGTAAATGACTCTATTCTCTATTTTTTCTCATGTGAACATTTTCAAAAATTAATTGAAGCTCAACCTTCTATCCTTAACATTTTTATCAAAACAGTTATTCATAAAATGCACATATTAGCTGATAAAATTTATTTGGACTCGCTCACACCAGAACAGCAACTGTCGGTGATACTACTAAATATTTGTTACGAATTTAAGAATTATGAAGTTCCTCTCACACAACAAGACCTTACAAAATGCACAGGCTTAACGAGAATCACCTTATATAAGATTTTAAAACAATGGAAAGAAGAAGAAATCATTGAGATTCATGGAAAAAAATTTTCAATAAAGAAACCGGACGAATTAAAAAAGCTTCTTGGAAAGGTGTTGGCATGAAAAATCTTCGATACTCTTGGCGGCCTTTTTTAAAATATGGGAAAAAACTAGATGTTGAAGAAAATGAAGTCGTGTACCATCAGGGAAGTGAAGGCAAGGGCTTTTTCTACTTAGCAAAGGGTGGAATAAAGATTACCCTCCTTTCTCATGAAGGGGTGGAGCGAACGGTGAATTATGTTCCTGAAGGGATGTTGTTTGGGGAACATGGTGCTAGAAATGAACCCTATTTAACCTCTGCCATTTCAAACGGTCGATCTGAAATCTATTTTTTCTCTGATGAGGCTTTATTGATGATTTGTAAAGAACAACCTGAGGCAGCTTGTATTTTTACCAATTCATTAATCTATAAATTTAGGATTCTGGCAGAAATTATAGCTTTTCTCAATGCCCCTGTTGAACAACAAATGGCTCATTTCCTTTTAAAAATGGTAAGCGAAAATGGTAGTTTTTCAATCAATCAAACATCGTTTGCTAGCTACATAGGGACCTCTCGGATTACGGTAAATAAAATACTTAATAAGTGGAAGAACCAACAATGGATCCAAATCTCAAACCGTACGATCGACATCCTAGATATCAATCGATTAAAAGAACTAAGAGACTCTGGTGCGATAAACATATCAAACTTGGATATTTTAATGTTAACAATTTAAGTATTCTTTTATGATTTTCAAATGATTTACTAGATATTGAAAGAAGCATGCTCCAGTATGGATTCATGCTTTTTTCTAAAATAAATAGATACACAAAAAGATTTTATAAGAAAGCGAACCCATCACAGACTGAACTTTTCATTTTCGAAGAAGCAGGTCATATGCCAAATATTGAGCACCAAGATAAATAAAATCAATTACTCTTAGAGTTTTTGCACCGTGTGGGATAAGTGGAATATACATAGGGAAAAAGTAAAAAATCCGGGTGAATTCTTAGTAGAATTCACCCGGATTATATTTAGAGTAGGACAAATTCATTAATTTGTGCCTTATGGCTTATAAAATAATACGTAATCCCCGGGTCCAATTAGGGCCACCCCAAGGACAACAGCAATCAAAATGAAGTTGTATTCATAGCCTCCTTCAGTAAGCCAAAAGCCATTTTTGAGATGGACGGTAAAAATCGCGTCAATCATAACGATAATGATTAGTATTGCCCCAAGCCATGTCAGCAAGCCAGCCGAAAAAAGGAGACCTCCAATTAGTTCGAATAATCCCGCTAAAATCGCCCAAGTTATTCCACCCGTCTTGATTCCGATCGACTCTAACCATTGACCGAACTTGACTGGACCCGGTCCACCGAACCAGCCAAATAACTTTTGGGCTCCATGTCCTACAAACGTAAGACCAACAGCCAATCGAATAATGAAAAGACCTAAATCTGCCATTTTTTAATCCTACTTTCAATGGAAATTAAATGAGTGGACCTTGATTTCCACGACTATTCTTTAACTCGTGACCGTTTAATAAAGAATGATAGAATCAAAGCTACAAATGCAATTCCCGTTGCAACCATAAAGGTATCATTAATTCCATCAATTGTAGCTTGTTGCATGGTCTGACCATAAATCAAAAAGGTGGCAAGCTGCCTTCCCGCATCTGCCGGCATGTGTGTTAAAGCCCCCAAACCCTGCCCAAGATGCGCAAAATTACTAGCTATAAAAGGATTGGAGCTTGTGATTACACTACCATACTCACCTGCGTGCATTCCTTGCCTTGTTGTCATGACAGTAACTAGAAACGCCGTCCCAATACTTCCAGCCACCTGCCTTGCCGTATTTGAGGCAGCCGTTCCATGCGCCCCCAGTTGTCGAGGTAATTGGTTAAGACCTTCTGTCATGACTGTCATCATAATGAAGGACATACCAAACATCCGCATCACATATAGAAAAAGAATATGGCTATAGCTTGTAGTCATACTAAGACTGGTAAATCCCCATGAAGTAATTACCGTAATGGTTAAGCCGATTACCGCAAGCCATTTTGAACCGATTTTATCAAAAAGAGCACCGGCAATTGGTGACATAATTCCCATCACGATTGCACCTGGAAGCATCAATAAACCGGATTGTAATGCCGTAAAGCCGCGAATATTTTGCAAATAAATCGGGAGTAAGATCATTGCACCAAACATAGCCATATTAACAAACATACTTATTATGGTCGTCAGCGAGAAAATATCATATTTAAAGACCCGTAAATCAAGCATTGGTTTCTCGGTAGTCAGTTCACGCCAGACAAAGGCGATAAATGAAATAGTACCTATGATTAATGCTGATACTACGATTGTACTGGTCCAGCCATTATTCCCTGCTTCACTAAAGCCATATAACAAGAACCCGAAACCTAATGTCGAAAATAAAAATCCTGGGAAATCAAATTTAGGATTCGTTACCTTGGTTACGTCTTTCATCCACATGAAGCTAAGAATTAAATCAAGGACTCCGATTGGAATGACAATGTCAAACAATAATCTCCATGAATAATGTCCAATGAGCCACCCGGATAATGTAGGACCAATTGCAGGTGCAAATATCATAACTACACCCATAATTCCCATTGCCTTTCCACGTTTTTCTGGAGGAAATATTGTGAAAAAAACAGTCATTAACAGGGGCATAATAATACCAGCCCCACACGCTTGGATGATCCTTCCAATCATCAGCATACTAAAGTTGGCTGATAAGGAACAAACTAACGACCCTAAGGTGAATAGAAAAACAGCCGCAATCAATAGCTTCCTTGTTCCAAACTTTTCAATAAGATAGGCTGAAATAGGAATAGCGATCCCGTTCACTAACATATAACCGGTTGAAAGCCATTGAACGGTACTTGCAGAAATACCTAAATCATTCATAATATGTGGGATGGCCACATTAAGTAAGGTTTGATTTAGAATGGCAACAAAAGCACCGATCAGCAGAGCCGCAAGTAATTTTCCTGTTCCTGCATGGTTTTTTGCGTCTTTAACTGGTTGTATTGGCTGGTTCATTTCTTCTTTCTGCTGAACCTCAATTTCTACGTTTTTCAATGCTGATTCAGAAATAGCTGAATCTTCAAGCGTTTTTTCCAATTGATCTGATAAATCTTGTTGATAATTCTTCTGGACTTTTGTATCACTCTGTTCCGTTCGAGTACTACTTTCCTTAAACTCTTCAACCTTAAAATCAGTTTTACCAATATTCTCCTTAACCTCTTGCCTCATCATTTTCGTTTGATCATGGTTGGTTTTTTTTTGTTTCATCATCCTAAAATTGATGAAAAGCAATAACAACATGGCTAGTGTAACATAAACCGTGATATATATTGACATATTATCACCTACTTCTGAATTCGCACGGTTACGTTCATGCCCGGAACAATTGCAACACCTTTATTATCATCTATCGTTACTTTAACTGGAACGACTTGAGTAACTTTTGTGTAATTACCTGTCGTATTTGAACTTGGTAATAGAGAAAATGTTCCCGCTGTCGCTAAGCCGATTTGTTGGACTTTCCCTTTTAACGTGCTATTTGGAAAAGCATCCACATAGATATCGACATCTTGACCTACAGCAATTTCGTCGATGTCCGTTTCGTCAATATTTGCTGTAACCCATAATTTAGTTAGATCATATACTTGTGCCAGCGGCGTTCCTGCAGCAACAAAGGAATTTTGCACGGCATTATTTTGTACAATCGTTCCATCTGTTGGAAGTGTAACGTTCATATTTTCAGGTGTTCCATCTTTCCCTGTTGTTGTGATTTTTCCTATAGTTGAATCCTTCGTAAAACGGTCACCAACATTGCCTTTCCAATCAGTTAATTTCCCGGATGCAGGAGCAGCTATGGTTACTTGTTGGCCAGCAATTTGCGCATTATCTGTCGTTAAATAGTTGGCAGTTCGATTGTAATAGGCATACCCCCCTACACCTGCTCCGACTAATACAAGTAACATAATAATGTTCAATAAAAGTAAACGTTTCGTGCTCATTAACCTTACTCCTCCTCTAGTGCGCTTTGATAAAACCCATTTTTGCAAATGTATTAGTTCATCCATTCATACCTCATAGCTAAATAAGAATTTTCCATTTGTTGGTTACGTTCTTTTCTCTGACATGTACATTATTCTCCTTTTTCATAAAATTTGTACTTAAAGTATATTTTTGTACTTTAATTATAGAACCTATCCTACCATTTTCAGAATACTCAAGCAAGAAATAAATAGACCATTAGTACAAAAGTATACTAATGGTCTATTGTGGTATAATTAAAATAGAGAAAAAGACAGACTTGACATAAGGGGAAAAAGGATGAATAAGAAAAAAAGGAATGTCATAGATAAAGCACATGAACTATTTATTGAAAAGGGCTATCACGCTACATCCATTCAAGATATCTTGAATCATAGCGGAATTTCAAAGGGATCTTTTTATAATTATTTTATTTCCAAAGGGGAATTGTTTAAAGCGGTTTATAATCTTATACTAGATAACATGAAAATGGAGAGAGATAAATTACTCATTGGGGAAGACATTACAGACAAGGACATTTTCATTGAACAGGTCCATTTTATGATAGAACATAACAGAAAAAATAAATTAAATCAGCTCATTGAGGATGTGCTCGTATCTAATGAACCAGAGCTGATTAAATTTATAAAGCAAGGGAGGTATTTATATTTAAAATGGATATATGAACGTTTTTTAAATATTTTCCCAAACAACCAAGCAAAATATATGATCGATTGTGCCGTTCTTTATTCAGGAATGATGGAACATATTTTGAATACAAGTAATGTATTGCACGGAACGATACCATTACGCCAAATTGCTGCTTACTGTTTGGAGCGTGTTATGACGATTCTGGATGATATAAGTAGAAAGGACATCCAATTATTCGTACCAGAGGATATAAATCAACTACTTCCAAAATCAGATTACCATGATTTTTTTAATAATGAATTTTCCATGGCCACATTGAATGTAAAAAAAGTGATTGAAAAGAAATTTGAAGCGAAAAATCCTAAAAGTGCCACGTATATAAATTTGCTATATTTTATACAAGAAGAACTGATGAATAATAAAGAAGATCCTAGAGAATTTTTAATTGAAAGTGCATTAACTACATTGAAAACAGTAAGTGAAATAAATAACACAAATGAATTTAACAGGTACGAGCAAATGTTAGCAAAAATGAATTTTTACCCAATAATTATCTAGTATAGTAAACAACGAGACCGTTTAAATAAATAAACGGTCTTCACAAGGTTAAAATAAAATTGTGGATAAAAAAACAACAGTGGTTACAGTAATCATGCTTAGTAAAGTAGACATCAAAACAACTTGTGCTGCGTATTCTGGATGATTTCCATATTCTAAAGCGAAAAGAGCACTGTTTCTTGAAGTTGGGAACGAGCTTGCTATAAATAAAGCCTGTGCCGTCGTTCCATCCAATTTTAAAAGTAATATAATGATCATCGCGATGGAGGGAGAAAGTATTAAACGGCCAAAGAGACTTAGAATAAGTGAGATGGAGAATCGATTTATTTTTAAAAAAGCACTTTGTGCACCGAGCGTAACCAGTGCCACAGCCACAAAGGCATTTGAAATATTGTCAATCGGAGTCCACAAGTATTTTGGTATTTTGATAGAAAGTGAATTAAAAACCAAGCCTAACAAAAAGGCATAAACAACTGGATTTTTCATAAATACTTTCATTGCTTGTAAACCTTTGTAATTTACTCTAATTGAATTAAACAACCCATATGTATTGGTAAGAAGATTTTGATAAATCATAACCACCACTTGAATGGATAAACCAAGAGGATTATCCTGAAATACAAGTTGACTTACAGGTAACCCAAAATTCCCAGAATTGTTTAGTATCACACTGTTTTTGAAGGTCGAAGATAGTCTATTATCAAATTTGGCTAATTGAGATATGATGGTACTGAAGAAAATAAGACAAAGACTTTGGATTAATAAGAAAGTAAGAATATTTAAGACTGTTTCTCCCTCCATTTTAGTCTGATAAATGTTGACAAAACTTACAGCAGGCATGAGCAAATAGTTATTTAATTTTGATAATGTATTCATATCAAATGTAATTTTTCGATGTAAAAACGCACCAATTCCAATAAGACAAAAAACAGGTAAAATGACATTTAATATGATAAGAAGTAAAACACTCAAAAATTTCCCTCCAATTAAAACCTAATGCAGTGGGACTGCTATACTGCAGCATATTGATACATAAGAAACCTCCTTGCTTTGTTGGAGTTTCCCACAAAGCAAAGAGGTTACACAGTCTGTTTAATAGTACCTATATACTTGAAAGTTTAAGATATTTTAGTATCGTTATAATAAATAACCTCTGAGAGAATCTTACAACCTTTTACTTTATTAAAAGCATCTAAAGCTTCTTTTTCTGTATTATATTCAAACAACGCAGGGATTTTTCCTTCTGAATAGACAGTGAGTATCCACATCATCATTCATCTCCAGTCAAATTATTAAATGATTTTCATGAGAATTCAGCAAATTTTAATTAAAAGGGAAAAATGGACAAAATTATAGCAACAAAAATCATAGCCGCTGTGGATCCACAGGCCCATTTTAAGAATGCTCTCTGCAAGTCTCCGAAATCTTCTCCAACCATACCGACTAATAAGTAAGTCGAAGGTACGAGTGGACTTAATAAATGTACAGGCATCCCCATGAGTGACGCTCGTCCAATTGCAGCCGGATCAATTCCATATACACTTCCTGCCTTGGCAAGTAATGGCAAAACTCCGTAGTAAAATGCATCGTTGGACATAAAAAATGTTAAAGGTGCACTGATAATCGCAGTAATCATTGCAAAATGGGAGCCCAAAGCATCTGGAATATGAGAGATCATCGTAGTTGCCATAGCATCTACCATTTTCGTTCCAGAAAGAATACCTGTAAAAATACCTGCAGCAAACACCATTGACACAACTGATAGTGCATTATCAGCGTAGTGCATAATCCGTTCTTTTTGTTCATTTAGATTTGGATAATTGATGGTGATCGCAATTGCAAATCCAATCATAAATAATACCGTTGTAGGCAGCATTTCTTGGATTAGTGCAACTAAAAGCAGAATAGTTAGCAGATAGTTTACAAGAATTAATTTGGGACGTTTAAGGAAAGCAGCCTCAGATGTAGCTGCCATCAAAGACAATGTGCTATAATCAATTTCCATAACACCTATCCGTTTACGCTCTTTTCTACCAAGACAGTAGGCCATAAATAATACAAACAACACTCCCCCCACCATACTAGGAATTACGGGAGTAAAAATATCTCCCATCTCTAGATGTAATGCTGTCATTGCTCTAGCTGTTGGTCCTCCCCAAGGAAGAAGGTTCATAACACCTGAAGATGATACAGCGATTCCTGCAAGTACCAATGGTTTCATGCCAATACGTTTATACAAAGGAAGCATGGCAGAAATGGTGATCATATATGTAGTTGTTCCGTCACCATCAAGGGAGATTATTAACGCAAGAACTGCTGTTCCAATCGCTATTTTTACGGGATCCCCTTTAACTACCTTCAAAATCGTTGAAATGATAGGATCAAAAACCCCTGCATCTATCATGATTCCAAAGAAGAGAATCGCAAATAGAATCATGATTCCTGTTGGTGCCACGCTTTTTATACCTTCAAGCGCCATTGGTCCCATTTCTTTTCCGAATCCGCCTATCAATGCAAATACAGCAGGTATCACCATTAGAGCAATCATTGCGGATAAGCGTTTTGTCATAATTAATACCATAAAAATAATAATCATTAAAAATCCTAAAGTTGCCAGCATCTCTTCCACCCCTTTTGTTAGTAAATTAATAATAATCTAAATATTCTAAGGTGAAAACGTTTCCAAAATAAAGTTATTATCGTACATTAATCTATATTTTGTTCATATTGTTCACGGTAGAATTCTATCTGACTACTGGAGTTTCCTTAAATGGTTTGCACATAAAAAAAGGATGCCTTTAGGCACCCTTACTAAACAGGATAATATTTTCTTTCCGGCCTCCCGACAATACCATAAACCACTTCCGCTTTTGCTTCCTTAATGGAGGATAGATATTCTAAATATCGACGTGCAGTAATCCGTGATGCTCCAATTTCCTTTCCCACTTCTTCAGCTGAAAGGCCTTGTTTATTAATTAGAAGTACGTTTTTCACCTTTCCAAGTGTGATTTCATCAATTCCTTTAGGTAATCCCGTGCCCCTTCCCACCTTTTCAATCTTTTTATTTCCGAACAGGAGGTCTACATAATTCTGGTCTACATCTTGTTGGGAAGTTAGGAGGGAGTGCTTTTTTATATATTCTAAAATGACTTCGTCAAATCTTTCTCTATTTACAGGTTTAATCAAATAATTTTCTACTCCGTAGCTTAATGCTTTTTCTAGAAAAACTTTATCTGTCGCTGCTGTGATCATAATAATACTAACCCTTGGAAAACGATCTCGGATAATTGGAAGGAGATCGGATCCCAGCATATCAGGCATATACACATCCAGAATCAATAAATCAGGGGTCTTATCCGTTAGAATTTGAAGTGTCTGATCACCATTCAATGATTTACCAACAACATCTATTTCATTAAACTTTGTTAAAAATTTTTCATGTATATCGGCAATTCGAAAATCATCTTCAGCAATGGCTACTTTTATCCTAGTCAAGTGTTTATCTCCTCTCGTATTCCTTTGGAAGGTAAACTGTAAAGACAGTCCCACTTTCCGGGGTACTTTGCACCTCAATCATCCCATTCATTTCTAACACTGCCTCCTCAGCATTCGATAGGCCAAATCCCCTTGGCTCATCTCCTTTTTTAGAAGTATAGCCCCTGCCAAATAGAAGCGGAATTTCTTTTTCAGTAAGCCCCTTCCCATTATCAGCAATCTCAAAAATGATATCGCTGCCTATATCAGTAACGAAAAATTTCACTGTCGGAGAATCGAAACCATAGACAGCTTCGAAGGCATTGTCTATTAAGTTTCCAAGAATGACTATTAGATTGGATAGCTTAAAATGGGATGGCAGTGCCTCTAATTGGCTGTCCGATACAACCTCAAACTTTACTTTCTTTTCTGAGGCTTTTCCCAGTTTCCCTAAAAGGATGGCCTGTACTTTTGTATCTTTAATATGGTTAAAAACAATAGAATTCTGAAATTGCAATACCTGTGTTTCCGTTTGAATCATATCTATAGCTTGTTCATATTCCTCGAGCTGTAATAGGCCTGATAAGACATATAATTTATTTGTAAACTCATGTGTTTGTGCACGAAGATCTTCCGAATATCTTTTTACTTCCGATATGGTGTTGACCATTTGCTCTATTTCTGTTTTATCACGAAAAGAAGCAACCACTCTACTTACCCCATTCTCATCAAAGAGTGGCGTACAATTGACGATAACTGTTTTATCTTTCCAGACCATTTCTTTATCTGCTTGTGGATTTCCAGACTTTAAAACTTCATATAAATAGTCAGAAGGAAACAGCCCATCTACTTTTAAATTACGGACTGTGCCATTAATATGTAAAAGTCTCTTTGCAGGCTGGTTCATCATCGTGATAAATCCATGTTTATCTATGGCTAATATCCCTTCTTTCACTCCATGAAGCACTGCATTTTTTTCTTTATATAATGCGGCAATTTCATAGGGTTCGAGACCCATCGTGTCTTTGCGGATATTCCGCCCGAGCAGAATACTGCCTAAAAGAGAAATCAAAAGGGCGAACAGGGAAACAAGAAGTACCTTGGTAACATTATTCATAATTTGTTGATGGACATCTTCAAGAAGAAATCCAACCGAAACGATTCCAATCACTTCTCCCTCTTTATTCATAATAGGAGATTTTCCTCTTATAGAAGGCCCGAGTGAACCCTTTGCCTTGGATACATAATATTCTCCATTTTTAAGTGCTCTTTGGTTATCTCCCCCCTTCATCTTCTTCCCAATCAAAGCTGTTTGAGGATGCGAATATCTTGTACCCTCTTTGTTTCCTATGACAACAAATTCTGCACCGGTTTCTTTGCGAATCTTTTCAGCTAGCGGTTGAATGGTTTTGGAAGGATCACTTGTTTGAAACGCAGCGATAATGTTCGGTATGAATGAAACCGTTTTTGAAATTTCCAATGCCATCCTGCCCTTGTTTTCCTCTATTTCTTTACTTTCCATATAGCTGAAAAATGTTGTCAGCAGCAGGATCAACAATAATCCCAGTAATAGAACCAGCCCAAATATTTTTGTATGTAGTGATATTTTTTTATTTTTCAGGCAGCATACCTCCTGTTAAACTCAATGGGATAAATACAAAGTCCATTATATCTTTTATATTAGAAGATTTCTTTATGAAAGCCCTGCCATAAAAAAAAAGAAACTATCACATGATAGTTCCAGAAATATTTTTAAGTTAAAGTTATTATTTCTTCTTTTTCAGTTTGTCCTCAGCTCGCTTCATATTTTCTGCAACTCTAAATTTGACAATCTCGCTTATTAATATATAAGGAAGCGGCTTTTCTATCGGAAATTGCACTGAACCTTTAGCACCTTTGTATTGCGATAATTCATCCTTAAATGCAGCAATTCCACTCGAAGTTGGGTAAAAACCGATATGATTTTTATACGCTGCGAAATGCACCAGATTTCCACGTAAAGCAAACGTAGGCATTTGATAACTAATCTTTTCTTCTGCATCCGGGGCCGATTCTTTTATTACTTTTCTTAACGTATTAAGTTTTTCCTGAACATCAGGGGGAAATTGTTGGATGTATTCATCAATTGAATTAAAAATTAATTTGTTTCCTTCCATGATATCTCCTTAATGTTTCTTTCTTATTTTAAAATGTGATTACGAAGCGGCACTAGCATAGATTCCTCTATGCCTTCAAGCACAAGACGGGCAGTCTTCTCAGCACCAGCCTCCTGAAAATGAGTGTTATCATGTACACCATTCGGATAATTCTTGTTCTCTTTAGCATCCAGCCAGAGGAAAACATCCTTTGTTCTTGCTGGTCCAAGTTCTTGGAACAATGCCTTGCTTTTGGCAGTAAGGTCAATGACAAGTACATTTTCTTCCATTCCAAGCTCCTTCATGGCAGCAGGATACTCCCCATGCGTATCACGCGCTCTTCCTTTTTCAGAAAAACGCCGGCGTTCAACAGGTGTCACTAGAACAGGAATGGCTTGTTTAGCGCGGGCACCGTCAATATATTGTTTTAAATACCTTTTATAGGTTGAATAGGGCTCCGTATAACGGGTTGGATCCTCTTTTTTTTCATCATTATGACCAAATTGAATCAACAGGTAATCCCCCTTCTCAATCTGATCTAAGATTGATTTGAGTCTCCCTTCATCAATAAAACTTTTTGAACTCCTGCCAGATGAGGCCTCATTTTTAACGACAATCTTATCATCGAAAAACCGATTTAAAACCTGTCCCCAGCCTGCCCTGGGTGCTAACGAGCTGGAATAATCAGAAACAGTCGAATCTCCGGCCAGATAAACGGTAATTATGTGTTTGTGGGTGTTTTCGTTATTTGTACTTGTAGCAACGTTGTCTCCAAAGATCATGCAGATAACTAATAATAACAAGGATACCCATAGCATTTTTTCCTTAAGCTTTTGCCACATGATGTTCCTCCTAGATGCTAATTACTTTAATATTGGCTATGTTAAACTTGCCTGTTGATTTCCGTTCCAGGCGCTTCGCTTTCCGCGGGTACTAACCGCCTCCTCGTCGCTGCGCTCCTGCGGGGTCTCCCCTGCCCCGTCCTCCCGCAGGAGTCTTCGCGCCTTCCACTCCAAATCAACAGGGTGCCAAAATCAACAATAGGCTTTAACATAGCCTTAATATTAATAATATTAGTTAGATCATACTTAATGAGCGAAAAGACCTCTTATCATTCTTCCTTCTTTATAAATTTTTATTTAATTTTTCTTGTTTCTAAAACTTATAGCAAGGACAAAAAAGTCGTCAATAGGGGAATTGGCGACATAAGATATGAAAAAAGATTGGGTTCGGTTGTCAATAGAGGTTATTGACAACCGAACCCAATCTATTTCAATTTGATACTATTTCTAAAATAATCATAATCGGTTTTAATGAAATGAAAGGCTGTTGCATTACCGCCGTGATCTGGGTGAGTTATTTTTAATAATTGTTTATATCTGGTTAAAACTTCTTTATCGCTCGCCATTTTTGAAAGACCTAATTTTTGACGATAATCATTCGTGTTAGGTGAAGAAGGGGGAACGTCATGTGTCTTATCAGTACCTCTTTTGTTTCCTTTAAAAAGTTCTTCTTTTAATTTTAACAATTCATTAGTTAAATCAATATTTTCTTTAAGTAATTTCTTGGTTTCCTTTTGTAATTCACTTTTCTCATTCTTTAGGTTGGCAATTTCTTTATGTAAAATATCTCTTTGCTTAATTAAATTGGTTATGGACGTCTTATGAAGATGTTCAATTCCTTTTATATGTTCATCCTGTGCTTTTATTCTTATTTTCAATTGGTGGACGATCTTATCCTGATCTGACGGACTAATAATTAATCCCTTGGAATCTGTTTCATTTTGCTGGTTTTTTGTTTTATCATTTCCAGTCCCCACGGTTTGAATCTTACCATCACGCAGCAAGCGACGAACAATTTGAAATGCGATGCTATCTGTTACACCTGCATCCTTTAACATGTTAAAAACTTGATCTGTATTATCAATTATGTACCCTGTATCCCGTTGTCCTGTTCCCTCGTAGTTAATCTTTCTTTCACGGAGCCACCGTCTAACCGTTTGAATACTAGTATCTTCAGTGACTCCTGCTTCCATTAACAAATCAAAAGCTTGATCCGTGTTCACGATCTTCCTTCTTTCCTTGCATTTATTATTTATACTATAGGAGTAAATATATAAAGTGAATGGATAAAAAAGACTATAATAGAAGTCCTCTAGAGAATTGAATTTGAGTGAGCAAGGACGCTTTCAGTACCAATTTCCTAGTTGAATTTTGGAGATGTTTATTCAAATAAAGGAAGTAATTGATCCATACAACCAGCCATTCGTAGCAACGAGACCGTTCAAATAATTAAACGGTCTTCAATCTACTTTTTCGTTATCAGTTGTTAAATCCCAGGAAATGGGGGTTTCGATGATCTTCTTTACTTCTTTACAATCATTTGTTTTTCCAAGTGCCCACATAAGCTTAGAAACAATAGCTTCGGTGTTCATATCACCTGATAGTGTGACATTATATTGTGCTGCCTTCCTTCCAACCTCATAGAGATAAAGGTCTTCCCCTTCCTCTAAGCATTGAGTAGTAATGATAACGGTTATACCAGCTTCAGTTAATTCTTTAATCTTAGGTAATAAGTTACGGTCCTCAAATGGAAGTCCCCCATTACCAAAACTTTCAATAATGACGCCTCGATAGCAAGTTTTCACAAAGTCAAATACTTCAGGCTTTGTTCCTGGAAACAATTTTAAAACAAATACATCAGGAGAAATACGTGTATCTACACTTAATTCTTGATGCATCTTCTCCGGTTTGAAATAGTATTTAACAATGTCCCCAGTTATATATGCAACATAAGGATGGTTAATACTTTCAAAAGCGTCATAACTTTTCGTTCTAATTTTGACTGCACGGGTTCCAATTATAACTCGTCCATCAAAGACAACAAAAACCCCACCAATATCTTCACATGCAAATCGAATCGAATCCGCAACATTTTTTACGGCATCGGTTCGACTAAAGCTAATTGGAACTTGGGATCCAGTTACAACAACCGGTTTTTGTAACCCTTGCAGCATATAGGATAACGCTGAGGAAGTATAAGCTAGTGTATCAGTACCATGAGTAATGACAAATCCATCATACATAGTGTAATTATCGGCTATTGCATTTGCCATCATTACCCAATGTTCTGGTTGCATATTTGTACTATCTCTATTCATAAGAATTTTGCACGTTACCTCTATTGATTCAGATACATTCAGGCAATATCGGAGTAATTCATCAGGAGACATTCCAGGAACTAGACCTTCATTGCCCTCCACCGATGCGATTGTTCCCCCTGTTGCAAGTAATAATATTCTTTTCATCCTTATCCCCCCGTTTTTCTTTTATATCTATGCGTACGCGTTTTGCGAATTAATATAACTGATTATAAAGCTATTAATGTAATAAAATCAATCGTTGTTTTCATTTCGCGTACATATTTCTTTTTAAACGATTTTTTCTATGATATAATCAAGCAAAAAAACATGGGGGAAGGGAACGAGAGTGTTAAAACGATTAGTAGACCTTAGAAAACATAAAAAGTGGTCAATGCAGGAAACAGCCGATCAGCTGGGCATTGCCAAAAGTACCTATGCAGGCTATGAATCCGGGTATAGAGAGCCTTCTTTACATGCTTTATCTCTTATGGCCGAATTATTTGATACAACAGTTGATTTTCTCTTAAATCGAGTTGACGAAGAAAAAATAAAGCTTGAATTAAACTGCGTATTACAGTCGGGTAACAGTTTAATTTATCTCGATGGTACTCCATTAACTGAAGAAGAACTTTGTGATTTTATTGCCTTTACCAGGACAAAACGTCAAGTAAAACAAACAATGGTTTAAACATCTTTTAAATATAACAATATGACAAACTATTAATGATCACGGTTAACTATATAATTTAATAAATGCTTCAGAAAAGTGATATTGCGTGGCATCTCTTGCAACGCTTCCATTGCTAGACAGTATTGTTCCCACATCTCTTTTCTAGCACCATCCTGACCTAGGATTGACACAAAAGTAGAACTGTTGTTTTCAGCATCTTTGCCAATCGGTTTTCCGAGTAAGATCAGATCTCCTTCCACATCAAGCAGGTCATCTTTTATCTGAAACGCAATACCAGCATGTTGGGCGAATTTTTTCAAAGCTTCAATTTCGATTTCATTTGCGTGGGCGAGGATTGCAGGCATGATTAGGGAAGCTTCAAATGCTATTCCAGTTTTATAAAAACACATCAAATTCAATTGTTCCAGTGTTAATTGTTTCCCTTTAGAATCCAAATCCATCGCCTGTCCCTTACACATAACAGCTGTCATTTGAGCTGAGTATTTAATCAAGTTAAGCACCGATTTCGAATCGAATTGATCAAGAGATGCTTGTTCTTCAATTGCCTTTTGGGTCAGAAACAGTCCAGTTAATTCTGCTATGGCAATGTTATAAACCGAATGTATTGCTTTACGCCCCCGACGGGTAGAGGAATTATCCTGTGATGGCAGATCGTCGAAGATTAAGGATGCCGTATGCATGTATTCTAATGATCGTAGAAGTGGTACGATGGCCGAACTATTTAATCCATATTCGTTAACGCCCATGACCCAGGTCATTATTGGCCTCAATCGCTTCCCGTCACCTTCCAGACTGTAATTTGCAGCATCAATTATTGGCTCAACTTCTTCAATTTTAGGGATATTTAAGACGTTGTTGATCTGATTACGGACAGTTTTAATCGTTTCTAAAAAGTCTTCCTGCTCCTTCCGTTCATTTTTCAAAATGGTAATCATATGATCCCGAAGTAGTTTATCAAAGAAATCTACATCATCTGCTTTACGAACCATATTTTGAATCACACGATTAAACTTTGGAACTCCTGAAAAAAATAATTTCATAACTTCGTTGTATTTTTCAGTTCCCATTCGTTCTTTAAATCTCTTAAGACCATTTATAGCACGATCAAGAATCACCTCACAGGCCTTGTGATCTGAGTGATATACCTTATGGATCAAATTAGAAATGACCGTCCAGTATAATTCAAAAGGATTGATAAGATCGAATCGCTTTTCATGATACTTCAGATAATAGGTATAGGGGGTTACCCTGTCTTCTTTCAAGTCTTCATACATATCTGCAAAATCATCCGCAAGCTGGTTGTATATGCCATAATAGAATGTTCGGGTGTCAAAGCCTTCATCCTCCGGAGCACTGATAACTGAACGGACAATCAATCGGGAAGAAGAGGATTTTAAAATGACCGGAATGTATAACTCTTCATTCGTGTAATTTGCGTTGGATAGATCCTTTAAACGGTCCACTTCCTGTGAATAAAAAAACACATAGGCCTGCTCGAAAAATTTTTTGCTGGTCTCTGGCCTCAAATGAGATTTAATATACTCAAAGGCATCTCGGAGTTCTGAATGAATATATCGGATTAGGTTTACGTTTTTCCCAGACCACTCACCCAATTCCGGTACATTTCCTGTGATAAGGGTGGTACGAATCAAATCGGAATATTGTTTTTCTTCATTAGCAGATAAGACTTTGGCATCCAGAAGATCGTCAATAAATGGATAGGTTAAACCATAGGAATAGCCGAGCCTAATTGCATCATCAAGTTTCTTCATTCGTTCTTCAGGCGATATCTCATCGCCCATCTCTTCAACTTCATGCATAATTACCCCAGCAATGATTTTAATAAGCTTTCGCTGAGCATTCTCAGCATCCATTCCCGTTGGAATATTGGAGGATACAGTTTTTAATTTGTTTAGCACCCAAATCATCGTGGATTCGATGCCTTCTTTCTGGGCGATTCGGTACAACCCGGCCATGCTAAACGTCTCAGAATTGACACTAAGGTTTGTTGAGGTAGACTGAATTAGGTGATTTTTTAAACTGTCAACAACACGCCGTACCCTATTCTGTGTCTCAGTTGAGTCCAGAGCTTTGCCTAGGTCCCGCATGAAAATATAAGAGATGCTACGATCCAAGTAATTATCAAGTTTGCCGGTGTAATTGAGCCATTGGATATAATTGTGATATGCTCGATTATCAGGTTTTCCCTTTCGACGTGAAAAAAAGGATAATATCGAATGGTGATGAATATGGTTGTGTTTCCAAGATTGAATATCTTTTGTTAGGACAGGAACAAAGGTCTTTTGCATGACCTGTTTATGAAGTGATTTAAAATAATGAGCAGCCTTCTGCTCAGCTAGCTGATAACATGCATCGGCATTTTTTATTAACTCCTCATCCATACTGTACATTACCTCTTCTTAAGGTTGTCTTATACATGTTTTGCAATATAATTCAAACCGAGATTATAAATCCAAGCGTTTTTCTTTAAAACTATCAAAATATATTTATTTATAATCATAAAATAACATCTTTAGACTCAAAAAGTATAATATTTCCTTTCATATTATAATTCCGCGAATTGTAAATAATACCTTCATTAATCTTTTCTTTTTTAACTTGGCTGTTGATGTCCGCTCCAGGCGCGTGCGGTCAGGGGAGCCTCCTCGGCGCTAATAAAAAAACACCTCAAATATAGAGGTGCTTTAAGCAATTTAACCTATTTTAAAGTTGTAGCCACTGTACTTTCAGGTGATGTTACTTTGTCATAAAAATCTACGAATTGATCACGTTCAGCACTATCACGGTATGCCATGGCAACACGTGGATGTTCATTAAGAACACCTGAAATCATATAAGGAATGATAAAGCCCCACTCCCACTTTTCACGCATTTCGAGCATGTGCTTCTCAATGACTCCAAGAACTGGCTTAATCTCATAGCTTGATTTTTGGATGTAGCTAACAAGAAGCTCTGTGTTACAGTTACCTGCTGCCCGACCCATGCCATATACAGACGAATCGAGATATGTAACCCCATTTCGCATCGCAGTTAATGTATTGGCAAAAGCTAACTGCATATTGTTATGTGTGTGAATTCCAAGCTGTTTGTTAGGGATCAACGCTTTGAACTTTTTCACTTGGTGCTCAATATCTACAGGGTCTAAGCTTCCAAAGGAATCAACGATATAGACCACATCTACAGGGCTTTCCTTCACCAATTCAAAAGCTTTGATCAACTGTTGTTCAGGAACACTTGATAATGCCATAATGTTCAGTGACGTCTCATATCCCAAATCATGGAACATTTGGACAAGTTCTAAGCCTTTATCTACTTCACGGATATAGCACGCTACGCGAATCATATCTAAAACACTTTGTTCACGAGGTAGAATATCATTGGGATCTACACGCCCAATATCAACTAAAGCCGATAGCTTCGTGAACTTTTTGACAGGGATAATTTCTTTCAGGAAGTTATCATCAAGAAATCGCCATGGATTGGGCTCTGTCGCTTTAAGAAGCTTTGGAGAATTTTTATAGCCAATCTCCATGTATTCAACACCCGCTTCACTTAGGCCGTTATACAAGTCTTGAACAAATTCGACACTGAAATCCCAATTATTAACTAATCCTCCATCACGAATGGTACAGTCTAAAATTTTGCTACGAGTTTCCATGATCGTCATTTCCCCCTGTTTATTCCACTTTTCTCATATTATTTCATACTTTTATGCTTTTAATTACTAAAATTTTCTTATTGTGTTTATAACACGTATTATCCGGAGGTGTCAACCTATTTTCCGAAAATTCGCTTTATCAAAAGTAACCAATTATATTCTTCCCCATGTCATTAATACTTACCTAACTTTAGTCCTCTTTGTATTAAAACAGGGTATTCCTCATGGATATGCTTAATTTCTTCAAGCTGATTTTTTAGCATCTCTTGGTTTTCCGGTAACAGATTCTGTTTTATTAATAGTTCGATCAGTTCAATTCTTAGCTGCTGTAAGTTCACGCATGTGCTTATCTCCCTTAAATAAAATAAAAAAGAGTCTACTCATCCCAAAACAAGGGACGAAGAGACTCTCCGCGATACCACCCTATTTGATAGGCTAGAATTGCCCATCCACTCAATAAATAAGCTCATGAAACTGCATTTGTAATTCATACTCTTGTACACCTGGATTTGCACCATCCATCCAGTCTCTATTTGCTGTGTAGTAGGTACTACTAAGAATGCTGAGCTTTGAATCTATTTTCTTTTACACCAAAAAGCTTAAATACTTAAATGCTTAAACGCTTTTAAGCGTTAAAGTAATATTAACAAAATACTACTAATTTATCATTCTGTCAATTGTTAATGTAAATTTTTAATTTCAGCTCTTTCTAAGTAAACCCGTCGAACAAGTTACACTAAAATGATGTTTTTAGGTAGATTAACTGATGTTAGAATTTCTAGCTCTGTTAATCTCTGATAGGTATAAGAAGACCCGTTTAATAGGTTATTATCTAAGTATGCAGGGTGACACATAACTTCAACTGTTATGCCATCTTTAATACGATCTTTCAACTTTGAAAAATAGTCCGGTGTAACACCTTCACCATAGAAATCAAACAATGATACGTCAGAGAAAGAGTCCACACCAGTAATGGGGATGTATCCATTTTTCCTTACTGGCAGCCCGAATTTAACTGATAATTTCTTAACCACAGGATACATTTCTTTCAAGGTATGAACATGGTGATGGCTATCGAGATGGGTTGGTTTAAGTCCTGAATCGAAAAATCGGTCGATTTGAGCGGTCCACTCAGCTTCCAGTTCATCTAAAGAAATATCTTCAGGATTGAAAGTGGACAAGGGTTTAAAAAGTCCATTAACATCAACCAATGAGGGCGCCTTGTCTACTAATGGTTTGCCACATGTTAGCACAAGGTGAATTCCTACCCGCAATCCTGGATTTTTTTTAGCCAATTGAATGGCATGCTCTGTTCCAGCCATATTCATCATCATTGTTGTTGATTTTACAATTCCATATAAATAGCTGTCGATTATTCCATGATTTACGCCTCGACTAAACCCGAAGTCGTCCGCGTTAACGATTAATTTTATCATGATTTATTCATCCTTAAGGTTTTGGACTAAACATTGCGATATCCTAATTATCCATGAACGATTGACAATTTAGAGAAAGTTTTACATTTTAGGTTCTTTCATTTGATTCTTTGATACAGTTCAACCATTTCTACAGCCAAATCCTTTACTGTCATCGCATTCATTAAATGATCTTGTGCGTGAACCATTAGAAGTGAGATTTCCGTTTTTTCTCCTCTTATCTCTCCTTGAATGAGCGATGTCTGGATATGATGTGCCTCATTCATGGCATTGTCTGCTTCCCTCAATTTTTGTCTAGCTCCTTCAAAATCCCCTTGCTTTGCTGCCTGCATGGCTTCCATCGCAGCGCTCCTGCCGTTGCCGCCATGGAGTATAATTTGAAAGATTACTGCCTCTAAATTTTCCATTTTACTTCCCTCTTTTTTTAGATAATTAATGAAACTGGGGTAGGTATTCTTTATGTGCCTCGAGCATTTCGTCCAAAATGACTTTTGCCACGCGATCGCTTGGTACAAGTGGGTTGATTGTCATAGCCAGTAATGCCATTGCATAATCCCCGCTTATTGCCGCTTCAATCGCTACCCTTTCAAATGATTTCATTTGCTGAACAAGCCCACGAACTTGTATAGGCAGATCACCCACGGCAATCGGTTTCGGTCCGTCCTTTGTAATGATACAGCTGATTTCGACAGCAGCATCAAAAGGGAGACCTGCAATAGCCCCGTTATTGATTGTGTTAACAGCCTGAATGTCACGTTTATCCGTATACATTGAGTGGATAAGTCTTACAGCTGCATCACTATAATAGGCGCCGCCTCTCATCTCTAATTGAGGCGGCTTAATGGCTAAATGAGGGTCTTTATATAACTCAAATAGCTCTTCTTCCAGCTTTTTAACAACCTCTGCACGTGTTCCGCCCTCTTTATAGTTTTTCAATTCTTTTTCCAGCATATCTCCAGATTTATAATAGTAATTGTGATAAGGACATGGTAAAACATCTAATGCCCTCAAGAACTCAGGCTCCCACCCCATTGCATGAATGTTTTGCATCGTTATACTTTTCTCGGGATCATTAATTAAAGAAATCACCTTATCCTTTACGGATACACCATCGACAAAAACATCCAATCCGTATACCATGTGGTTTAATCCAGCAAAATCGATTCTTACTCTGTTATGGTCTACTTCTAATAGTCTTGCAACGCCCATTTCCATACCAATCGGCACATTACACAATCCTACCACTCTATCAATATTACTGTAACGAAGGACTGCCTCTGTGACCATCCCGGCAGGATTTGTAAAGTTTATGAGCCAGGCTTTCGGACAAAACTCCTCCATTTCCCGGCAAATATCAAGAATAACAGGAATAGTTCTTAATGCTTTAAATAAACCTCCTGGTCCATTTGTTTCCTGACCAAGTACACCGTGCTTTAACGGAATACTCTCATCCTTCTTGCGTGCATCAAGCAACCCTACTCGAAATTGAGTAGTTACGAAATCAGCAGACTTTAAAGCTTCTTTACGATCAAACGTCAAATAGATCTTTATCGGAACCCCTGCTTTTTCTACCATTCTTTTGGCAAGATTACCGACAATTTCAAGCTTATCCTTTCCATTTTCAACATCTACCAACCATAATTCACGCACTGGCAGTTCATTATAATATTTAATAAATCCTTCAATAAGTTCAGGGGTATAGCTCGAGCCCCCGCCTATCGTTACGATTTTTAAACCGTCTTTCATTTTTTAACACCTCTGCTTGAATTTTATCTACATATTTAAGGTATCAGTAGGTTTGGTTGTTTCACCCATTTCTCTCCTTGCATCAATGCGTCCCTGAGCAATGACAAAAGGCAGATAAATAACGACAGAAATGCACAAATTCACTGCAGCTAAAATAGCGCCGGAAACATGCCCGCCTGTTGCTAATAATCCTCCTATAATTGCAGGTGTTACCCAAGGGATATCAGCCACTACTGGATGAACCAAACCTAAACTAATGGATGTATAGGCTACGATTGTCATGATGATTGGTCCTAGTATAAACGGAATGAACCAGATGGGATTTAATACAATGGGCAATCCAAAAAGAATGGGTTCATTGATTTGGAAAATCCCAGGAGGTGTTCCTAATGCGAGTAATTGTTTATTACGTTTCCGCCCTGCAATAAACATGGCTACAATTAAACCTAAAGTTGCACCTGAACCTCCCAGATAAACAAATGCATCCAAGAATGAACCAGAAAGAATATGGTATTCACTTAATTCTTTAACACCTTTTGCATACATATTCACATTTTCTTGCCCTAACTTGGTCATTAAAGGAGTTGTAATTCCCCCAAGTATGTTTGGACCGTGAAGACCAAGAATCCAAAATCCATGTACCAAGGATACGATTAAAATAGCAAACCACATAGAATCTACCGCACCAGTAAGCGGTGATACGAGTACTTTATTGATCCAGTCATTTAAATAAGCACCATCGCTAATAAACTTTCGTAAAACAAGGCCAAATAAACTAATGGTAAAAATGGTTGCCATTCCTGGAAGGAGCTTAGCAAATGAACGTGAAACCGCTGGCGGAACTCCATCAGGCAATTTAATCACCAAAAACTTGACTTTAGCTAAACGAACAAAAATTTCAGTGGCTACAATGGCTACAATAATACCGGTGAATAAGGCAGTGGCATTAAAATAATTCCAGCCAATAAAACCCCACGCTCCCCCTGTTACAGCTTCACCGCCCTCAGGAGTTATCGACACGTTAGCAACTTGAGGAATCAGGACAAAGAAAGATGCACCAGCTACAAGCATTGCTTCGAAACCATCATCCCCATAGGATCTTGCCAGCTTATAAGCTATTCCAAACACCGCAAATATCGTCATGAAGGCAAGGGTACCCCACCAGATATCTGAGCCTAAAGTTTTCCAAGTTTCACCGAAAATAGATATCATTAATTTTTCATAATATTTACCAATGCCAGGTACAGATCCTAGGTTGTTTAATAACACGGCTAACGAACCAATCATGGTAATCGCGATCATTCCTACCAAAGCGTCACGAATAGCAAGAAGGTGCCTGTTGTTCCCTAGCTTATTTGCGAAAGGCATTATAAATTTATCGATAAAATTCATCATGTTACCTACTCCCCTTTTATTAGATTAATTGCCTGCTTCAAAACTTCCTCTCCATTACAAAGGCCGTAATGCTTCGGATTAATAGAATCTACCGGAATACCAATCTTTTCTCCTGCCTTTTTAAGCTGGGTAAGCATATAGCGAACTTGTGGACCAAGAAGCAATACGTCTGCCTTGTTTATCTGGTCATTTATTTCAGTGGATCCTACTGCCCAAATTTTACAATCTATCCCTTGTGATTTGGCGCTTGCTTCCATTTTGGAAACCAATAGACTCGTAGACATACCAGCGGAACAGCATAATAAAATGTTCATCAATATCCCCCTTTAAGAAAGCGGTTACATAAATTAATAAAATTGCAAATGAGTTCGACTTTTCGAAAAAGATGCTTAACATTAATAATGCTTATAACTAATCTTCCTCCCCCTTTAGAAGTAAACATGTAGCTTATTTCAAAAAGTAGTAAAAGGTTTTTATAATCTTATTGTAATAACAATTCTGAATATTTACAATACATTTCTCACTAATTTGTTATTATTTTTAAAATTTGTTATTACAAATATAAATAATTGTACTTTTATAGTACCTTTAAGAGCTATTTTTTGTTAATCTATAGGTATTGAGGGGGAAGTCCACTATGATAGAAGATGCAAAAGACGGAAGTGCTCTGCACCTTAAGGTAAAAGATGCAATCATTCAATTGATTAACGACGGGGAATATAAACCAGACTCACAACTTCCGACGGAGGCTGAATTTTGCGAAAAATATGGTGTAAGCAGGACAACTGTACGAACTGCCCTACAACAATTAACGATGGAGGGTTATGTTTATCGTAAACGAGGAAGCGGAACTTTTGTTTCCGCAAACAAGGTAAAACAAATTTTAACAACGACGGTTGACCACTTTTCGAGTCAAATTTCCATGCAGGGAAAAAAACCATTAATCAAAGTAGGACAATTAGAAGTAATACCAGCAGATGAGTATCTTAGTGAACAATTAAAGATCCAAGAGGGAGAACCAGTTAATGTCCTAGAGCGGATACGTTATGTAAATGAAGAACCGATACAGTTTGAAACTGCCTTTTTACCCTGGTATAAAACCCCAGCTTTAAATAAACAGGGTTGTGAAAATTCATTATATAAACTTTTGGAAACACAATTTGGTTTAAAAATAAACAAGACAATTGAAAGCCTCGAATTGTTTATTGCAGATCAAGAGGCAGCAGAAAAACTACATATCTGTGTTGGTGACCCCTGCTTTGCGCTCGATACCTTTGCATATCTTCAAGATGGTTCCATCATCGAATATTCAAAAACAATCTATCGTGGAGATTTGGCCCATTTTGTCATTGAAAGAAATTACTAACGATTTATATATAAAACAGTAGATTAACGTGAAAAAGGATTGGTCATATCGAAAATCGCCTCCAATAATTGGCATTGGCATTATTAATACCAATGCCTTAGTTAAAAAAAGGAGGCCTTAGGACCAATGATACGGTTTTCCCTGCCTGCTAAATGATTGACTGAGATCCTTTAATGTGTAAACTCTAGCCGTTAAGAGAAATAAATCATTGTAGTTATTATGGATGTATTCATCAATAATCTCGATTCCTTCTATAAATTGATCAACTAAATAATACGTGTACTTTTCATCCCAGGAAAACTTATTGATTCTTAAAAGCTCATCTGCTAGTATTTGAAACTTAAACTCCTCAATCAGGAGTTTTATTTGAAACAATTTATCCGGATTAAACCTAAAACTGTTTTTATTTTCATGGCTTTTCTGAACATATTTTATAAAACCATTGATATTTTCAGCCAACATATTCGCTTTTTGCATCTCGAAGTTCAATTTGTCCTCTCCTCAATGTCTAATTTCCAACCCATCTTTAAAAAGAGTGTATGTCTTGGGAGGGAATAATGACACCAACAAAACCAAATGTCTCGAAAAAATTCCTTATTAATGAAAGAATCAGGAAAAAGTGAAACATCTTCATAAAAAAGAGGCACAAATCCAATTTGATTTGCAGCCTCAATTTAGTTTAGATTTTATTATTTTATGAAGAAGCTTTAAGAGTCAATTCACACTGCTTTAGATAAAGTAATGTTTTGATCTTGATTATCTTTTCTTTTTTTCAAACTAACCATTGCTATAAAGGAGATACAGTAGAGTACAGCAAGATATCCCATTGCGATCGTCACATTAGCATGCTGCAGGATATATCCTACTAAAATAGGAGATAATCCCCCTAATGCTCTACCGAAGTTAAAGATAGTATTGGTTGCTGTGCTGCGAATTTCTACTGGATAATAATTGCTTATTAATGCACCGTAACCAGCAAACATTCCATTCGAGAAGAATCCTACAATCGCACCGCCGATTAAAAGACCCGCACTTCCTGACGCAAAGGAGAATAAAAAGACTGCGATTGCGGAAGCGAATAAGAAGATTCCGAATGACCGCTTCATTCCAAGTCGATCCATAAACTGTCCAAAAGTTAACATACCTGCAATCATTCCCGCAGCTGTACTAATCGTCCAAAGAGCCGAGTTTGAAACTGATAATCCCTGGGATTGTTGAAGCATGGATGGCAGCCAAATCATCAAGCCATTATAACCTGCAATTTGGACCGTTGCCATGATAGCTAAAGCAATCGTCGTAACTGAAGTTCTTGGAGTAGCAAACAATTGCTTTAAATTCCCTTGCTTTGGCACAAGTTGTTTTTTCTTTTGTGATGCCAGCCACACGGGTGATTCGTCTAATTTTTTTCGGACGATAAAGGCGAATATAACCGGAACCAATCCGATGAAAAACAATCCTCTCCATCCCCAAGCAGGCAGGATCATGGCACTAAGAAGTGCAGCCAGAATCACACCGTATTGTGCACCGATGCTAACATAAGAAGAAGCGCGTCCTTGTTTATTCTTTGGCCATGCTTCAGCCACAAGCGCCATACCAATTCCGTATTCCCCACCTGCGCCTAAGCCGGCAATAAACCTAAAGATGTATACTTGTTCAATATTTACGGCTAAACCAGTTAATGCCGTTCCGATAGCAAATAGTAGAATCGTATAGGTAAATATTTTAACTCTCCCAAATTTATCTGCTAAGATACCGAAAATGATTCCTCCAGCGAGCATACCTAAATTGGTAATCGAAGAAATAAGACCTCCAGCAACCATGTCAATATGAAACTCTGCAATAATCATCGACATCGCAAAGGAGATAAACATGATATCCATGCCCTCTAATGTTAAACCTGCTACTGATGCAACTACTGTTTTTTTACGATAATCCATTTTTGTCGTTCTCCTTTCAAGCCTCACAGGACTTTGATTAAAAGATTATGGGCAAAAATAAAATGCCCTTTCATCCAAAGGACAAAAGGGCATTCATATACATAATTAGTATGATGAAGTTTACTTTTGCCTTTTTGGCCTCTCTGGACCAAATTAAAGGAATTTAATTTCATCTAATAGTAACACGATACATTTCATGTGACAATATTTTTATTATATTGCAAGAATTCTACTTTACGCAGATATTCTAATATTTTTTCCCTTTGTCCTTTTAAATGAATACACTATGAATAAAAGAATGAACCATAATGGTGTCATTAATAAAGCGACACGAGTTGATTCTGCAAATAGCATAATAATGAGAATAAATGCAAATAACGTGAGAACAAGATAATTAATAAATGGGGTAAATGGTGCTTTAAAAATCGACTTTTCATGTAAATCTGGGCGTGATTTCTTATATCGCAGATGACAAATTAAGATAATGCTCCAAACCCAAATAAAACAAATCGCACTAATCGTTGTCACGATACCAAAGGCTTGTTCTGGAATCAGCTTACTTAAAAGAGCTCCGACGGATAGAACAAGTGCAGATATAAATAATGCGTTACTCGGTACATGATTTTTATTTAATTTAGCAAAATTCGCGGGTCCCTGTTGATGATTACTTAAATTAAATAATATGCGGCTCGTTGAAAACAATCCACTGTTACAGGCAGACGCAGCAGATGTTAAGACGACAAAATTAATAATTCCTGCAGCAATCGGAATACCAACTAAACTAAACGTTTTTACAAAAGGACTGTTTGCTGCATTCAGTTGCGTCCATGGATTGATGCATAAAAGGATAATAAGGGCTCCCACATAGAAAAACAGTATTCTTAAAGGTATTTTATTTATTGCAGATGGGATATTTTTTTGTGGATTCGATGTTTCGGCTGCTGATACACCTACTAATTCAACACCTACAAATGCAAAGACAACCATTTGAAAAGAAAGTAAGAAACCTGACATTCCATTTGGGAAAAGACCACCATGGCTCCATAGATTTTTTACTGTAACCGTTCCTGAATCTGTTTGAAATCCAATAATTAACAAAATGACCCCTATGATGATTAAAGCAAGAATGGTGATCACTTTAATTAAAGCAAACCAAAACTCTAATTCTCCAAATAGCTTTACTGTTAATAAATTTAGTCCCAATAATAGAATTAAACAGACTATAGCAGGTACCCATTGTGGGATATCGAACCAATATTGTACATATACACCAACAGCAATAATATCAGCCATTGCTGTCATAATCCAACAAAACCAATACGTCCATCCAGTTACATAACCAGCCCACGGTCCAATATAATCCTCAGCGAAGTCCGTAAATGATTGATAGCCCTTATTTGATAAAAGAAGTTCTCCTAATGCCCTCATTACAAAAAAACATGCGATACCCACAATTAAGTAGGCAAAAATGATAGATGGACCTGCTAACTGAATGGCTTTCCCTGAACCTAGGAATAAACCTGTACCAATCGTACCTCCAATCGCAATCAGTTGTACGTGCCGATTTTTTAAATCTCTTTTTAATTCTTGTTGTGCCACTTCATTTGCCCCCTCATTTAGTAATAATTTCCTTTGTCCATTATGTGAAATTATGAACAATGAGTTAAACTCCGTAAAAAAAGAGATTGGAATTTCTCCAATCTCATCGGTCATAAGAATAACAAATAATATCCATTACTCTTTTGTTAGAATAACAAATAAAACTCGTACTCTTCTGTCCTTTTGCCTGAGATTGTGAACCCTTCGGCGCCGCAGATTTCCTGCGGTCTCTCCAGAAGCTGCTCCTGCTATAGTTTGATCCATAGCAATCATAGCTTGCTTAGTATTTAATTTATGTAGAAGAACAAATGGTTCAAAATCCCCCGCTAAAAAAGTTATGCATTAAAACATCTTATCTCACAAACTAAATTATTGTTAAATAATTTCTAATTTTAGTAGTATTCAATTACTTTGTCAATAATTAATTTCGGAAAATCTAGATTAATGGAGTAACAAAAAATGAACCCACTGCAAAGGATTGGGTTCATTTTTATCGTAATCCTTGATTCTGCATCTTTAATCTCCTAGTACCAAAAAATATTGAATATGATTTGCTGAGATGGGAGTAACCGCGATTATACGATAGCCGATACTTAGTAATTGCGACAAAGTTTCCGCACAATTGTGACGTGGAGGCTCAATCGGAGCATGGAAACTTTTATAAAGATTAATAAATTGATTATTATTTGTACAGTGAAGCAAGATCACATGTCTACCAGTCCATGCTTGACCGATCATTGGTTGTGGTTGTGTTTGTATTTCCCTTTTGATACTCATAATGAACACCCTCAAGTATTGATACAATAGAATATGGAAATAACCCTGTCCAATGTTCTTGGAAAATAAGGAAGTTTTTTTATATGATCCAGATATCTCCATAACAGCAAAAAGGGGTGTTTGCTTAAACTCCCCCTCACCTTTTATTAGTTATTATTTTTGGCAGTTTTGTGAACTCACTCCATACGTCGAGGTTTTGCAGGATTACAATTCGGTGAGTCAAGATTTGCCGATTCTGCTAATTTCATAAGATAATAACATTCTTCACGGTACATATGATCCGCCATTAGGGGGGCGAATGTTCCTAATGCTTGCTTACTTAGTCTGAGTTCTTCTATTTCATGTAGAAAATTTTGAAATAACTTTATTTCCAATTGGCTTTCTAAATTCATTCTTTCCAAAGCAGGAAACGAAGTTAAATTAGTTCTTAAATATCCTGCTAGTTCGACTGCTTTAAGGTAAAAGTCTTCAAAATTCTTCCTAAATGTATTACTTTTCTCTATGAGCTTCTTTTCAACACTATCTAAATTAGAGAAAATTGCCTCAGAATGACCCGAAGCATCTAATAACCATAAAAGATGATGATGTAGTTCATGGTAAACAGGTGGAACTTCCCCTGCTTTTAGGTGTATTAAAATTCTTAAGTATTCCTCTAATTCATTGACCATATGATTGATAAAGGTTGGCGAAAGGTGAATTTTTATTTTCCCAATCAGATGTTTTCTTAATAAGTCCAATTTAAATTCCCGTAATCTTATAACCTCTGTTTCAGCTTCGATTGTTAATGTCACTAAATCTGAGGAATTTGCACGATCCAGAAGCTTGTCAAAAACTCGAATAAAAGATGCTGCCTTTTCAATTTCCGCTTTTTGAACGGGTGCAAGGGCTTCGAAAATAAACCTTGAATGATCACCTAATATTTGGAGCCAAAAACGATGTTCAAATCTTGCTGTTCTCGCAAAGACATCATTCATGTTTATTCCTCCCAATAAGAAATACCCACACTATTTTGATGTTTATTCCTCTGATTTGCTACTTATGACCAATGACATACTGGTTTAAATTCCAAAAATTTCAATTTAATCTATTAATCTCCTTTCTTCATCACTATTATAGCCATTTCCTTCCATATAGTGCATTACCTATACTTCATTCAGAAAAATTCTAATAAAAAAAGGAATTCTCAGCGTTTTATAGAAGTGTTAAATTGGAGGTGTAGTGTTATGACGATAATATATTCACCTAGTAACGTACAGGAATTGCTTGGAATTGATGGCAATACATTACGGAAGTATGCCACTCTCTTGGAAGGACATGGGTATCAAGTTCAGCGTAATAACAGAGGACATAGAACCTATTTTGAAAAAGATGTTATCGCATTCCGTAAATTAATCGAATTCAGTAAGCAAGAAGGTATGACGATGGACCATTCAGCCGAAGCAGTGATGACATGGATCTCTGAAGAAAATAAAACGGTAACACTTTTGGAAGAAGTGCCGTTACAGACAACTAATGATGGCGATACTGAGCAGAATACTAACACTAATGAGTTATTGGATCGTATAGAACATTTGGAGCAAGTAAACTTAGATTTAATCAAACATTTGAAGGAGAAGGCAGTACGAGAAGCTCAGCTAGAAGAAAAGATTAATCTAATTTTGAAGTATGTTGAACGTATGGAGCAATTGGAAAAGGAACGAAGTAAAATGATTGAGGAAGAAACCAGAAAGCAAATCGCAGTCGCCGAGCAAAGGAAATGGTGGAAATGGTGGAAATGAGAAAAGCCGTGCTTAGAATGAACTGCCCCGTAAATGTTAGTTTAGTGTCTAACATTTACAGGGCAGTTCAGAATAGCATGGCCTTTTTTACAAACATAAGTCAAACAATGAAAATTTTTTTCTTTTATTAAAAGAAGTTAACAGTTCATTTAAAATGAGGAATATCGACAACTTTTTCAATATACCTTGTTTATAATGATTTAAGTATTGAAGTGTAAAAAATTGAGGAGGAAACTAATGGACGTTCTACTCTATATCGGTACGAATCTATTAGGTGCTCTTGCTATTGTGCACCTGATTACATTCACTTTTAATCTATTTTCTAAATAAAGTTCGAGAAATGGCCTTTTCAGCTACTTATTCTTTAATCTTTGCATTCTTTTAACCTTATATTGTTCAAAATCCCACTTCGATAAAAATTCTTTTGTAGAAGAATAGCCTGACATATAGAGAAAATCGATTTCAGCCGTATCCAATTCAAAATCAGTAGCGTTGATGTCACCAGTTGGAATTTGAATGGTACGTTCAATCGTCTCTTTATTCAAATGTAGTAGATCATGGGCTTGAATCATCGTTTTAAATATATTTTTAAAAAGGTGGAGGGGCGTTGGTATTACTGGATCTATGTTAACTTTATCTTTCACAAAACGGAAGCCGAACGTTGGAAACCGAGGGTTTTCCGTATCAAATATCCATATTGGAAAGTTACTAAGTAAACCACCATCTAAAATGTAGGACTTTTTACTGTCTTTTGATTTCCAAATAACCGGACGGAAGAAAAATGGGAGAGAGGCACTCATCATAACTGCGGTTGAAACCTTAAAATCAGCAGGAGTCATCCCATAACGATCCAAATCATCTGGCAAAACAAGCATTTGGCCATTCGTAACATCAGAAGCGATGATCTTCAATTTTTCCTCTGGAAGATCCGCAAATGTCTTAATTCCTTTTTCTATAAGAAGTGAATCCATCCAGATTTCCAAGTAATCGTTTTTATAAATTCCAAGATGAATCATTAGTTCTAATAAGGTACCAAAAATCGGAATTCGATTCAAGTACGATCTACCTCGTAGCTTTGAAAAATCTAGTTTGCTCAAATGATCTCTAATTTCATAGCTTTTGTAGCCGCTTGCCAAAAGAGCAGCGATTACAGCTCCTGCTGATGTTCCAGCTAATCTTTGCCATTCTACTTTTTCCTCTTCCATTGCTTGAATCGCTCCAATAAAAGCAATTCCCCTAGCCCCACCACCTTCAAAAACAGCATCCGCCTTCATTTTTTTCCACCTCACGAGTAATATATTTTAAACTGCTAAGATAGTTGATTAACGACGGAAAAGAAGTTTTCCTGACAAAACCCCATAAGTAAAAAAGATGATTACATATTGGTTAATTGGCCCTTTATTAAAGTTTTATCTAATTCACGTACTTTATCATATGACTGTAACAGTTGTTCCGGTACCAATGTTCTCCCGTATTCCCAAGCATTCGTTTCAATTTCAGATTTAAGCTTCTCTATTTCTTCATCTTCACCATACATTAGAATCCTAAGATCATGTTTGTTTTTTTTAAAATCCAAGTAATACCCAATCACATGATAAAGAATAATTCTAACAAAGTTTTCATCTATCTCTTTAATTCTAATTTTGTTGATATAACCGTTAACTTGTAGATAATTAAATTTTATAGTATTTGTCGATACGTTATAACTCATAGGTACAGTGAGATTATTGTTAAATTCATAGTCAATATTTAAATTATGCTTATCTAATGTATCATTTATGATCTTTTCAATGTTCCTTATATAAAGCATTTTACTATCACTCCCTTTTAAGAACTATTTCATCCAGTGGTATCATTATTTCCTTTTACATCCTACCTTTATATTGATAAATAGTATTCATATGGACATTAATATGCTGTAATTATATTTTTATAGTATCCCGATTACGAAAAAACTTCGAAAGCCATATTTACCATTTCTTTCTACCTCAGCTACTATTTTAATAGTAATATAGGACCTTTGTTAAAATAATTTTAATATATAGGATTTTCAACTTGTCTGTTGATTTGCGCTCCAGGCCAGTTAGCAGGGATAATCAATAAATAAAAATCGAGATTTTGGATCAGACAAAATGAAAAATTGCCGAGAAATGAACCTTTCTCGACAATCTGAGCAGATCAATTGGATCTGCTTTTTTATATGTCTTACATTCTGTAGGGAAAATTCATTCAAGATCATCATTTTTTTACTTTTATTGTCTCGGGTATGGCCTTCCAGTACATAGGGTCTTCTAAGCCGAGTCGCCAAATGCCGATTCCTTGTAAGTTATATTTTTCTACAAGGTTTAGTTTAGACTGCAGACTGTCACTATTCTCAAACCAAGCCTCGTGGATATGTTTTTTTTGATCTACATAATTGTAATGAGGTGTTTGCGTACGAGGGTCCCACAAAATTTCAGCTTTATATTTTGTTTTATGCTCCATTAACAGTGCATAGGAGCTATATAAAGCTTTATTAGCTGTTTTGTCCCAGTCCCATCCATAACCAGCGATACCGAGTAAAATTTTTGATTTTGGGACTCCTTTATTCAAAGCATAACGAATCGTTGCTTCTGTCCAATCAGCCGACGCCGTTGACCCGGGTGTTGTGTTTGCGTTGTGTTCATCGTAGGTCATAATCATTAATCGATCTGCAAATAGACCAAGTTTTGCGTAATCAAACCACGGTGACCAGGGATTAGCACGCGAATCACCTGTGTTTGCCGGGACGGAAACCGTCACTACTTTCCCATCACGATGCAGTGTATCAGACAATTTTTTAATCATTAGACTAAAAGAATCTCGGTCTGTCAAATACAAATTTTCCATGTCTATATTAATTCCGTCATAACTGAACTGATTTATTTCATTTCGTAAATTTTGAATGAAAACACTTCGGTTTTTATCGTTATCGAGTACATTACTCGCTACTTGCTTGCCCTTCTCCGTGGTTTCATAAAAGAGGTTGTGAACAACTAGATATACCTTCACCTGTTTTTCATGAGCGCTTAGAATAACCTTTTTCTTTTGAGCTGCTGTAACGGAATCTATCAGACTGCCTGGACGTTTATCATCAAGCTTGTACCAAAAGGGTGCAATGATGCTTATATTGTTGAATTGCGAGTTAAATGTAGGCTGAGAACCGGGAAAACTGCCTTCCTGTTCTGTGTAAAAGCCTAAAACTTCACGAGAGATTTTATTAGTATTATGTCCCTGAACTCTCTGGTCGTTCGTTTCTGAGTAACCTGGATGAAAATCCTGCATTTTCACTGGCGATGGCTTTTCGAGACTGTAAGTATTTTCTCGAACACTATTTAGACTACCATTTTTTCTTTGTGAATGACTGCAGGATGACATCATTAGTAAAAAGACCATGCCTAAAGAAATTATGGTGAATAACTGATAATAGTTCCGCGACACCTATTACACCTACTTCTCTAATTTGTTTATTTCTTAAGTTGATAAGAAAAGTTATAATTTATTCACGGCAAATTTTTAAGTCCTTCCTCATTGATTAAAATGCTGGGTGGGCTGGCCATGATTAATGTCCTAACTGACTCTTTGAAGATATGCTATTCAGCGCGTTTTAAAACAGGTGCTGTATTTTCATTTTTGATTACTATTTCTGGAATTTTGCTCTTCCATATCGGGGCACCTTTTTGGGGATTGGTAGGAGGAACCTTAGCTGAAAAAAACAGGTCAAACTCTTGGCCTGTTTTTACATGTTCTTATATTGTTATTTATTTATTGGAATAAAAGATTCTTATTTTTGAAACATTAGAAAGGAGAAATTTAATTTTAAACTGAAAGTAGGAAGGCAACAATGATATGTTTGAAAAAAGCAATCTGTTTGTCACTAGCAATTGTTTTGAGTTCTTTAACATTTACAACTGCATATGCAACAAATGGTACCACACAAGAGCCCCCAAATATTAGTTCATTAAAACATGATGAAGCCACGTCATATCGAATCAAGCAGCTTGAGGATATCTCAATGTACTATTATTGGCATGGTGGAGACATTAAGAAAGCTGAAACAGAAATATTTAAGGGTATTACCTTAAAGGGTAAATATGATGTTGTTGAAAATGCATTTATCCAAGCAACGTTACTGGATCCTTACAGCATTGATTTGAAATTTTCATTAGCATCTACACAAATTATTCAGAAAAAGCTTCCGGAAGCTTTTCTAACTTATAAACAAATATTAAATTTAGACCCGAATCATTTTAATACCAATCTAGTTTATGGGGTCTACTCTCGTATAAATGGAGACGAAAAAACGTATAATCGTTCCATTTCAAAGTTAATAAGAATCGATTCGAATAAAGCAAAGGAATACGTTCAAAAAATTAAGCGAACTGAAAATACGATGAAAGAAAAATTTAATGTTGATGTTCCAGCAAACCTGCCATCAAAAGATCATGCCATCGTCATATTGGGATACGCTCTTGGGGAAGATGCATCCATGAAACCACCACTCATTGAGCGATTAAAAGCCGGACTTGCGATTGCGAATAAATATCCAAACTCAAAAATCATAGTATCTGGCGGAGTTCCAAAACAAGGGATTACAGAAGCGGATGCCATGAGCAAGTGGCTCATTTCACAAGGAGTTGCAAAAGAAAGAATCATCCTTGAAAATAATTCTACAGATACAGTAGAAAATGGATTATTCTCAACTGCTATTCTTGAAAAAGAGAAATTAAAGGATGTTACTCTCGTCACCAGTGCCAGCCATATGAGAAGAGCTTTAAGTGTTTTTAAAGAAGCCAGTGACTTTTATGATAAAATGAATGGCAAAAAAACTGACAGAAATTTTACTAATATGGTCTATTTGGATTATCCTTCTCTTGCTGAAGCCCAAAAAGTACCTAATGATGAAAAGCTTGTGATTTATCGGGACCTTTTTAGAACCTCAGGAATCTGGCAATACCCTGGTCTACAAAGATAAGATTAAATCTAGGACTTCACTTCATCAACAACCATAAAAATATGTGGTAAATCATAATGATTGGTCAAAAACAGTTCATCTTAATGAGTTGTTTTTGGCCTTGATTCTAATTACACTTTCTTAATTACTAGAACAAACTGCCCAATACAAGTCATAAAAAAACCAAATGAGTTGGTTCGTAGTTTAAGCAAACCAAAACTTTAGGCGCATTGGTCAATTTTCACTTCATTTTTGATTTGTTTGAACTACGTCATCTGCAACTTCTTTATCATTGTCGCTTTTTTCATTCTGACTTTGTTTAACACTATCGTCAGCTACTTCCTTATCGTTATCTTGTTTTTGATGATCTTGGACTTCATTATCGTCATTTTGACCATTTTCGCCTTCCTGTTTATCTTGATCAGGGGTAATGTTAAACTTATGTAATTTTTTTGTTTGAACTTGAAATAAATAAACTTTTGATACTATACTTCCTTATACATAGAATCAAATTTTTGTATTCTCTTAGAAAAGGAGCAGTATCTTCTTGAAAGAAAACTAAGAAACAAATGAAGGGAAGAAGGAAAATCAATGAACGAACATATCATCGCCTTTATTTTAGGAATTGTAGAGGGATTTACAGAATTTTTGCCTGTATCATCTACAGGTCACTTGATTTTAGTGGGAAGCTTGTTAGGGTTTACAGGGCAAAAGGCAAATACCTTTGAAGTAATTATACAACTTGGCTCCATGCTTGCTATCTTAGTATTGTATTGGAAAAGATACCTTTCTCTTTTAAACTTTAGCACAATTGGAAAACCAGTAAAAAAGTTAGATGCCATCCACATTATTTTAGGTGTTATACCTGCTGCAGTAGCAGGGCTATTGTTACATGACTTTATAAAAACCCAACTTTTTTCTCCCAAAGTTGTAGTAATCAGTCTAGTTGCGGGAGCGATTTTGATGATTTTTGCAGAAAAAAAACATGGAAATTTCAATTCTACCACTGTTGATGAATTGAGTTACAAGCAAGCTTTAACCATTGGACTATTTCAATGCTTAGCAGTGATACCTGGTTTTTCTCGTGCCGGGTCGACAATATCAGGTGGATTACTAGCTGGAGCAAATCATAAAACTGCAGCCGAATTTTCCTTTTTAATTGCACTTCCTATTATGGTGGGCGCAACAGGTTTGGATTTTATTAAGAGCTTGCATTTTTTACATGCAAGCGACATACCCTTGTTCGCTATCGGTTTTATCACTGCATTTGTCGTAGCAATGTTTGTAGCAGTCGTGTTCCTTAAATTAATAGAAAAAATTGGTCTAACAGTTTTTGCATATTACCGAATAGTGTTGGCCGGCTTATTCTATTTATTTGTAATTCTTTAAAGCAAACTCAGTACACATGGAAAGCCAGTCCCCTACTATTATGGGGTCTGGCTTTTTTAACTTTCATTTATTTTGACTAAAAAACATTATTTTGGAAAGATTAAACAATTAGTAAATTCAACAAAAGGATGTAGATAATTCATCATGCAAAAACTACAAACATTAAAACAAAACATTCTCTATATTCTGCTCAGTGCGTTTGGTGGCATTACTCTATCTTTTTCTGGAATCCCAATGGCATGGATGTTGGGAAGTTTATTTCTAGCAAGCATCCTAGCCAGTTTGCATTTGAAAGGATTACAATTCCAAAGAGATAAAAATGGATTACACCCATTTTGGCCTCAATTTGGACAATTGATTTTAGGTATTCAATTAAGCCAAACATTTAATTTATCGATTATGGATACATTGGAAGATTATTTCTTAATTATTATTATCATGCTTATTTCTTCCATTACCATTGCAATTCTCTCAGGTCTCATGTTAGGGCGGTTCAATAACGTAAATATGATGACCAGCCTTTTTGGCACTACCCCCGGTGGTATTTCTGCTATGCCAACAATTGCAGACGAAATTGGGGCCAATGCATTGATCGTAAGTATTATTCAAACAATACGTGTGTTACTTGTCGTAAGTTTAATACCAATTATATCTCAAGTAGTTAATTCCCACTCTGTCATGATTTCTACAAACAGCACGCAAGGCCAACTTTCATCTAACGCCTTACTTAATACAGGAATAATAATTATTGGAGCATACTTGGGTGCTAAAGTAGGAAAAAAAATAAAAATGCCTGCTCCCTGGCTTGTGGGTAGTATGCTTGGAGCTGGTATTATTCATTTAATTTGCCCACTCTTTATTATTGGTGACAGTGTTGGCTCCATTTACTGGCCACAAGAAATTATTATCTTCGCCCAAGTTTTAATTGGCACCAATATTGGTTCGAGGGTGAATTTTTCTATGTTCAAAGGATTAGGCCAAGCAATTATAGTTGGTCTGCTTACTTCTCTTTGCATAATTGTTTCTATATTGGTCCTCTCTTTTCTAATATCTGAAATGACCCATATTTCTTTTGTAACCTGCATGCTTGCCTTTGCACCAGGAGGGGTGGCTGAGATGGCAACCACCGCTATTGCCCTCCATGCCGACACTACCTTTGTTGTTGCCGTTCAATCACTAAGATTAATTAGCATCCTTACCATTTTACCGCCAATTTTTCGATTCTTAAATAACCGCACAATTATCAAATCTTATCATCGGTAGTTAAATGAGAACCGAACAGAATGGAAAAAATTCACGCTTTTGGCCTTCAAATTTAGTCCGCCAGTAGGTTCTCATAGAATTCGTTGTATTTCTTAGCGGATTGTAGCCATGATAAAAAATAGTGCGGAATGCCATATCGACTTGTCGGCGAAAAGTATCCTGTTCCTTGATATCCCCAAGAACAATCATATGGATGTTCGAGAAGAGGCAGTTCAATGTGTGTGGGAAGTTATGCTCTAGCACGTATGGAATTAGTTCATCCGCTAACTCCTTATACGTATAAAACACTTCTTCACCCTTTATCTTCCAAGAACCTAAATGAACCTCTGTCATCTTTCGTCTATAATTCAATAATTCGGACAAGTTCGTCGATAATATCATTTAAATTCATCATTCTTGTATCTTTACCTAAAATGAAAGAAGTTTTATACATTAATGTTTTTTCTTGATCATTCACTAAAATTGCCACCTCTCAATAGAATGATTATATTAATAATCTAACTGGCTAATGGTAACCTAATCTCAATCAACGTTCCTTCAAATAATGGGAGCATGTTTGGGAAATAGTTCTTCCAATTAACTACGGAAATTCAAATCCTAGATAACGAAAAATACCCATCCAAGTTTAAATGGATGGGGCTGTTATAACCTAATATTGCTTCATTTCAATTGTAAGGTTAATAGTCTCGCTTGCTCAATTTCTATTCTTGATTTGGCCATCTGTCATTTTTTTTTGATTCTATAACATTAACAAGTTCTTCTATAATATCGTTTAAACTCATAGTGCTTGTATCTTTTCTTAAAATGATAGAAGTTTTAAATAGTAAAGCTTTTTCTTGTTCACTCATAAATATAGTTTTTTCTTGTTCATTCATAAAAATTCCTCCATTTTTAATAGAATGCTGAATTTTAATTCTATATGGTAAAACCCAACTTATTCTTGGAAGATCTCTGAATAAAGAATACATTTATCTGAAGGACTAAAGATACTTCTTACGGTACGAGTAATCTATGACTGAAAAACATTAAACTTATATACAAGAAAAAATATTGTACTAACTTCAAATTCTAATCTGATAGATTATACTGATTTAAAATTTTTCTATAATCATTTTTGGGTGATTCATTAATAATACGTGTATCTAACTCATTAGCTAAGAGTATAATAAAGTCTTTGCAAAGATTTAACTTAATAGCAGAATTAAATGCTTCTAGCAATTGTTCAGTGCTAAGGTTATGCATACTTGTTTCACTCCACTTTACTACAAATACCTTCTTTCAAGTTAGAATATGAAGAGGGAATACTCCGTTGTAAAATGTCATCAGCAATTAAGAAATTAAAAAAGCAGCGTGCCGTGAAGGTAAAGCTGCTTTTTTTGTACGATATAGGATATTTATTAACAAAGAAGGGCTCATCCGATTAAGAATGTGTTTTCCTTTAGATATGTACCTTATTTCATTGGAGCAACAAGTACACGCACGCTATCTTCCAATCGATGGGCAATATTTTGATGAGTTTTTCTAGCTTGTTTTAAATAGTTGTCTGTGACAGCTTCCCAAGCATTCAGTGCTTCATTTGTATATTCAATGAATGCCTCGCTATTTTGTTCAAAAAGCTTCTCAGTTTTTTCAATTAAATCAAAGGCTGAGTTAATTGGAGTTAAAGAAAGCTCCTCTAATTTACTAGCTGCTTCACTTACATGACTTTTTAAAGATTCAGTCACTTCATGAGTAGATTCATTTGTTTTAAAAATGTTGTTTTGGAATAACCCTTTACGCAAATCGCCATTTAATTTTGTTGTTTGCTCAAAAAGACCCTTTAACGTTTTGAGGTATACTCCATTGAACTTTGTTGTTTCTTTTATAGCCTGTAAGTAAAGTTCTTGGCGTTGTTCTCTATAATCTCTAGTACGAGATACGGCACCTTCAAATTGATCCCAAAATGTTTCAATAAATGAATCCGTAACATAGCTTGGTTCATTTTGCTCCTCTACTTTTGGAATCTCAGCTTTCGGAACCTCTACTTTTGGAACCTCCACTTTATTAACTTCCTTTTTTAGGACTTCTTCTTTTTGATGAATCATCTTTTGGACCATCTTCGTTCCTCCTCATTTACTTTGTAAATTTCTCTATTTTATCCTCCCTATGAAACGGAGGTATGTAGAGCTCAAGAAAACTAGAATAACATTTTAAAAAATTGATCGAGCATGGATTGGTATAGCTCGAGTTGCCTTGCATGATTACAACTCAACAAAATTTCTATATATGTATTTTACACATAGAGGCCACATTTCGTCAATTGCATATAAACAATAAAATGAATAAAATTTAATAATGCATCTATTTTTTGACTATTAAGGGTGCTTAAAGTACTTATCTCCAGTAAAATCAATAGCGCGATGAGCTGTTTTTTAACGAACGCTAACGCCCGTTATATAAAAAATGGTGGCCTGGAATTATTTTCTACGCCACCATTCACGACATCAAGTAAATTATTAGAAATCTTCATTTCAGTTGCTTTAATCAATGACATTAAGGAGGATATTAAATTATCTACAATTGTAACTGAATCAAATTTAACTAAATCAATTATCGGGTCTAATACATTGATTTCTAGTGATCGTTTATCCACAATAGAGTCTAAATAAACGATGACTAATTTCTGTTCATTAAAATGAATAATTCTTTCTTTTATCTCGTCAGAGTGAAACAATGCGTCTTTTAATTGCTTTAAATTGACATCAACATTCTTTGTTAATTGTTGCTGTTTACTAATTGGTGGAGATGATTGTACTGATGTCATTTTTTCTCCTTAATATTAAATCAGAATTTTTATTACTATCTACAAGAATATAAAAAGTAATACCAAAATTATTCCAATTAATTATTGTGAAAGGTTATAAATGAAAGAAGGCAATATCAAAAAACCGCACGAGTGAAAAAATCACCGTGCGGTTAAAGTGTAGTAGATTAAATATAATGGATTAAAATTTTTACAAAATAGTGGAATATTAAACCTTTTCAATATATTTAGTCTTACCCCATTTCGGCTGACGCTTATGCATTTTGATTATTTGTTCGATACTGTTTTGGTGTTACATGATACCTATCCATAAAGATCTTATAAAAGTATCCTTTATAATTGAAAACCAATTAATGTAACAATTAGTCCAGATAAAATACTTTTTCTTAATCCAAATTTCTTTACCATTTTAGGTACAAACATCAAGCCAATAATTATTGGTAACATGGATGCAATACTCAAGATTCCTATAAGATCAGGGTTATCCAAAATATAAGTAACATAATATATTTTTACACTAGTTGTTGTTTGTCTTAAGAACATTATCAGGTACAAAAGGAGTGCTAAAATAAAGTATTTATTTGAAAACAATGCTTTAAGAATCGGTCCAAAAGATGTCTTTTGCTCTACACTAACCTTTTTAGCAACGTTTCGTTCTTTTGTAAACCAACCAGTAACCATCAAAGGAATTGCGCAGAGTAATTCATATATAGCCGCAGTAATTGTCCAACCACTTTGTCCGCCGCCAAATGTATCTACAAGAACAGTTGTAAAAGATGTAATTAATTTTGCCGCAGCAATAGCAAAGATATAACGAATACTACCAAGAGATACACGCTCGCTAGGATCACTGGTCATAAAAGAAGTAAGTGATGAGTATGCAACGTTATTAGAAGTAAATAAAACTACTGAAATAAGTAAGTACAAAACAAATACATAAACATATACGCTTCAGCAATTTCATTTGAACAAATTTTCCTTTCACCACTTTCTAAAGAGCCTGGAAAGCATAGTTTATGTCTAGCACCTGAGTAAACCTCCAATACGAGTATGTCCATCAAAAGTAAAGATTACTATTTTTTCCCAAAATCAACCACTTTTTATATCCCCTTGGAAAAGGGATTAAGTGTTTCACTCAACCCTTTTATTTTTATTTAGTTTCCGGGTAAAATTCAGCTGGAATTGGTCCGAATTGTCTGCGGTGATACAACATCGGATCCTTTTCGTCCTTTTGAATATTAGTTACTTCTCCAATTAAGATCGTATGGTCACCTGCTTCGACCGTCTTAAGTGTTTCGCACTCAAGGACTGCAAACGCACCTTCAATAATCGGTAATTGATTTTCGGAAAGTTCCCACTTGCATGTACTAAAGCGGTCTATATTTTTGCTCGCGAATGTCTTACAAAGCTTTTGCTGATCCCCTGCAAGAATATGAATAGCGAATTTTCCTAGTTCTGTAAACGTTTTAATCGTTGATACGTTATGGTCAATTGACCAAAGAACCATAAGAGGATCCAAAGAAACGGAAGCAAACGAGTTTACAGTTAATCCTACTGGGTTGCCATCATGATCTGTCGCTGTTACGATTGTTACACCTGTCGGGTAACTGCCCATTACCTCTTTAAATAGTTGTTGATTTATGTCTTTTGTCATTATTACCGCTCCCTTTTATTTATTTGAGAGATTATACTCTCTCATATTTGTTCACTATAATTAATTTTCATCAATAGTTAACACCAACATGACCACGTTCCTTATTTTTTGGTAATAAATGGGTGCCAACTCTATATGGGCAACCCTTGTTAACTATTATCCAGCCAATGAACGTTCAACAATCTCTGCAATATCCATTTTTTTGACTTGTTCTTCTACTTCCTTCGCTTTCGTCCCATCGATTAACATGGTCAAGCAACAGAGGGGTTGAGGTAATACAATCCTTCTTTAAATTCACCCAGCTAAGTCCAGTTCATGAAGCTCCATTGGTTGCCAATGCCAACAATCAACTTTTATCTGAATTTAGATGTGCGATGATAACTGGGATTACCTGAAGAAGTGACAGTCTATCCACCCCTTTTTTCATAAAAGTTGTTTTCTCCATCCCAATATCCTGCTAGGCAGGCTGAGAGGCCTCCATGACCAAATTTAATCTTTCCTTTTTGATTAAGAGCAGGTACGGATTTTAAAAAGTGGAGGATTCGTTCTCTTCGGTATCGGATATCTGAGATTCCTTTAGCAAAAAACCAAAAATCTATGGTATTATACATACCTCTGTTTAATCCAAACTCTTTCTCGCAAAGTTGAACAAAGTGCAAATCCGGCAAATGAACAGCTTGCTGTGAATCTTGCTCCAAGCTAATTTCTGTCATACTGAACACCCTATAATTTTATATTTCTCAAAGTACTCTCTAGAGTAAGCTATATCCTTATCAATCTGCTGTTTTAGTTCATTCAGATTGTTAAACTTCTCTTCTTTCCGAATATGGAAACAAACCACAACTCCTAATTCCTCACCGTAGATATTTTCATTGAAATCTAGCAGGTGAACCTCGGAGGTTAAAGGAAGGCCATCGTCAAGGGTAGGTCTGCGTCCCACATTCATCACTCCATAATATGGGTTAGCTCCCCGAAACACTTGTACCCCAAATACACCTTGCTCTATTGAAAGAACGTCTGAATTCAAGGATAAATTCGCAGTGGGGAATCCAATTGTTCTACCCAGTTGCCTCCCCTTGATAACTATACCTTTCATCGCACAGATATTTCTCCTCATTACAACATCTGTTCCTTTCATAGGATAGATTTTTCATTTCTTAAATGTAAGTGGAGTTCTAGAATCTGGATTAAGGCGACGAGCTGAATTCTATGTGATTCTGCTAGTTTTTGAAGCTCATTAAAACTCGCAAGGTGACCTCTATCATTTAATATTTCATATAATTAAGCGACAGGCTCGCTGTTCATAATTTTTACAAAGCTTATGACTCCCTCGGTGATACCGTGTCTTTCTACAACCCTTCATTAGCACTTATCAATGGGAATACATGTCCTGGAATGAGATAAAGTCTTTAATTTGGGAGAAAAGTATCCTCAATCGGATAGAATAGTGCGAAAAGTGGAGTGTCATATACTCCAAAATCTTTCCCATGCCCATGGAAGTAAATCAAGCAGCATTCGATCATCTTTAATTTCTTACATTTCTATACAAATGGGATGTGATTGTGCAATTAACATATCCTTTTACTCATCATAATTTTTTGTAATAACACGATTAAGTTATCTAATTCCTGACTCACTTCTATGACTTCGGGATCATTTACATTACCTTTACTCTTTGCTGTTGAGTATAGCTTGTCACGACATTTTTTAATTTGTACCTGCAATAATATATATTGATATAAGAACATAGTTTCAAGTCCTTTCAAAAAATTGCACATTTCGCGATATTTATCAATCATTAGGTTTATCTATTAAAACATCGGTTATCGAAAAACCTCTTATTTTCTAAAATTTTTAGACAAATAGTATATATTCGTGAAGTAATCCATACTTGATTGGCACTTGTCTTTTGACTACTAACAATTCTGACATTTTTCCAATAGATAATCAGCTTGTTTTTTACTATCCGTGTAACCGTAAATGATATCTTGATAAATCCTTTCTTCCATTTGGTTGTACATGATAAAATACATCGAACCTTCCTTTCATTTGATTTAGGCTCTAATATTTTTATGTCTATAATCATGATTCAGAAGAAATCATAACAGGGATCGGAGAGCAACTAAGATGTTCTAATAGGGTAATAATCCGTTGAAATATTTTTCCTTTAATATCAACGTATTGACCTAAGCCATAATTCATAATTTCATTCGAACTAAGTGCCGGAATAGTATGAATCATACCCAAGCACTATAACCACTTCATGAATTCAGAGAAATAAGAGGTATTTATTTCGGTTACCGCTATTTATATAAGGAGTTTACGAACAATTCTCCTCGTATCCCATGTTTTCTATCTCTACAATTTCATTTATTTCTAATCTTATCCCTTTATAGTATTCATTTGATTACATAGCTGGCAAAATATGGTAATTTCACCACTGTCGATCTCTTCATTCGAATATGATCCAATCTGACTCTCAAAAATATCAATGGCATCATCCCCTTCCTCAGACTCAAATCTCCAACCCAAAAACGTTTAACAAGAACAACAGTGGTGAACCTGTACAATATCCATTGATCCTCCAGTTATTCTCATAATTAAGACCCTCAAGATGGAATCAGAGATCTTATGACCTAACCTAAATTCAGTACATTCCAAAACTGATTACCACAGATTGATCCAAATAAATATTTAACTATTCAATTTATTTAACCCTCTATTACTCTATCCAGTTCCTTCATAGCACTATAGACTATTGATGTGCCTCTTATCTAAGTTTTTTATAATATATTCCATCTCACTATATCCTAACTTACAATCTATTTTGTATTATCTTGTAGTATAGGATTCACACCTATGAGAAAATTTCATCTTTATCTTTCAGAGCATCTTTTATAGCCATCCATTCTTCATAAACGATGACCAAGTTCATTATTGAATCTATTTGATATCAGCAACTCAGATGCTATTTTAAAAGAAGCTTCCGTTTTCTCACTAACTTCATTCACCGTAACTCCCTCTTGTGTTTCAACAAGAACCATTCCTTCGGATGTAAAATCGAATACAGCCAAATCCGTAATCAATCGATGTACCACTTGTTGTCCGGTTAAAGGAAGTGTACATGCTTTTTTTACTTTAGATTCTCCTTGCTTATTTACGTGTTCCATGATGACGACCACTCTTTTTGCCCCCTGTACAAGATCCATGGCCCCACCCATTCCTTTAACCATTTTTCCTGGGATCATCCAATTGGCCAAATCACCTTTCTCGGAAACTTCCATTCCTCCAAGAATTGCTACATCAATATGCCCACCGCGGATCATCGAAAAAGATTCTGCACTATCAAAATAAGAAGCACCGGGTACAGCTGTCACGGTTTCTTTTCCTGCATTTATGAGATCTGGATCCTCCCCACCTGATATCGGATAAGGGCCAATTCCTAACAAACCATTTTCTGACTGTAGGAGAACATCGTATTCTTGGGGTATCTCATTAGCCACAAGGGTTGGCATTCCAATACCCAAATTAACGTTCATTCCGTTTTTTATCTCTTGAACCGCACGTTTTACGATGGTTAATCTAACATCTTTCATATCATCTACCTCCATTTTTTAAAAAATGACAAATATTTAGACACGCGAAACGGTGAGTTTTTCGATTCTCTTATCATAGTTTGTTCCTAGTAGAAGGCGTTGAATATAAACTCCAGGAGTATGGATTTCATCCGGATTCAATTCTCCGATCTCAACGATTTCCTCCACTTCAGCAATGGTAATTTTCCCTGCCATGGCTGCCAATGGATTAAAGTTACGAGCTGTTTTACTGTACACAAGATTTCCTAATGGATCAGCCCTCCACGCTTTCACTAAAGAGAAATCAGCAACAATCCCTTCTTCTAAAATATACGTTCGTCCGTTAAATTCTTTATGTTCTTTCCCTTCCGCAATAGGAGTTCCGACTCCTGTTGCGGTATAGAAACCGGGGATTCCTGCCCCACCAGCTCGAATACGTTCAGCCAATGTTCCCTGAGGAACCAGCTCTACTTCCAGTTCACCACTTAAAAATTGACTTTCAAAAATTTTGTTTTCACCAACATAAGAAGAAATCATTTTCCTAATTTGTCTATTTTCCAATAAAAGACCAAGACCCCAATCATCTACTCCGCAGTTATTGCTCACAATGGTCAGATCTTTGGTTCCTTTCTCACGTAAAGCAAGGATTGCTTTTTCGGGAATTCCGCACAAACCGAATCCCCCCACAATTAACGTGGCTCCATCTTGAATATCTTGAATCGCTTCCTCGAATGAATCGATGATTTTTCCTTTCATCTCTTATAACCCCTTTTCTAGTGGTTGTGGAATACACACTTCAACGTTTCCAATAAATCTTTTTCAAATATAGATTGAATCTGCCAAACTTTATATTTTTAAAAATTACTATATAAGCTTTTTCCGCCACAAATATAAAAGGTTTGGCCAGTAATATACCCTGAACGATCGGATGCAAAGAAAAGTACGCCGTTAGAGATATCCTCTGGCTGACCAATGTGCTTCATGGGCTGCATTTGCAGTAATCGCTCTTTTACATCATCTCGAAAACTACGATACATGGGTGTATCTATTAATCCGGGAGCGATGGCATTCACAGTAATGTCATGCTTTGCAAGCTCAATGGCGAGTGAGCGCGTTAAGCTAATCACTCCCCCCTTGGAGGATGAATAGTTGGCTTGTCCATAGCCGCCAAGCCATGCTCGAGAGGAGATGTTGATCATCAGTCCATGTTATTGCTCTATCATCATCTTTGCCGCTTGTTGAAAACATAAAAAGCAGGATTTCAGATTGGTATTAACAACTACATCCCAGTCCTCTTCATTCATTTTGGTAATGGTTTTATCTCGTATAACCCCTACATTATTAACTAACATATCCAAACGCTCAAAGCGATCTTTTATCCAAGCGAACATTCCCTCTACTTCCTCTTTCCTGGTTACATCGGCAGTATGCAAATGCTTGCCCTCCCTTTTGTACGATATCTGTGCTTGCTTGTAAGGCTTGATTACCATTCGAAAGAATATCATTGATTACAACAATGGCCCCCTGTGAAGCTAACTTCTCGGCAACATTTTTTCCAATTCCTTGAGCTGCTCCTGTAACAAGAGCCACTTTTCCGTAAAGGATCTCAAAGAGATGGTAAGTGATCCTCACATTCAAACAAGAAATTTACTGTTGAAACAAAATTCAAATTCAAGTAAATCAGAAATGCCATCGGATCGAATGGGCTACGACATAGCCGTACCTATTCAAATGAAAGACTACCAGGTTGGACCCAGGCAGAATGCACCCAAGAACATGGAACGCCCATGGAAAGTAAATCATTAACCAATTGGTCTTGTTCTATTCGGGACAGCGTTTCACGCAATCGGGGCAATATAACGGAACGTCTCTCAAATCTTTGCAGATAAGTATTGAAGTTAGAATCGCACAGGAAATCATCCCATCCTAAATATTCACACATTTCCTCCCAAAAATGATCCTCGATTACACCCAACGCGACATATTTATGGTCTTTTGTTTTAAAAACCCCATAATGAGGCTCTCCCAGCAAATCAGGATCGATGGGAAGCCCTTGGTTGTAAAATCGCCCGGCCTTTAATCCTGTCCAAGTAAACAAAAGGTCTGTCATCGAAAGATCGATATAAGCTGCTTTTCGAATAGGGTTGTTTAAACAAGCAAGAATAGCATAGCAGCTAAGATTCCTGGACCAAAATCACTGATGGGAATCTTTTGTACATGGCCAGATTCCGGATCTTCTACCACCCTGCCCCTCATGGTCAAGGCTCCGGATAACCCCATATAATTTAAATCATGACCTGGAATATCCCGCTAGGGTCCTGTTTGTCCAAATCCCGAGATGGAACAATAAATAATGTTTGGATTGATCTTTTTTAGTGTTTCATAATCTATACCTAATCGTTGAACCACTAAAGGACGAAATCCTTCTATTACCACTTCCACATGTTTAACCATGCAATAAACGATTTCTCTATCTTTTTCACTTTTTAAATCCAAAACAATACTCCGCTTATTGAATTTAATATTTTCAAAGATCCAAGGATCCATCTCACGCATTGAATCTCCGGATCTAGGACGTTCTACCTTAATGATATCCGCCCAAAAAGGGCCATCAGCATGGTACAATAGGGACCTGAGAGTGTAGTTGAGAAATCTAAAACCTTTACATGGGATAGCACTCTCACACCTGCCTATAGATTTAGTAATCTTCTTCCGTTATCTCCTAAAATAAGGTTAACTTCATCTTGAGTAAAAGTGATTCCACATTCTTTGGCAGTTTCCGGAAGATCCTTAAATACTTGCACCCAACGTGGAAGCCAGGATTTATTTCCTTCTGTAGCTGCACCTGCACAATTGTCACTCGCGAATAAAATCTTATGAGCTCCCACATTGTCACGCATAAACTCAAGTTTGTGATGAAAGTCCTTCATATCCTTAAAAGCGATCTCTGACCACATCGAGAGCTCCAAGTACGTATTGGGATGAGAGGCTGCTATGGATACCGCATCTTCCCACCAATGTCCTTTTCCGGCATGGGCCAAAATAATTTGAAGATCCGGATATTTTGACTGGACATCACTGATGTAAATCGGATGGGTGTAGCGTTGAATGAGCGGTGCCTGTACCGTTGATGTATGATATGTAACCGGTATATTCCATTCCAAACACTTTTCATAGAGAGGTAAACAAACCTCATCTGCTGGATAGAATCCTGCTCCTGGATATAATTTTAAGCCCTTTAAGCCCAACTCCTTAATGCCATACTCCAATATTTCTACCGCATTTTCTCGCCGAGGGTCCACGGTAGCAAATGCAAAAAAGCGATTTTGATAGGTTTCCTGGAGCTGGCTGTAACTTTCCATCACCTTCACAAGAGGAACTTCTGCTTCCTCTCCACAAAGAATACTGTAATCAACCAGCATCGAAACCGATACATCAATCCCGGCCTGTTCCATTTCAGCCATGGTATAGGTTCCTTGTGGATCTGAATAATTGACGCTGACTTTGGGATAAATGTCATCTGGATTGCGGAAAGGAAATTTTCGGTTAGCTGCTAAACGTGCCCAACTATAGCGCATTTTGGATGGTATATATTCCGGTGCCCAAATATGCATGTGCATATCAATAATCATCTTTATCCCTTCACCCCGAGACGGCTGTTTGCCTTTTCTTTAATTAGTCGCTTATTCATTTTACCGGTATCTGTTAAGGGAAACTCTTCCCCTTTCCAAAATTGGACATATCTCGGCACACTGTAGCTTGGCAGTTTCTCTTTGCAGTACTCGATCACTTCGTTTTCGGATAATACTTTGTCTTCTTTTAATTCAAGGATCGCTGCTATGACTTCCCCTTTTACCGAATCGTCCACACCGACTATATGAGCTTCCTTAATGGCAGGGTGAGTCAACAAGCATTCCTGGATGGACAATGGAGAAACATTAATTCCTCCTGTTTTAATCATCTCTTTAATTCTACCAACGTAATAAAAATAACCATTTTCGTCTACATAACCGACATCACCACTCAAATAATACCCATCTTTATCTATTGCGGCGTTTGTATTAATTTCATCTTTATAATACCCTGGAGTGATATATCCTCTAACACAAACTTCACCGACTTCACCAGGCTTTAGTGATATCCGCGTATCTGGGTCAACAATTTTCAAATCAACTCCAGGAAGCGGTTTTCCCTGACTAGCGAATCTAATTTCTCTATCGTAAAGCCCGTCACTGACACAACAATTTCCGTAGGTTTCTGTTGATCCGTATACATTTGATATATTCGGAACCAATTCAGCTGTTTTTTTGATTACATCACTCGGACCAATTGTAAGTCCTTTTTGCAAAGTCGTGAGGTTATATTTTTGGCGATCTGGATGATTGGAGATGGCATGTGTCATGACTGGCATTCCATAGTAAATAGTGCATCGATGCTTGTCTATAAGTTCCATGGCGACTTTTGCATCAAAATTTTCTTGAATAACGATTCCTGCACCATGAGTTAGCGATGCCAAGATTGCATTACCTGAAGCAAAGCTGAAAAACAGCGGTACAGCTAACCATAGGCGATCTCCTTCATCAATATGTTGGAGTTCTCCAATGTTGTATCCATTTTCAATTAAATCACCATGCAATAAGGTAACCCCTTTCGGTATAGCTGTCGAACCGGAAGTATACAATATATACATAATGTCGTTTGGTAATGGTGCCTGTTCTTGGAGAACGTTATTTCTAACACCTAAACCTTGGTGCAAAAGTTCTTTGTAAGCTATGGCCGCAGGAGGGACATCGTCCCCCAGAACAACAATCTGCTTTAAGTCCGGCAAATGGTCAGCTTCCATTTGATTGCGACTTGGATCGTTGATCTGAGGAACAATCATTTGCAAGTGAGCGATGTAATTGTTCTTTAAGAAACGATCCATCGTCACAAGTACTTTTGCCCCTGATTGTCTTAGTACATATTCGATATCGTCCGCTTTGTACCAAGTGTTGACGGCCACACCAATTGCACCGATTTTAGCTATACCGAACATCGCAACAAACCATTCTATACGGTTACTAATCAAAACGGCTACCCGATCTCCCTTGCGAATACCAAGTCTGTAAAGACCATTAGCGAAAAGTTCTGATTTTTTCTTCCATTCCGCAAAAGTAAGCATCTGGTCTTCAAAAAATAGTGCTTCTTTTGTTCCGTATCTTTCTGCGAGTTCGTCTAGTAAACCTGATAAAGTGCGGCTTTTGGGTCTCAATACTTTTTCCTCCTAACCATTCACTTTTTCAAACCAAAAATCAGTGATTCTTCCTTCTTTTCGGTCGCTGAATTTGACCTTTACGCGATCACCTACTTTAATGTTTTGAGCTACGTTATCCTGAGTCCACTCGATTCCTTTGATATAATTCAAGATCGCTGTATCCGCACCATCTAATGTCACATAGGCGATACAATAGGGTGGGTCTGGAAGTCCCTTAAACCCTTGATACACGACTGTAAACATCTCTACCGTTCCTTCTAAACCAACTTCAACCCAGTCGCTTGTGTTTTCAAAGCAACGATCGCAATAAGCACGAGGTGCTACAAGGACACGATTACAACAATCACACTTGCGACCTAAAATTTTCTCTTGATCGATAATCGTTTGATAGAAATGAGCGGCTGTTTCCCCTAGCGAATGCTGATAGGTAATATCCCATTTTTCTTCCATTATTTTTAAATTTTCCATCATGTTTACCCCTTTCGTTTTTCACTTATTTTTTAATAATGAGAAAATTAATAAGTCCCCTCAAGCACTACAGCACCAAAGAATTGATGGTCTCCACCGATTCCCGTTGCGAGTGCCTTTTTGGCCCCTTTCACCTGATGTGCTCCTGCTCGGTTCGTGACCTGTAATGCAGCCTCTGCTACCCTGATCATCGCTGTTGCAGCAATCGGGTTGGCACATATCACGCCACCAGAAGGATTGATCGGCATTCCTCCATCGATTTCGAAATGGCCGTTTTCCAATTTGGTAAGGATTTCCCCTTCTTCAACTAGCCCCACATCTTGAATGGCATGAAGCTCTATATTGCTAAACGGAGCATATAATTCAGCCACATCAATCTCGGCGATGGGATCGGTAATTCCTGCCATCTTATACGCATCGAACGCCGCTTTTGTCAGGGCTGGACTATCTGCATGATCACCTTCTACCTTAGGTCCCACTCGATCGCCCATGAAATACGTTTCGGAAGAATGTCCGATCCCTCGGATCCAGGCTGGTCGATCCGTAAACTTATGCACATGATCTGCAGCTGTTAAAAGCAAAGCACATCCACCGCTCGATTTCGGACAGGCATCCAGCAATTTGATCGGATAAGAAATCATCCTGGATTCCAAAATTTCCTCAATCGTAAATTGTTTGCGAACATGGGCATTCGGATTCAGGACTCCATTGCGATGACTTTTTTCCGAAACCATGGCCATATGCCTTTCTGTCATTCCATACTTTTCCATAAACCTTACCGCTTGGAAGGCAAGCATCGTAATCGTGTTAAGAGGCATAGCACGCTCATAAATAGGATCCCATATGCGATTTAAAATCGTTTGCGCATCCCCGCTTTCACCGATTCGGTCAGCTCCGAGAACCAATACCGTGTCAGCTAAGCCTGATGCAATGTGGTAATATCCCACCTGTACAGCAGACAGACCGGATGCCCCACCCGTGTTTACCCGCATAAACGGCTTCCCTTTTGCGCCGACGGTATCCGCTACCCAGCGCTCCGGATGGACGGTTCCGATAAATGCATCGGGCACGATGGAGATCACTCCAGCATCAATATCTTTGATGCTGGCATTTGCATCTTTCAGTGCAAGTTGTGCGGTTTCATAGATTAATTCCTGATAGGTATCTTCTCTGTTTCCTGAATGTTTCGTTTGGCCAATACCAACAATGGCTACATCTCTCATATTTTCACCTCATCTTTATTTATTTGAAAAAATCGTCACGGTGTTGCTTTGCGAAGCAAACCCGCTGACACTTGTTGCCAAGCTCGTTTTTACCCCTTTGATTTGATGTCCTCCCGCTGTTCCCATCACTTGAGAAGCGGCCTCAGCGATTCGTACCAAGCCTGTACAAAAGCTTGGATTGGAAGAAAGCGATCCACCTGAGGGATTCACCGGTAGTTTTCCGTCACTGAATACCGTTCCGTTTTCCACTAAATCGATACCTCTCCCAGGTTCACAAAGCCCTAACACTTCATATTGAATCAATTCATGATAAGTCGATTGTTCTTGTAATTCCATCATATCGATTTCAGACAAGGGATCTTTAATATTTGCCATTTCATATGCTTTCTTAGCTGCAATCTGGAGACCCGGAATGGTTGTTAAATCTCTTTCACCCAGCCAGTAATGATCCGTGGTCCAACCCATCCCTTTCAACCAGGCCTTGTCTCCGTCAAATTCAGCTGCTTTCTTTTCAGAGGCCAACAGCATCACGCAAACACCGTCAGAATATGGAGGAATATCGACTTCCCGCAAAGGCCAGGCATGAAGTGGTGAATTTTCAATTTCCTCAAGAGTTAACTCTTTCTTTACATGTGCTAGCGTATTTTTCATAGCATTTTTTCGGTTTTTCCATGCAATCTTTGAAACAGTCCCTCGATCTGTATTATATTTGCTTTGATAGGCAGTTGCCTGAAGGGCTGAACTGAGCACTTGATTCACTCCAACTCCTCTTGTGTAGTAAGGTTCACAAGATAGCAGGTCAGCCTCATCCATTGGGGCCTCTGAAGTTTTACCCCATGAAGCTACCAAGGTTAAGTCATGTGTTCCTGACATAATTTGCATGGCAGCCAACACAAAAGCATGATCACTACTGCTGCATAAATTCAACAGATTTTTATTTAGCGCTCCGGCAGGACCTCCTGTGACCATCGAGGAAATTGCTCGGCCATCTACCATATCTGAATTAGCTAGCACGATATTATCAACATCGTTTATGGTGATCCCTTTATCCTTAAGGAGTTTTTTGACGGATTCATAAATTAGTTCTTCCAGCATCATATGCTCATATTTTTCTTTATAGGGTGTTTGGTATACACCTACGACTGCCACTTGCTGCGACATTTCTTTTACCTCCTTTTTTAGTACAGTGGTTCGATTCTCAAGTCCGATTTGCATAATAATTTCTCCAGCCATATCCTTCACTAATTGATTTAATAACTCTTTTTCGGGATCAACCGTGCAAGGTTGCCCCAATAGGGACATTTAACCGAACCGCTCGAAGTTCCCTCCACTTTATCAATATAAAAGAAATGGTTCTCTCCTGAACCCCTATATACGTGTCCTCACCTAATGATTTGGATTAGGTTGGTTCGATTTTAAAAACCTTAGTTCATAAATATAAACAAAAAAATAATTTAGTGTCTCGATGAAGAAGAAGACAGATTTTTTGCTTGCACCCCCATCATTTCCAGTCCCGGATCAACTACAAACACACTTCGTAGTACATAAAAGGGATAAATTTCAATTCACCTCCAATGCTTGAAAGAAAAATCTTTTTTACTATATGAATCTCTTTTTGTTCTTATATACGAACCTAAGTTCATATATACAACTATAATTATAGTACATAATTATCTAATTATTAGCAATACATTTTTTATTATGTTTTCTTTGTACTTTAAAATATATATCCCTTTTATACAAAGCCCAATTCTACTACAAAAATTATTTCAGTAACTTCTGCATCATGACTAATTCCTCAGCCAGATAAGAAATTCGGTCCATTATATCTGAGTCAACGATTTCATTATTCTTAAAATGATCATTGTGAGCATATACATAACTTGGTGCTACAAAAGCTCTAAGATATCCAGCGATAGGATTGAGTTGATTTTCAACAACTAGATAATGTTGATTGGTACCTCCCGTTGCTACAAATCCCATCACTTTGTTTCTCATGGTCTGAGGTGGAACTAAATCAATAAGGTTTTTAAGTGCACCCGTAAGAGAACCCTGAAAAATCGGTGTTCCAATAAGGTAAAAGTCTGCATTCGACACAATATCAATGACTTTCTTGGTATCCCCTATATATGTTTGTGGATCCCGCCCATCACAAAACTGCACGTCATATTGTTTTAAATCCAATAATTCAATTTGAATGCTTGGATCTATCTTTTCCACCACTTCCAATACTTTTTTTACAACAGTCAGCGTCTTCGATCCTGTAATTGTTCCACTTATACCTAACAGTTTCATAATGAAATCAAACACTTCCTTCGTTTCTATTAATTTACACTACTATAAATCTTAAAGCAGATACAGATACACCTGCGGTATCTACGAGCGTTTCATTTATTTCAAATCATTTACTTCATATCGAAAATGTTCGTTTTAAAGCATTGGCAGCTTGTTCTATCGCTTTCTTCGCTTGCTCCAATACTCCTGGCATACCAAAAAATCCGTGGATCATTCCGTTATATAGCGTAACTTCCACAGGAACCCCCGCAGCTTTTAGACGTTTTGCATAGGCTTCACCCTCATCGCGTAACGGATCGAATTCTGCCGTGATAACCAAAGCTGGAGGCAGTCCACTAAGGTTATCAGCCAGCAAAGGAGAAGCATACGGATTTCTACCGTCCTCCTCGTCACGCAAATAATGATTCCAAAACCAGACCATACTGTCTTTGGTTAAATAATATCCCTCTGCATTTTCACGATAAGACTCCGTGTCATAGGCGTGATGGGTCACCGGGTAGATCAGCATTTGATAGACCAAAGAGGGTTCATCCCTGTCTTTGGCCATCAATGCGACCACGGCTGCGAGGGTCGCACCCGCACTGTCACCACCGACAGCCACTCGGGCAGAATCTACCAGAATAGACGAACCATTTTCTACCAGCCACTTGACCGCTGCATAGGCATCTTCGACTGCTGCCGGGAATTTATGCTCCGGTGCCAGCCTATAATCTACGGATACCACCACACTGTTGGCTCTATTGGCTAAAAGGCGACAAGTAATCTCTACAGCATCAAGATCACCAATAACCCAGCCGCCACCATGGTAATAAACCAATGCTGGAAATGGACCTTGACCATCCGGAGTATAAATACGAACCGGCATTTCTCCTGCAGGTCCGGGAATCGTTCTGTTTTCTACCTTCCCCACCTCTTCAGGCTCTCCCGTCAAAGGTCTTCTGTCGATAGGTTGTCTTGCTTCTGCTGGTGTAAGCGTATGCCATGGAGGAGCACCTTTTGCCTCCATTTGTTCTAAAATCAGCTTTACTTGAGGATCAATAGGCATATCTAGTAATCCGCTCCTTAAAAAGGTTACTTTCATCATCTACTAAAGGTCTGCAAGGGAAGACCGTGTTTAACGAGGGATATCCCTTACTGATATGACTTTGTCTTTTGATGGGTCACCAAAGAAAATCCCTCGTAACCCTTAGCAGCGATCTCATCGATTATCTGGCGGTATTGTCCAATTCCTCCAATATAGATTGGGAATCCACGTGGCTTATCAGCAATATTCGCCCCCGTTAACCAAGAATCGGTCTTGGTATAGAGCGTCGAATCAGCCACCTCCTTGCAGTGTTTACTCCAAGCCTCTTCTGCCTCCGCCTTTGCCTCAATCGTTTCCACACCATGGTCATGAAGATACTGAATACAATCTCCTATCCATTCAACATGCTGCTCAATCGCTACAGGAACGTTGCTTAGTACGGATGGACTCTCGGGTCCGGTAATTATGAAAAAGTTCGGGAATCCAGCGGTGGAGAGTCCAAGGTACGTCTTCACCAGTGCTCCGTCTTCCCATTTCTCCTTTAGTGACAAACCATCTTTACCACGGATATCAATCTTAAACAAGGGTCCTGTCACCCCGTCGTAACCTGTAGCAAAAACGAGGAAGTCCAGTTCATACTCCGCTTCTGTGGTTCGCAGCCCCTTAGGCGTGATTTCCTCAATAGGTGATTTCCTCAGATCGACTAAAGTGACGTTCTTACGGTTATATGTCTCAAAATAATTGGTATCCAAGACTGGACGTTTGGTTGCGAAGAAGTACGTCGGCATTAGCTTCCCGTGCACCTCAGGATCCTGTACAATCTCTCTTATCTTTGAGCGGAGGAAATCGGATACAGTGTTGTTAGCTGCTTCGTTAGTCATTATGTCCTTATAGGTAGAGCGTATAGCTAGCCCACCTGCCTCCCAAGCCGCCTCGTATACCGACTGGCGATTTTCCGGTGGTTCTTCCAATGCTGAGCGATCACCACGATTTCCTGGGAAGCCCCCAAAGGATTCGTGCATTTGTCGTCTAATCTCGCTGTAGTTTTCTTTCGTTTTCTCTATGAATTCCAGGTCCAGAGGTCGGTTTCTTGCAGGGATGGTATACTGTGGTGTACGCTGAAAGACAGTAAGGTGTTCTGCCTTTTGCGCGATAACCGGGATCGCCTGAACGCCGCTTGAACCCGTACCGATGACACCAACCCGTTTCCCTTTGAAATCAATCTTTTCATGCGGCCAAGCCCCAGTGTGGTACCACTTCCCCTCAAAGCGATCCAATCCTTTGATAGCGGGAACATTAGTCGCATTAACTGATAGACAGCCTACTCCGGTGATGAAATACTTCGCGGATACACATGTCCCATCATTCAGGTCAATCCGCCATAGATTATGAGTTTCGTCATAATGAGCCGCTTTGATTTCTGTGTTGAACTGGATGTCCTGGCGTAGGTCAAGCCGATCTGCCACGAAATTCAGGTAACGCAGAATTTCCGCCTGCTCAGGGTATCGTGAAGACCATGTCCATTCCTTATAGAGCTCTTCTGAGAAGGTGTAGTTATAATAAATACTTTCCGAGTCACAGCGTGCTCCGGGATAACGACTCCAATACCATGCTCCTCCAACTCCATTGCCTTTCTCGTAAACACGGACAGAAAAACCCGCTTCTCGTAAACGATTAAGCATATACAAACCCGAAAATCCTGCCCCTATGACGATAGCTTCAAAGTTAGTGACCTGATTCTTTTCTATTTTATAGAATTGCTGTTGATTAGCCGTCATTTTTATACCGCCTCCTTTGAGTGAATAGTCAGAAATTTTTATGCACAAAGGTATTACATTCACTTACTCATTTAGACCAAATAACATCAGGTTTTAATGTTTCAATAATTTTGATCGTCGCTTTCCCCTTATTCGGATCTTCCACCGATTCTCCTATATACCCAGGGATAATTAATTCATGTGTTTTGGGGTTCATTTTTACATTACCTACAATGGAGTCAAACTCTACATTTTCCAGTGCCTGAATCACTTTATCAGTTTCAGTTGATCCTGCGTTTTCAATCGCTTTTAAAAACATTTTCGCGCCAATATAACTATATCCAGCCCAATCATCTGGTTCTGTACCGTATTTTATTTTGTAACTCTTTACAAACTCCGCATTCATTGGGTTATCGATACTATAATCATACATGAGGCTGCCAGCTACCCCAATAGCATTAGAATTATCAATTACCGTCTTTCCTACAATTGCAAGGAACTTCGTTTTCCCAAATACCCCAAAGTCTTTCGCTTGTTTCATGAAGTTGATAAAGTCGTCACCCGCCAATAATACTAATGTTACATCCGGTTTAAGCGAAGCGATTTGGGTTAATTGTGCCGAATAATCGGTCGTACCAAGTGGATAAAAAGCTTCACCTAAAAACTTTCCACCGGGAATGTCTTTCGAGATGATATCTTTAAAGTTCTTTGTTTGGTCGTGCCCCCATGCATAATCCGCACCGACAGAATAGAATGTTTTTGCCTTCTTTCCTTCATCGGAATTCTGCAACCAATACTTCCAAATGCGCATATCCACATCATCGTTGTAGTTGGCTCTAAACAAGTTCGGGTTCACCGGATTTGTGAGCTTCGTATTTTTAGAACTTGTTGACACATAAAGACTGTTCCATTCCTTTAATTTACCTGCAAGTGCCATTGATTCGCCACTTGATACTGTACCGATAAAAAGATTGATCTTTTCATTCAGAGCGAGCTTCTCAGCTTTGGTTAACAACACATTCGGTTTGGCCTCCGAATCTTCAACGACAACTTCTACTTTTCTACCCAGTACTCCCCCGGCATTGTTCGCTTCCTCAATCGCAAACTCGATTGCGTTGAGATTTGCTTTCCCCATAACAGCATAAGGTCCACTCATCGGTGCGACCATACCAAGCTTAATCGGTTCTTTGGATTGATTTTGTTCTTGATCTCCATTCGCTTCTTGCTTATTTTGTCCTTCTCCCGCGTTGTTTGGTGAAGATGTAGATTCACTTCCGCAAGCCACCAAAAACAACATTATTGTAATCACCATGATGCCTTGGAACCATTTTTTTTTGTTTTTTTTCAAAAGCGATACCTCCTTAAAGTTTATTATTCTTCTTGTGATTTGAATTTCGTTGCAATATCGGTACACCCACCATGCATGTATGAATACCTAATGCACTAGTTAATTCATAGACTTCCATTATTTCTTCTTTTGTAGCACCGTATTTAAAAGCATTTTGAATATGAATTCTTAATCCAGGTTCATATAAATGTGTTGTTGATGCATCCGATTGCTATATAGATTAATTCTTTGATTTTCGGGTCCAATGTCCCTTTCTTCCATGGAACCATTGAAAACTTTAAATAGGCTTCAAATAATTCTTCATCTAGCATTAAAAGACCATCCCAAAATTTGGACCAATACCCCCTTTCTTCTGTAAACTGACTTTTTCATTTCATTTGTTTTTCCGACAGAATTTGGTCTGCTTTAACCCCACTTTTCTCTAATTCATCCAACAATATCGGTACACCCACCATGCATGTATGAATACCTAATGCACTGGTTAATTCATACACTTCCATTATTTCTTCTTTTGTAGCACCGTATTTAAAAGCATTTTGTATATGAAATCGCAACCCATGTTCATATAAATGTGTTATTGATGCATCGATTGCTATATAGATCAATTCTTTGATTTTTGGGTCCAATATTCCTTTCTTCCATGGAACGGTTGAAAACTTTAAATAGGCTTCAAAAAATTCTTCATCTAGTATTAAGAGACCATCCCAGAATTTGGACCAATACCCCCTTTCTTCCGTAAATTGCTCCTTCAATTCCATCTGTCTCTCAGATATTTGCAAATTCATATATTTCCTCCATAAAAGAGTTGGTATATTATAGCCTATCCTATACACTTAGGTATTGTTGAACGAGCTCCTCGTTATCGAATAATTCGGATCCCTTGCCCAAGTAAACGGTTTCACCCTTGTTTAAGATATATTGCCGATGTGAAAGCACTTTTGATAGCCTTAAACTTTGTTCGACGAGTATGATCGTAATACCATCGTGATAGAGGTGCTCAATTGCTTTTGTCAGTTCCTGAACAATAATCGGTGCCAAACCCTCACAAGGTTCATCTAATAACAATATTTTTGGATCCCCCATCAATCCTCTTCCGATGGCCAACATTTGCTGCTCTCCCCCGCTTAAATGTGTTCCTTTCTTATTTTGATACTCTTTTAAAATAGGAAAGAGTTCATATACTCTATCCAAATTCCATGACCTATTCTTTCGGTCTGTTTTTGATATAGATAATTCGCCAAGCAACAGATTTTCTTTAACAGTTAAAGTAGATAAGATTCTGCGTTCTTCTGGTACGTAGCTAATTTTATATTTGGACAAAATTTCACACGGTGCTGTATCGTTTAAACGGTGACCCTCAAAGAAAATATCACCTTTTTCCACATTGACTAAACCCATAATGCTTTTTAACGTTGTTGATTTCCCAACACCGTTTCTTCCAATTAAACTCACAACCTCTCCCTTTTTAACTTCGATGGATAACCCATGCAAGGCTTGAGCTTTACCGTAAAATGAATGAATCTGGTGGACTTCAAGTAGGTTACTCATGAGCTTCCTCCCCTAAATAAATCTCTTTAATCCTTGGATCTGATTTGATATTTTCAGGAACATCCTCCATAAATACTTTTCCGTAGTAAATAACAGATATCTTATCTGAAATGGAAAAGACAATGTCCATATCGTGTTCAATAAATATGACGGTAAGATGGAGGTTGCGCGCCAATGAAGTAATCAATGACGCCATTTTTTTACTTTCCTCTTTGGATAACCCTGCGGCGGGTTCGTCCAACAACAACATTTCCGGTTTACCTGCAAGGCATAAAGCGATCTCCACTTGCCTTTGCTCGGCATATGACAAACTGGAACTAAGGGTGTCTTTCACTTGAATTAATTGACATTGTTTCAACAAATTCCAAGTTTCTTCTTCGATTTCATGAAAAGAATCAACGTTTTTCCAAAAGGTATACTGTCCCTTATGGTTCGCTTGCACAGCAAGTCTCACATTTTCATAGACAGTATGTCCGAAAAAGATATTCGTAATTTGAAAAGATCTCGAAATTCCAATTTTTCGTTTCTTATTCGGAGAGAGCTTAGTGATATTTTTGTGTTTAAACCAAATATAACCTTCGTCGGGAATTAGTTCGCCACTTAACAGCTTGATCAGCGTTGTCTTCCCCGCCCCGTTTGGACCGATAATTGCCCTGACTTCACCTTCATGGACATTCAAGCTAATTCCGTGGATCACTTGATGTCCTTTGTAAGAGTAAGTAAGGTTTTCTGCAACGAATAAATCTTTACTTCTTATTCCCTTCGGGGATTCTGCCGATTCAACGAATTGCTTTACTTCGATTTGTTCAACCATCCAAACGCCCCCTTAGGAAAAAATAAAACGACGATAATATACAAAATTCCGATGATAAACATCCAATTTTCCGTGAAAGATGAAGACCAATCTTTAAACCAAACGAAAAAAGTTGCCCCTAGCATCGGACCAAAAATCGTTCCCATTCCACCGACTAATGTCATCAATAATATATCTCCGGATTTAACCCAACTGATATTGTCAGCGATGACGTAAGATTTTAAGAGAAAATAGAGAAGCCCCGAAATAGAACTAAAAAACGCTCCAAACATAAACACTTGAATTTTAACCCGATACGAGTTAAAACCTAAAAATATTGCCCGACTCTCGTTTTCCTTAATTGCTACTAAAATTTTACCGAATGGAGAATTAATAATTTTTCTTAAAACAAGATAAGATAGTATTAAGATTACTCCAGTTAGGACAGTCAAATTGCCAGGATCTTTTAAATCAACGGTAAAAACAAGATTCATTGTTAATGGATCTACAATTGTTTTTCCGTCATGCCCACCGGTGTATTGTCTCCAATTTACAGCCAGGGTCCAAAAAAACTGTCCAAAAGCAATCGTCAACATAGCAAACTGAATACCTGAAAATCTACAATTGACCAAAGCAATGATAAAGGCAATCACCATCGTGATCATTATAGAAACGAAAAGCGCCAATAGGAGAGGGTAGTGAAAATCGACAAAAAGAGTTGCTGCAACTAATCCGCTGATGCCAAAAAAGATGGCATGTCCTAAACTTAAAAGCCCTGTGTAACCAAGAAGTAAATCCAAACTTATTGCCAGCAAGGCAAAGATCATCATTTCGGTCACTAATCTTTGATAAAAGGAGTCAGCAAATGTCACCGTCAAAACGACCGAACTGGCGATAAATAAACATATCCACCAATCTAATTTCATGAAATCGAACTTCTTCCTTTGAATAAGGGTTTTGCTCACTAAATCAGTATGTTCCATAGACATGAGGCCTTTCCCCTTCCATTAAATCAATTCCCTTTTGAAAAATTTAGCGATTCCGTCCTTATTCACCATTAATATGGAGAACATTACCAAATAAATAATGATGATCGATAGATTTGGGAAGAAAACACCGCCGATGATTTCTACGAATCCTAGTATGAATGATGCAATGATCGCACCGGATAAACTGCCCATCCCACCAATTACAATGATGATGAATAAATGAATAATGATGTTCATCCCCATTTGCGGAGAAATAGATAAATAAGGTGCACTCATAATCCCTGCAAACCCCGCTAAACCTATGCCAAGCCCAAATACAATCATACCCGTTTTTTTAACGTTAATTCCCAATGCCGTAGCCATTTCACCGTCTTCCGTGCTGGCTTTGATCTTTATCCCAAAAGTCGTTTTTGAAATCAATAAGTAAATGAGTATGCAGGTAATCAATGAGATTACCGTAACAAAAATCCTATAAACTGGGTAATCAAAACCGAAAATTGGAATAACTCCTGACAAAAATTCAGGTGGTTGAACAATATGCGTATCGTTGCCCCAAATCATATTCACGGCATTTTCAATGACTAAAGCGAGCCCAAACGTGAGAAGAATATATTTTAATTCATCGTTTTCTTTAAGCTTTATCGAAATCAGCTTTTGAAAAACAATTCCGATGACGGCAACTATAATCGGTGCCAAGATCAGGGCTAAAATAAATGAACCCGTGACTTGGTAGATCAAAAATCCAATATAAGCACCAATCATATAAAATGATCCATGGGCGAAATTAACCAACTTCATGATTCCGAATACAATGACTAACCCAGATGCGATCAATGCAAGCAATAAACTGTACGATATTGCATTCAGTATTTGGATGCTAAGTAGTCCCATAATTAGCCTCCTTTCAAAGGTTAAGTAACTAGATAGTATTTGGGATGGGATGAAATTTCTGCTTCCATCCCATCCATGAAAATCTAATTCATTTTTTGTTAGATTTGAACCTTTCGGTTGTGCTTTAACCTTGGGAGTACCTCTTCTTGGAGAAGTCTCATCGATTTAAACCATACGTCTTTGTTCTCGCCGTAATCGTAGCATGTTACTAGTAAAGTTCCAAAACCACCTGCAGCTTCATAGAGAGCGTCTAATTTTTTCGCGACCGTTTCCGGTGAACCAACATACCAATTATGTTTTGCCAAATATTCCGGGGTTATGGCTTCATCCGGGACATCCTCTTGATGTTTTACGCGATAGGTCATTTTAGCATTAGTCAACAATGGTATATAATATTCTCTATTAAATTCTCCCATCATTCCGTTTACCGCCAAATCTATCGCTTCTTCATCCGTATCTGCAACAAAAACATGCTGCGCAACTCTCCAGTCTTCACGATTAGCGGTTTTTCCGCCAATGGTTGCCCCCTCCTGGATCGTGTTCCAATGATAGCCAATGGAATCGGGAGTCACTCCTAAACTCATAGGCATAAATCCATATTGCCCCGCTAGCTTTAAAGTAGCTGAATTTGGGCTTGTACCAGCTATTCCAATTGGAGGGTATGGTTTTTGATAAGGGTACAGATGCATTTCGAATAAACCGCCATACATGGGTTCTATTCCATTCGCATCCCAATATTTCCCTCTGTATTCAAAAGGTTCTTTCTCTGTCCAAATCTTAAACATAATCTCGAGTGCTTCAAAAGTCATTTCACGATGCTCGCCTGACTTCCAATCTACGTTAAACAATTCCCAATCCCCAGGCAATTGGCCCGGTGCAACCCCAAGCATGAGTCTTCCTTGTGCCAGGTGATCCAAATAAGCAATACGATGTGCCAGTTCTACAGGATGATGGTATGGCAATAAATGGGCACCAGGAGCCAATTTAATATTTTTGGTTTGCAATAAGGCTTGGGCAATGACTAAATCAGGAGATGGAATCGGCTCATATCTCGTTGTATAATGCTCTCCAATCCAAGCTTCAGCGTAACCTATCTCATCCCCATAACGAATCATTTCCAAAACCGTTTGTGTTGCATCATACGGTGTGGTATCCGGTGAAACCGCTGGCATTAAAAAAAGTCCTAATTTCATAATTTTCCCTCCTGAGTTTTAGTAGACTCTAGCTTTTTGGTTAATTGGAAGCGTGAACAAATCTTCCCTTTATTTTTTAGAAACATCCCAATAATCGCCGAGAAGGCACATTCTTACTAGTCAAAAATTAAAGGACGCGGCAGCTTAACAAAGGAAGCACCATCAACCATCATTGAATCCCCGCTTATATAGCTGGATTCATCAGATACTAAAAATAAGCAAGCATTCGCAATATCTTCAGCCGTTCCAATCCGACCTAGCGGTTGATAATCAAGAGTTTGTTTGAATGCATCTTCCGGTAAATCGGCATATAAATTTTTCTGCATAGGAGTATCTATGATCCCTGGACAAACGGCATTGACACGAATCTTTAAGGGTCCACAATCCAAAGCCATTTGACGTGTTAAAGATGTAATAGCACCTTTTGATGCCGTATAAGCCGCTAGGCGTGTAATCGTTCTGTAAGCCACCCAAGAAGCAACATTGACAATTGAACCACCGCCGCGTTTTGCAATTTCCGGAATGGCATATTTCGAACAAAGAAACGTACCTTGTACATTGACCTTCATTAGTTTTTGCCACTCTTCCAGTGACGTTTCCATTACAGACTTGCGAAAACTAATTCCTGCGTTATTGACCAGACCGTCAACTCCACCATAATGACTTACGGTTGCTTGAATCATATTTTGTACATCCTTCTCGTCAGCAACATCAGTTTTTATAAATATTGAATCGATACCGGCAGATTCAAACTCATCCAAAGCTTTTGATGCAACTTCTTCATTTAAATCAGCAATGACAATCTTTGATCCATGTTCTCCTAATTTTCGTGCTACTTCGTTTCCAATCCCTTGACCGGCTCCTGTGACGATCGTTACTCTATCTTTTAAACGCATTATTTTTCATCCCTTCCCTATCTCCGTTAGAGTTCGATTCCATTATACTCAGCACGGAAATTGAAAAATTCAAATGAAGCAAGCTCTAAGACCACCGACACGTGATATGACCAAGTTATTTCCCTCCTTTATTTCGATACAGTCATTCTATTTTCGAATCCAATTTGCTCACTAATTTCGGTTGCCGTTTCCTTAACCAGTTTGACTAAATAATCCTTTCGTGGAGCCACCCGTGAAACCGGAGCTGATATACAGATCCCAGCTACCACCTCATGACGGTTATTTTTTATCGGAGCAGCGATTCCAATGATTCCCTCCAAACTCTCTTCATTGGTGATCGAAACCTCCTCCTGGCGAATACGTTTTAATTCCTTTAAAAAAGTATCAAAGTTAGTAATAGTATAGGGTGAAACTGATGGCAAGCCTGCTTGTTCAATAGTTTTTCTTTGTTCGCTAGGGTCTAAATAGGCCAACATCAATTTACCAATACAACTACTGTGAATAAATCTTGTTGCCCCAACAGGGATATTTAACCTAACCGATTCAGTTCCCTCCACGTTGTCGATGTAAAAAAGATGATCCCCTTCCAGAACCCCAAGGTAGGTATCCTCACCTGTTAATTGGGATAATTTCTCCATAGTAGGTCTTGCATGTTTTTGAATGGTATGTTCGGAAATAATTACTGCACTCAATTTAATTAAGGACGGACCTACTTTATATTTTTTTTCGTTTTCTAAATAAGTAACATAACGTTTTTTGACCATTTGCTGTAAGAGTGTGTACACGCTGCTTTTCGCCGGTTTGTCTAATTCATCCATAATCTTCATCATGGGAAACCCTTCCGGATTTTTAGACAAAACCTCCAATATTTCAAAGATTCGATGCATCGATCGGAATGTAGAATTTTCTTTCCCTTCCAAAAGATAAACCTCCTTTTCCCGTTCATCACCTTGACAGATAAATATAAAACAATCTCAAACGTAAATCTTAATAATATAAGACGTCTTAGATTATCATTAATTAAAAACCTAAGTTCATATATATAAACAAAAAAATATTCCTTAAAAATAACTAATATAATCTTTTCATAAAGACTTCTTTTTGTGGAACAAAGCACATTATTTTCATTTAAAATCAAAACTAGCATACCTAGTCCACACTCTTAAATATAAGTTCATATATATGAACAAAAAAATTATAATTATTCAGTTTTTAATAAACTTTTCTAGACATTAACAGAGGATCGTGAGAAGGAAGTACTTCTACGTTCATTCGTTTC